>NZ_JAHACR010000023.1 GCF_018375725.1 Burkholderia sp. | reverse complement strand
CGCCGGGCGGCAAGGACGTCGACGCGACGATCGTCTACGGCGTGAACCACAACGTGCTGAAGGCCGAGCACAAGGTCATCTCGAACGCATCGTGCACGACGAACTGCCTCGCGCCGCTCGTCAAGCCGCTGAACGACAAGATCGGCCTCGAAACCGGCCTGATGACGACGATCCACGCGTACACGAACGACCAGGTTCTGACCGACGTGTATCACGAAGACCTCCGCCGCGCGCGCTCGGCGACGCACAGCCAGATCCCGACCAAGACGGGTGCGGCTTCGGCGGTCGGCCTCGTGCTGCCGGAGCTGAACGGCAAGCTGGACGGCTACGCGATCCGCGTCCCGACCATCAACGTGTCGATCGTCGACCTGTCGTTCATTGCGAAGCGCGACACGACGGTCGAGGAAGTCAACGCGATCATGAAGGAAGCGTCGGAAGGCGCGCTGAAGGGCATCCTCGGCTACAACGACGCGCCGCTGGTGTCGATCGACTTCAACCACAACCCGGCTTCGTCGACGTTCGACGCGACGCTGACGAAGGTGTCGGGCCGTCTCGTGAAGGTGTCGAGCTGGTACGACAACGAGTGGGGCTTCTCGAACCGTATGCTGGATACGGCGGTCGCACTCGCGAACGCGAAGTAATCCCGCGCACGCAGGGCTGCCGCGAGGCGGCCCGTGCAGCGACCGAACCCGGTCCGGCGTCATGCGCCGGCCGGGTTTTTTTGTGCGCCGGCGTGGCGGCGTTCAGGTTGCCGGCGTCGGGAAATACACGCCCGCGCGCTGCGCGGCATTCGAGATGTGCGCCTCGATCGCCGCGCCGGCGGCGGCCGGATCGCGCGCGATCAGCGCATCGACGATCGCGCGATGCTCGTTCCAGGTCGAAAACAGCAGCTCGCGCCGGTAGAACGGCATGCGCTGGCTTTCCTTCATGATGTCCGCGCTGCCGCGCAGGATCGACTCGATCGCCGCATTGCCGGCGAGGCTGACGATCCGCATGTGGAACTCGAAATCGAGCTGCGACGCCTCGTCGAGTTCGTTTTCGGTCAGCGCGACGTGCAGTTCGGCGAGGTTGTCCTCGAACCAGGCGATGTCGTCGTCCGTGACGACGTGCGCGGCCATCCGCGCGGCGAAGCCTTCGAGTGCGTAGCGCATCTGATAGGTGTCGGGCGGCGACGACTGCTCGGCGAAACGCCACGCATGCCCGGCCGTCGCCTGCGCGCTTTCGACATAGACGCCCTTGCCGGCGCGGATGCGCAGCATCCCGAGCGCCTCGAGCGTCGACAACGCCTCGCGCAGCGACGCGCGGCTGATCTCCAGTTCCTCGGAGAGCTGACGCTGGGCCGGCAGCAGGCTGCCCACCGGATACGCGCCTGCCTCGATCCGGTCGCGGATTGTCGCGATGGCGGTATCGGTCACGGTATGGGGAACGCTTTTCATTGATGTGTCGAGGGCTGGTCTGACCGGCATTGTAATCCGTGCGTCGCCGCGTATCCCGCCGCTACGGGAAAGTCTCGATCCGCCCCTTTTCCAGCCGGCCTCGCAGGGCGGGAAATCCCTATTTTGATCTTTCTTGACGCGACTATATCGGCTTCCTACTATCGTCCATAACATCACTGGTCATACCAGTATGAACAGCACAGATTGCAACCGTTGATCCGGGAGAGCGCCGTGTCGAGATTCCTCAATTCGCTGTTTGGCCGGGTAGTCGTCGCATTGATTCTCGGGGTCGCGCTCGGCGCGTTCTTTCCGCAGTTCGCCGAATCGCTGAGGCCGCTCGGCGACGCTTTCCTGAAGCTCATCAAGATGGTCATCGGTCCGATCGTGTTCTGCGTCGTGGTCAGCGGCATGGCCAATGCGGGCGACCTGAAGAAAGTCGGCCGGGTCGGACTGAAAGCCGTCGTCTATTTCGAGATCATGACCACGCTGGCGCTGATGATCGGGCTTGTGCTTGCCTGGCTCACGCGTCCGGGCGTCGGGATGAACATCGACCTGCATTCGCTCGATCCGGCGTCGCTGTCGTCGTACGCGAAGCACGCCGAGAGCCTGAAGGACACGGCCGGCTATCTGCTGAAGATCATCCCCGATACCGCGATCGATGCGTTCGCGAAGGGCGACATCCTCCAGATCCTCGTGTTCGCGGTGCTGTTCGGGTCGGCGCTGTCGCTGCTCGGCGACAAGGCGCAGCGCGTCACCGGCCTGATCGACGAACTGTCGCACGTGTTCTTCCGCGTGATCGGCTTCGTCATCAAGCTCGCGCCGCTGGGCGTGCTCGGCGCGATCGCATTCACGACCGGCAAGTACGGGGTCGCATCGCTCAAGCAGCTGGGCTACCTCGTCGCCGTGTTCTATCTGAGTTGCATCGTGTTCGTCACCGTGGTGCTCGGCATCGTGATGCGGTTCGCCGGGTTTTCGGTGTTCAAGCTGATCCGCTACCTGCGCGAGGAACTGTCGATCGTGCTCGGCACGGCGTCATCCGACGCGGTGCTGCCGCAGGTAATGCGCAAGCTCGAATACATGGGCGTGAAGGACTCGACCGTCGGCCTCGTGATCCCGACCGGCTATTCGTTCAACCTCGATGGCTTCTCGATCTACCTGACGCTCGCCGTGCTGTTCATCGCGCAGGCGACCAACACGCCGCTGTCGACCCACGACCTGATCGTCGTGCTGCTCGTGTCGCTCGTCACGTCGAAGGGTGCGCATGGCATCCCCGGTTCGGCGATCGTGATTCTCGCGGCGACGCTGTCAGCGATTCCCGCGATCCCCGTGCTCGGCCTCGTGCTGATCCTGCCGGTCGACTGGTTCGTCGGCATTGCCCGCGCGCTGACCAACCTGATCGGCAACTGCGTCGCGACCGTCGTCGTCGCCGTGTGGGAGAACGATATCGACAAGGCCCGCGCGAAGCGCGTGCTGAACCAGGAGCTGCGCTACGTGCCGGCCGACGAGGAGGGAAGCGCTGCCGCGCCGCTGGGCGCCGACCGGGCGCATGCAGTTTGACCACTGCTGCAATGCCTTCGGCGCCGAATGTGCCGGCGCTTCAATCCGGGCAGTCCCGGGCGGGATCGGCATGCGAAGCATGGCGAGTCTCGGTGCTGAAGTACCGACTCCGACCGATACAAGGAGCGAAAGCGCTCAGTCCAGTCAATATCTGATCGACAACAGGAGACACAATGGCCAACCCGATTCCCGATCCGAACGCGCCGGCCTTCACGCGTCGTTACATGAACCTCGCCGATCCTCGGTTCGGTGCGAAGGCGCTGTTCGCAAGCGACGAGTTCTTCGCGCCGAAGGAGCGCATGCTGAATCCCGAGCCTGCCGTGTTCGTTCCGGGGAAGTACGACGATCACGGCAAGTGGATGGACGGCTGGGAGACGCGCCGCAAGCGCACGACCGGCCACGATTTCTGCGTGATACGCCTCGCGCGGCCCGGCGTGATCCACGGCGTCGACCTCGATACCAGCCACTTCACCGGCAATTTCCCGCCGGCAGCGTCGATCGAGGCGTGCGTCGCAGACGGCGAGACGCCGTCCGACAATGCCGAATGGCGCGCGATCGTGCCCGCGACGACGCTGCAGGGCAACAGCCATCACTATGTCGACGTCGCCGATCCGCGGCCCTATACGCATCTGCGCGTGAACCTGTATCCGGACGGCGGCCTGGCGCGGCTGCGCGTCTACGGCCAGCCGCAGCGCGACTGGCGCCACGCGCCGAAAGGCGAGCTGATCGACCTCGCGGCGATCGAGCATGGCGGTTATCTGGTGGCGGCGAACAACCAGCACTTCGGGGCGGCATCGCAGATGCTGATGCCCGGGCGCGGCGTCAACATGGGCGACGGCTGGGAAACCCGCCGCCGCCGCGAACCCGGCAACGACTGGGCGATCGTCGCGCTGGCGCGGCCGGGCGTCATTCGCCGCATCGAGGTCGACACCGCGCACTTCAAGGGCAATTTCCCGGATCGCTGTTCGCTGCAGGCGGCGCAGGTCGCAGGCGGCACCGACGATTCGCTGATCACGCAGGCGATGTTCTGGCCCGAGTTGCTGGGCGAGCAGAAGCTGTCGATGGACAGCATCCATGCGTTCGACCCGCTGGCCGCGCTCGGCCCGGTCACGCACGTGCGCTTCAACATCTTCCCGGATGGCGGCGTGTCGCGCCTGCGTCTGTGGGGCGAGCCGGTCTGAGGGCGGTCATGACGACGCGTCCGACGTTGCGCCTCGAGCGCCTGACCCGCGAGACGTTCACGCCGTTCGGCGACGTGATCGCGCTCGAAGGCGCCCGGCATTTCCCGATCAACGGCGGAACGACCGAGCGTTTTCACGATCTCGCCACGATCGATGTCTGCGATGGCGGCGGGCGGCCGCTCATCAGCGTGTTCCGCGCACAGCCGCGCGCGCTGCCGATTGCGATCACGATGATGGAGCGCCACCCGCTCGGCAGCCAGGCGTTCATTCCGCTTGCGGCGGTGTCGCGCTATGTGGTGGTCGTGGCGCCGGCCGGCACGTTCCGGCCGGAGCGGATGCGTGCATTCCTCGTCGAAGGCTGGCAGGGCGTGAACTATGCGAAGGGCGTCTGGCACCATCCGCTGCTGGCGCTCGACGCGGTCAGCGATTTCGTCGTCGTCGACCGCGGCGGCACGCAGCCGAACTGCGAGGAGACAGCGCTCGACACGGTCTGGCAACTCGTGTTCCCGGAGATGTATGCGAGCGCGGTCTGACGCGCGCTGCGGCGGTCTGTCGGCTGCGCCCCCGTCTTAAGTGCGCCCGTTGCCTGCGGCATGCCGCAAAGGCGTGATGTTTCCCCAAAAAATTGGCCCGGAAGGCATGACGCCGGCCGGGCCGATTCGCGTGTGCGGGTGCGCCGCTCAGTGCTTGCGGTGCGGGCAGTTCTCGGTCGTGCAGTTGCCGTACAGCGCGAGCGAGTGCTCCTGAAGCCTGAAGCCGCGTTCCTTCGCGATCGATTGCTGGCGGCTTTCGATCTCCGCGTCGAAGAATTCCTCGACCCGGCCGCAGTCCAGACAGACAAGGTGGTCGTGGTGAGAGCCTTCGTTCAGCTCGAACACGGCCTTGCCGGATTCGAAATTGCTGCGCGTGAGCAGGCCGGCCTGCTCGAACTGCGTCAGCACGCGGTAAACCGTCGCGAGCCCGATGTCGAGCTGCTCGTTGAGCAGGTTGCGGTAAACGTCTTCCGCCGTCAGGTGACGCACGGGGCTCTGCTGGAAAATCTCGAGAATCTTGAGGCGAGGTAGGGTGGCCTTCAGCCCGATATTCTTGAGATCCGTCGGATTGGTCATGGCTAGGCATCCCTAGAGTACAATGCAGGGCTTCAATGTTACCGGCTTTTCGCCGTTACAGATACACGCGCGGCCTGCCAGAGCGGGCCGGCACGGTGAGGGAAATGATTCGAAAATCTCTTTCGCACTATCAGAGGAGCCGCATGCGGAGTGCCATCATCGCTGCCGCCGCCGTTGCCGCGCTGGCGGGTTGTTCGTCTTACGACAGCGTGACGCAGCGCATCGCGCAAAGCATTACGCCGTATCGCATCACGGTCGTGCAGGGCAACTTCGTGTCGCAGGAGAAAGCGTCGCAACTGCAGGTCGGCATGACCCGCGACCAGGTGCGCGCGCTGCTCGGCACGCCGCTGCTGTCGGACATGTTCCACGCCGACCGCTGGGATTACCTCTTCTACTTCAAGCGCGGTTCGACGGCCGTCGTCCAGCAGCGCGACCTCGTGCTGACGTTCTCGGGCGAGCACCTGTCGAGCTGGACGGGCGCCGACAATCTGCCGTCCGAACTCGACCTGCTGGCCGACATCGACGGCGACCGGCGCGGCAAGAAGCAGCCGAAACCGGTCGCAACGGCCGCGGCAAGCGCCGTCGAAGCGGCGAGCGCACCGGTGGCGGAGGCAAAGCCGGACGCGGTCGCCGCTGCTGCTGCCGCAGTCGACCAGGACGCGAATGCGCAAGCCGCACGCGCGGCGAACCGTGCAACACGGCAGGTGTCCGGCCAGGGCGCGAACGCGCGCCGCTTCACGCCGTCCGCGCAGGCGGCGGCCGGCGCGCCGGTGCCGGGCGGCCAGCCGCCGGGCGCGGTTCCGGCGATCCAGCCGCAATTCCAGTTCCATCGTCCGCCGCAGCCGACCGTGGGGAACGAGGCGCCGCCGCCCGTCGGTCCGCAAGGTTCGGATACGCTGCAGAACCAGCCGCTTACCGCGCCGGGCGCGTCCGAGTAAGCGCGCTGCCGGCCTGCGTGCCGGCGGAATCCGGGCGGCTTGCGCCGCCCGCCTTTAGCTTTAGACCTGTCGTATAGAAAGCCATGAAGATTGCGATTGCCGGTGCATCGGGCCGTATGGGCCGCATGCTGATCGAAGCCGTTCTCAACGATTCCGACGCGCAGCTCGTCGGCGCGCTCGACCGCGCCGGCTCGCCGCACCTCGGCCAGGA
The DNA here is from genome assembly GCF_018375725.1 of Burkholderia sp. GTDB lineage: Bacteria > Pseudomonadota > Gammaproteobacteria > Burkholderiales > Burkholderiaceae > Burkholderia. The sequence continues at coordinate 20,984 of NZ_JAHACR010000023.1, read as the reverse complement.
CGCCGGTGCGTTCCTCGGCAAGGAAACCGGCGTGAAACTGACGGACGACCTCGACGCGGTGTTCGCGCAGGCCGATTACCTGATCGACTTCACGCGCCCGGAAGGGACGATCGCGCACATCGAGGCCGCGCTGCGCCACGACGTGAAGCTCGTGATCGGCACGACCGGCTTTACCGACGAACAGAAGGCGACGCTGCGCGCCGCGTCGGAAAAGGTCGGCATCGTGTTCGCGGCCAACATGAGCGTTGGCGTCAACGTCACGCTGAAGCTGCTCGAATTCGCCGCGAAGTACTTCTCGCACGGCTACGACATCGAGATCATCGAGGCGCACCACCGTCACAAGGTCGATGCGCCGTCGGGCACCGCGCTGATGATGGGCGAAGCCGTCGCCGGCGCGCTCGGCCGCTCGCTCGACGAGTGCGCGGTGTACGGCCGTCAGGGCGTGACGGGCGAGCGCGATCCGTCGACGATCGGCTTCGCGGCGATCCGCGGCGGCGACATCGTCGGCGATCACACCGTGCTGTTCGCCGGGATCGGCGAGCGGATCGAGATCACTCACAAATCGTCGAGCCGCGTGTCGTATGCGCAGGGCGCGCTGCGCGCGGTGCAGTTCCTGTCGACGCGCGGCGCCGGCCTGTTCGACATGCAGGACGTGCTCGGCCTGCGCTGACGCGAACGGCGATGGCGACTCCCCCCGGCGTCATCCACTATCTCGAAAGCGGCGACGCGGTTACGCACGCGGTCGCCTATCTACTGCTCGCGATGTCGATCGCGAGCTGGTGTTTCCTCCTCGTGAAAGCCTGGCTGCTGGTCCGCGCGAAGCGGCAGGGGCCGAGCGCGCTCGCCGCGTTCTGGCGCGCGGCGACGCTCGATGCGGGCATCGCCGTACTTGCCGGTGCGGATCGCGAACGCGTGTTCGTGCCGCTCGCCGAGGCGGCGCGCGATGCAGCACATGACCACGATCCCGCCGCGCTGGCCGCGCGCGTCGAGCGCAGCGAACGCGTGTTGCGCGCGCTGCGTCATGCGATGCTGCGTTCGCAGCGGCGGCTCGAATTCGGCCAGGTGCTGCTGGCGTCGATCGGCAGCACCGCGCCGTTCGTCGGGCTGCTCGGCACGGTCTGGGGCATCTACCATGCGCTCGGCAGCATCGCCGCGAGCGGGCAGGCGCAGATCGAAAACGTCGCCGGGCCGGTCGGCGAGGCGCTGATCATGACCGCGTTCGGGCTCGTGGTCGCGATTCCCGCGGTGCTCGCCTACAACATCCTCGGGCGCCTCGTGCGCCAGCTCGCCGAAGAACTCGACGGCTTCGCGCGCGACCTGCACGTATTCGTGTGCGCGAACGAGGCCTGACCTCCGCTTCCCGGGACGCGATCATGGCATTCGGCGGACTCGACCATCACAAGACGTCCGCGCCGATGGCGGACATCAACATGACGCCGCTGATCGACGTGATGCTCGTCCTGCTCGTCATTTTCATCGTCACGGCTCCGTTGATGACGCACGCGATCCGGCTCGATTTGCCGAAGGTCGCGGCGGGCGCTGCGCGCGAGACGCCGCACACCGTCACGGTATCGATCGACGATGCCGGCCGGCTCTACTGGGACGATGCGCCCGTCGCGCTCGAGGCGCTGCCGGCGCGGTTCCGCGCGGCCGCCGAAAGCGGCTCGCCGCCCGAGCTGCGCCTGCGCGCGTCGCGCGCGACGCGCTACGACGTGATCGCACAGGTGATGGGCGCGGCGCAGGCCGCAGGGCTGTCGCGGATCGGATTCGTGACCGACCTGCCCCCGCGAACCGCCGGTTCCACGGCGCCCGCGCTTCGCTAAGCGCGACTTCGCCCGCGAGACGGGCCGCTCGGCCCGGCGTGGACGGTATAATCGACGTTTTTCCCGGTTGACCGACGTTGTCCCGGTTCCCCGGATCTTCTCGCGGCGTCCCGGCCCTGTTCGGGATAGCGAAGGAAGGCCCGGAAGCCGCGAGGACGTCCGCCTGCCGGGCAAGCACGACTTTCGATCCACTCCCGCGCGCGCCTGTCGCGGCGCGTCGCCTACAGCCTAGTCCGAACCACGCCATGCACGAAAGATACGTACCCGCCGACGTCGAAGCCGCCGCCCAGCGCGACTGGCGCGCAGCCGATGCTTACAAGACGACGGAAGACTCGCAAAAGCCGAAGTTCTACTGCGTGTCGATGCTGCCTTACCCGTCCGGCAAGCTGCACATGGGTCACGTGCGCAACTACACGATCAACGACGTGATGTACCGCTATCTGCGGATGAACGGCTACAACACGCTGATGCCGATGGGCTGGGACGCGTTCGGCATGCCGGCCGAGAACGCCGCGATGGCGAACGGCGTGCCGCCCGCGAAGTGGACCTACGACAACATCGAGTACATGAAGGGCCAGATGCAGTCGATGGGTCTCGCGATCGACTGGTCGCGCGAGATCGCGACCTGCAAGCCCGACTACTACAAGTGGAATCAGTGGCTGTTCCTCAAGATGCTCGAGAAGGGCATCGCGTACAAGAAAACGGGCACCGTGAACTGGGATCCGGTCGACCAGACCGTGCTCGCGAACGAGCAGGTGATCGACGGCCGCGGCTGGCGCTCGGGCGCGCTCGTCGAGAAGCGCGAGATCCCGATGTACTACCTGCGCATCACGCAGTACGCCGACGAGCTGCTGAACGATCTGGACGGCCTCGGCTGGCCGGAGCGCGTAAAGATCATGCAGCAGAACTGGATCGGCAAGAGCTTCGGCGTGAACTTCGGCTTCCCGTACGAACTGGACGGCGAGCAGAAGCTGCTGCGCGTGTTCACGACGCGCGCCGACACGATCATGGGCGTGACGTTCTGCGCGATCGCGGCCGAGCATCCGCTCGCCACGCGTCTCGCGCAGGACAAGCCCGAGCTGCAGGCGTTCATCGACGAATGCAAGCGCGGCGGCGTCGCGGAAGTCGACATGGCGACGATGGAGAAGAAGGGCGTGCCGACCGGCTTCATGGTCAGGCATCCGCTGACGAACGAGCCGGTCGAGGTGTGGATCGGCAACTACGTGCTGATGAGCTATGGCGAAGGCGCGGTGATGGGCGTGCCGGCGCACGACGAGCGCGATTTCGCATTCGCGAAGAAGTACGACCTGCCGATCAAGCAGGTGATCGCGGCCGAAGGCCAGACGTACTCAACCGACGCATGGCAGGAGTGGTACGGCGACAAGGATGTCGCGGTCTGCGTGAACAGCGGCAAGTATGACGGACTGGGTCACGGCGCGGCGGTCGACGCGATCGCCGCGGATCTGAAGGCGGGCGGCTTCGGCGACAAGCAGGTCACGTGGCGCCTGCGCGACTGGGGCGTGTCGCGCCAGCGCTACTGGGGCACGCCGATCCCGATCATTCACTGCCCGTCGTGCGGCGACGTGCCGGTGCCGGAACAGGATCTGCCGGTCGTGCTGCCGGAGGATCTCGTGCCGGACGGCTCGGGCAACCCGCTCGCGAAGTCGGAAGCGTTCCTGAACTGCACGTGCCCGACGTGCGGCGCGGCAGCGAAGCGCGAAACCGACACGATGGACACGTTCGTCGATTCGTCGTGGTACTTCTCGCGCTACACCGCGCCGGATGCGGAAACGATGGTCGACGCGCGCACCGATTACTGGATGCCGATGGACCAGTACATCGGCGGCATCGAGCACGCGATCCTGCACCTGCTGTATTCGCGTTTCTGGACCAAGGTGATGCGCGACCTCGGCCTCGTGAAGTTCGGCGAGCCGGCGAAGAACCTGCTGACGCAGGGCATGGTGCTGAACGAGACGTTCTATCGCGAGGATGCCTCCGGCAAGAAGACCTGGTACAACCCGGCCGACGTGACCGTCGTGCATGACGACAAGGGCCGCCCGGTCGGCGCGACGCTGAACGCCGACGGTCAGCCGGTCGTGCTCGGCGGCATCGAGAAGATGTCGAAGTCGAAGAACAACGGCGTCGATCCGCAGGTGCTGATCGACCAGTACGGCGCGGATACCGCGCGCCTGTTCACGATGTTCGCCGCACCGCCCGAGCAGCAGCTCGAATGGTCGGGCGCCGGCGTCGAGGGCGCGAGCCGCTTCCTGCGCCGCGTGTGGAGCTTCGGCTTCGCGAACCGCGAGGCGCTGGCGGAGCGCGCGGGCTTCGACGCAGCCAAGCTCGGCGATGCCGACCGGGCCCTGCGCCGCGAGATCTACAGCGTGCTGAAGCAGGCCGATTTCGACTACCAGCGCTTGCAGTACAACACGGTCGTGTCGGCGGCGATGAAGATGCTGAACGCGATCGACGGCGCGAAGGGCGCGTCGCCCGCGGTGCTGCGCGAGTGCTACGGCGTGCTGTTGCGCGTGCTGTATCCGGTCGTGCCGCACGTCACGTTCGAGTTGTGGAAGGTGCTCGGCTATGCCGACGAATTCGGCCCGCTGCTCGACGCACCCTGGCCGAAGGTCGACGAGGCCGCGCTCGAGCAGGCCGAGATCGAACTCGTGCTGCAGATCAACGGCAAGGTGCGCGGCGCGCTGAAGGTCGCGAAGGACGCGAGCCGCGAGGCGATCGAGGCTGCGGCGCTGGCCGACGAGATGTTCGCGAAGTTCAGCGAAGGCAAGCCGGCGAAGAAGATCGTCGTCGTGCCGGGCCGTCTCGTGAACATCGTCGTCTGACGGCCGTCAGGCTGCCGGAACGAATCCCAAAGGAGCGAAGGTGATCCGCCGATCGTTTTTGATGCTTGTCGGCAGCGCGGTCGCGCTGTCGGCATGCGGTTTCCAGTTGCGGGGCCAGCAGGACTACGTGTTCAAGCAGCTGCTGGTCGTCGGTGCGCAGCCGGCCGTCGCGGCGCGTCTCACGCGCATGGTCGAGGCCGGCAGCGACACCAAGATCGTCAAGGTGCCCGACGACGCGGACGCCGTGCTGCACATGTCGGAATCGCGCAGCATGGGCACGCTGACGCTCAACCAGTACGGCACGGTCGAGGAATACGCGCTCAACTATTCGCTGAACTATTCGCTGACAAACAAGGACGGCACGGTGCTGATCGCGCCGAGCACGATCGCGCTGAACCGTGCGATGACGTACAGCAACCAGTTCACGAACGCGAAGGCGCAGGAAGCCGAGATCATCTACGCGGACATGCAGCGCGATGCGGTCGACCAGCTGATGCGGCGTCTGTCGATCGTGCGCACGCTGAACCCGTCGTCGCCGGAACAGGTGGTGCCCGGCGTCGCGCCGCGCGCGCCGCTGCCGCCGCCGCCGCTGTGATGGACGGCATACGACACGATGCAGCTGCGACTTGACGCGCTGGAGCCGCACCTCGCGAAGGGGCCGGCCGGACTCTATACGGTATTCGGCGACGAGCCGCTGCTCGCGCAGGAAGCGTGCGACCGCATCCGCGCGGCGGCGCGCGCGGCCGGTTTCACCGAGCGCTCGGTGTACACGGTCGAGCGCGGTTTCGACTGGAGCGTGCTGCTCGGCTCGACGCAGGCGATGTCGCTGTTCGGCGAGCGCCAGCTGATCGAGTTGCGCATTCCGTCGGGCAAGCCGGGCAAGGAAGGCGCCGAGGCGCTGAAGACGCTCGCCGGCGCGGGCAATCCCGATGTGCTGATGCTCGTCACGCTGCCGCGGCTCGATGCGGCGACGCAGAAATCCGCATGGTTTACCGCGCTCGCGAACAGCGGTGTCGCGCTGAAGATCGACCCGGTCGAACGCGCGCAGCTGCCGAACTGGATCGGCCAGCGGCTCGCGATGCAGGGGCAGCGCGTGGCGGGCGGCGAGGACGGGCGGCGTTCGCTGCAGTTCATCGCCGAGCGCGTCGAGGGCAATCTGCTCGCCGCGCATCAGGAGATCCAGAAACTCGGGCTGCTGTATCCGCAAGGCGCGCTGTCGTTCGAGCAGGTGCACGATGCCGTGCTGAACGTCGCGCGCTATGACGTATTCAAGCTGAACGAAGCGATGCTGGCCGGCGATGCCGCGCGGCTCGCGCGGATGATCGATGGCCTGAAGGGCGAGGGCGAGGCGATCGTGCTCGTGATGTGGGCGGTGGTCGAGGAGCTGCGTACGTTGCTGCGGATCAAGCACGGCGTGACGGCGGGCAAGCCGCTCGCGACGCTGCTGCGCGAGAATCGCGTCTGGGGGCCGCGCGAGCGGCTGGTCGGGCCGGCGCTCAACCGTGTGTCCGAAGCCGGGCTCGAGAAGGCGCTGGCGTTCGCCGCGCGGCTCGACCGGCAGGTCAAGGGCTTGTCGGCCGTGACGCCGGGGCGCCGCACCCACGACGATCCGCCGCCCGATCCCTGGGACGGCCTGTTCCAGCTCGCGATGACGGTCGCCGGCGCACAACCGGGCGAACGACCGCCGACCGCGGGTCGCGTGCGGCGCTGAGGCCCGGCTCCGGCGCACCATTCGCAACCCGCTTACAATGCTTCGACAGCCGGCGCGGCCGCATCATCGTCGCACCGCGCGCTTTCTCATGATTTCATGCCGCACCCAGCGGCTCGCCTTTCGAGTCACACGATGGATATCGATCAGTACATGACGGACCTGGGCCGCCGCGCCCGTCACGCATCGCGCGCAATGGCGCGCGCCAGCACGGCGGCGAAGAACGCGGCGCTCGAGGCGGTCGCCCGCGCGATCGAACGCGACGCGCAGGCGTTGAAGGCGGCGAACGCCCGCGACGTCGCGCGCGCTCGCGACAAGGGCATGGACGCCGCATTCATCGATCGTCTGACGCTGTCGGACAAGGCGCTGAAGACGATGATCGAGGGGCTGCGCCAGGTGGCGTCGCTTGCCGATCCGATCGGCGAGATCGGCAATCTCAAGTACCGCCCGAGCGGTATCCAGGTCGGCCAGATGCGTGTGCCGCTCGGTGTGATCGGCATCATCTACGAGTCGCGGCCGAACGTGACGATCGACGCGGCGGCGCTGTGCCTGAAGTCCGGTAACGCGACGATCCTGCGCGGCGGCTCCGAGGCGCTCGAATCGAACGCCGCGCTCGCGAAGCTGATCGGCGAGGGGCTCGCGGAGGCGGGTTTGCCGCAGGATGCGGTACAGGTCGTCGGAACCGCCGACCGTGCCGCGGTCGGCAAGCTGATCACGATGACCGAATACGTCGACGTGATCGTGCCGCGCGGCGGCAAGAGCCTGATCGAGCGGCTGATCGCCGAGGCGCGGGTGCCGATGATCAAGCATCTCGATGGCATCTGCCACGTGTATGTCGACGACCGGGCGGACCTGAGCAAGGCGCTGACCGTGTGCGACAACGCGAAGACGCACCGCTACGGCACCTGCAACACGATGGAGACGCTGCTGGTCTCGAAAGATATCGCCGACGCGGTGCTGCCGCCGCTCGGCCGACTGTATCGCGACAAGGCGGTCGAGCTGCGTGTCGATCCCGCCGCGCGAGCGGTGCTCGAGAAGGCCGGCGTCGGCCCGCTCGTCGACGCGACCGAGGAGGACTGGCGCACCGAATACCTCGCACCGGTACTGGCGATCAAGATTGTCGACGACATGGACGCGGCGATCGTGCACATCAACGAATACGGTTCGCATCACACCGATGCGATCGTGACCGAAGACCATGACCGTGCGATGCGCTTCCTGCGCGAAGTCGATTCGGCGAGCGTGATGGTGAACGCATCGACGCGCTTCGCGGACGGCTTCGAATACGGCCTCGGCGCGGAAATCGGCATCTCGAACGACAAGCTGCATGCGCGCGGCCCGGTCGGCCTCGAGGGGCTGACGTCGCTGAAGTACATCGTGCTCGGGCACGGCGAAGGGCGTCAGTAAGGCGAGGCGCGCAATCGATGGCAATGCTCTGGGTCAAGACATTTCATATCGTTCTGATCGCCTCGTGGTTCGCGGGCCTGTTCTATCTGCCGCGCATCTACGTGAACCTCGCGATGGAAACCGAGCCGGCAGCGGTGCGCCGGCTCCTCGTGATGGCGCGCAAGCTCTTCCGCTTCATGACGCTCATCGCGGTGCCCGCGCTCGCGTGCGGGCTGTGGCTGTGGCTCGTCGTCGGCATCGGCGCGGGCCAGGGCTGGGTGCATGCGAAGGTCGGCGTCGTGCTGCTCCTGATCGTCTATCACGCGTATTGCGGCCATCTGCTCAAGGTGTTCGAGCGCGGCGAGAACCGCCGTTCGGACAGGTGGTATCGCGTATTCAACGAGCTGCCGGTGCTCGGGATGCTGGTGGCGGTCGCGCTGGCGGTCATCAAGCCGTTCTGATTTCCCGCCTGTTCGCACAGCGGCGCCCTCGGGCGCCGTTTGCCGTTTACGCCTTGTCGTCCTTCGCGTGATCGTCGATCCGGCGGCGCGTGATCGCCTCCTTCGCGCGGCCGACCCGCTCCATCAGCGCGGGGCCGCGCGACAGCGCGACACCGACCGCGAGGATGTCGCCGATCGCGAGATGCGACATGCGCGACGTCATCGGCGAGAACACGTCGGTTTCCTCGGCGATGTTCGACGCGAGGCTCACCGTTGCGAGCTTCGCGAGCGGCGAATGGCTGTGCGTGATCGCGACGACCTTCGCGCCGCAGGCGAGCGCGGCACGCGCCGCGTCGACGATGTCGCGTGTGCGGCCGGTATTCGAGATCGCGACGACGACGTCGTGCGGCCCGAGCAGCGCGGCCGACATCGAGAACGTGTGCGGATCGGAATACGCGACGCTCGGCACGCCGAGCCGGAAGAACTTGTGCTGGATGTCCTGCGCGGCGATGCCCGATCCGCCCGCGCCGTAGAACTCGATTCGCGATGCGTTCGACAGGAGCGCGATCGCGTCCGCGACGCTGCCCGCCGACAGGCTGTTGCGCACTTCGATCAGTGCGCCGATCGTGCGGTCGAATACCTTGCCGATGATGCCGGGCGCGGGCTCGTCGGGCAGGACGTCGCGGTAGACCGACGACACGCCCGGCGCGATGCTCTGCGCAAGACGGATCTTGAATTCGCGAAAGCCGCTGCAGCCGAGCGCCTGGCAGAAGCGCGCAATCGTCGGCTGGCTGACGCCGGCACGCGTCGACAGCTCGGTCATCGCAAGGTCGAGCACTTCGCGCGGCGCGGCGAGGATGTAGTCGGCGAGCTTGCGTTCGGATGGGCGCAGGTCGTGGCGGATCGCTTCGATGCGGGGCAGCATGGGACGGCAAATGGAAATCAGGTTCGGATGAGCGAGTGTATCGCAATCGAATTGTAGAAAATCTACATAAAAATACTAGCGGTTTCGGGCGGCGCGTCACGATGTCTTGACTCAGATTCCTAGGGTTAATGCTAATTAATACGCGGGAATGACCGAAGGTTTGCGAAATATCCGTATCGTCACGCATTGCTGGTATGTAGTTTTTCTACTAGACTGGCGCGGTTCGGTCGACCTGTTCGGCCGTCCCCACGATCCCAACCGCCGGTGTCGGCCGGCCATCCAGGAGCGCCCAGCATGACCTCGCTGCATCCCACTCTGGCGAAAGTCACCGAACGCGTGATCGCGCGCAGCCAAGCGACCCGTTCCGCCTATCTGAACCGCATCGATCACGCGCAAGGCAAGTTTCCGGCGCGCGGCGCGCTGTCGTGCGCGAACCTGGCGCACGGTTTCGCCGGCATCGAAGGCCACGACAAGCTGGTGATCAAGACGATCCGCCAGCCGAACATCGGCATCGTCTCCGCGTACAACGAGATGCTCTCCGCGCACGCACCGTACAAGGATTTCCCGGACATCATCAAGGCCGCCGCGCGCGAGAACGGCGGCGTCGCGCAGTTCGCGGGCGGCGTGCCGGCGATGTGCGACGGCATCACGCAGGGCAATGCCGGGATGGAGTTGTCGCTGTTCTCGCGCGAGGTGATCGCGATGAGCACCGCGGTCGCGCTGACGCACAACATGTTCGACGCGGCGCTGTGCCTCGGCATCTGCGACAAGATCGTGCCGGGACTGCTGATCGGCGCGCTGCAGTTCGGGCATCTGCCGACGATTTTCGTGCCGGCCGGCCCGATGACGAGCGGCCTGTCGAACGACGACAAGGCGAAGATCCGCCAGCAGTTCGCGACCGGCCAGGTCGGGCGCGACGCGCTGCTCGAAGCGGAGTCGGCCGCCTATCACGGGCAGGGCACCTGCACGTTCTACGGCACCGCGAACAGCAACCAGATGCTGATGGAGCTGATGGGCCTGCATCTGCCCGGCTCGGCATTCGTGCATCCGCATACGCCGCTGCGCGACGCGCTGACGGCCGAGGCCGCGCGCCGCGTGCTCGACCTGACTGCCGAACGCGGCCACTACACGCCGATCGGCCATGTGATCGACGAGAAGGCGATCGTCAACGGCATCGTCGCGCTGCTCGCGACGGGCGGCTCGACGAACCACACGCTGCATCTCGTCGCGATCGCGCGCGCGGCGGGCATCCTGATCGACTGGAACGATTTCGACGAGCTGTCCGCGGCGGTGCCGCTGCTCGCGAAGATCTATCCGAACGGCAAGGCGGACGTGAACCATTTCCATGCGGCGGGCGGTGTCGCGTTCCTGGTGCGCAATCTGCTCGAAGGCGGCCTGCTGCATGAGGACGTGACGACCGTCGCCGGCCGCGGGCTGTCGCATTACACGAAGGAGCCGAAGCTGATCGACGGCAAGCTGACGTGGGTCGACGGACCGGCCGACAGCCACGACGCAGCAGTGCTGCGACCGATCGGCGAGCCGTTCCAGCCGGACGGCGGTTTGCGCCTGATGCAGGGCCGGCTCGGCCGCGGCGTGATCAAGATTTCGGCGGTCGCGCCGGCGCACCGCAAGGTGAAGGCGAGCGCGATCGTGTTCGATTCGCAGGAGGCGGTGCAGGAGGCATTCGATCGCGGCGAGCTGAAACGGGACTTCGTCGCGGTGGTGCGTTTCCAGGGCGCGCGTGCGAACGGCATGCCGGAACTGCACCGTCTGACGCCGCTGCTCGGCGTGCTGCAGGACGAGGGTTTCCATGTCGCGCTCGTCACCGACGGCCGCATGTCGGGCGCGTCGGGGAAGGTGCCGGCGGTGATCCACGTGTCGCCGGAAGCCTTGTTGAACGGCCCGCTCGGCAAGGTGAAGACGGGCGATACGCTCGTGATCGACGCCGAAGCCGGCGTGCTCGACATCGAGATCGACGAGGCGGAATGGCAGGCGCGCCCGGTCGCGCAGCCGCAGCATCAGGCAGACAACGAGGCGGGCTTCGGCCGCGATCTGTTCGGCGTGTTCCGCACGTCGGCGGCGCCGGCGGAGCAGGGCGCATCGGTTTTCGGGACGCTGCCCGGCGAAGCCGCCGTGCACGTCACCGCGTAATTTCAAGATTCAAGGAGAGCTATCGATGAAGACGATTGGCGAAATCGTGAAGCTGGGCCCGGTGATTCCGGTGCTCGCATTCGACTCGGTCGAGCAGGGCGAAAACGTCTCGCGTGCGCTGCATGCGGGCGGTGTGAAGGTGCTCGAGATCACGCTGCGCACCGAAGCGGGCCTGAAGGCGATCGAACGCGCGAGCCAGCTCGCGGACGACATCGTCGTCGGCGTGGGCACGATCACGAAGCCCGAGCATTGCGCGCAGGCGAAGAAGGCGGGCGCGCAGTTCGGCGTGTCGCCCGGCCTGACGAAAGCGCTGCACAACGCCGCACTCGACGCCGGCCTGCCGCTGCTGCCCGGCGTGATGACGCCGAGCGATATCGTCCAGGCGCTCGAATTCGGTTACGAGATCGTCAAGTTCTTCCCGGCCCAGCAGGCGGGCGGCGTGCCGATGCTGCAGGCGTTCCACGGTCCGTTCCCGAACCTGAAGTTCTGCCCGACGGGCGGCATTACGGCCGAATCCGCGCCGAATTTCCTGAAACTGCCGAACGTCGTGTGTGTCGGCGGGTCGTGGCTCACGCCGAAGGCTGCGCTCGCCGCGCAGGACTGGGCGGAAGTCACGCGTCTCGCGCAAGCTGCAAGCCAGCTTCCACGCTGACCTTGCGTGCAATGCCAGCTTCACCCTCGGAAAATCTGCGCTTAGTGCTTGTTTTCCGAGGGTTTTTTGTTAGTGGAACCGGTTCTATCGCTCGAAGATAAAGATAAGTAAAATTCAGCGTCCTGACGGCGGGGTTCCCGCTGCTTCGGAGACCTGTACAGCCGGGCGCGCTCGCGTCGATCAGCCCGGTTCGAATAAATCCTAAGGAGGAGTGCCACATGGGGGCTGTCCAGGGCAGCATGCTGCTCATTTACACCGTAATCGCGATCGTGGCATTGATCGTGATGATCGCGCGTTTCAAGATCTATCCGTTCCTGGTGCTGATCATTGTCTCGCTCGGCCTCGGTCTCGTCGTCGGCATGCCGATGGACAAGATCGTCAAGTCGTTCGAAACGGGCAACGGCAACACGCTCGGCCACATCTCCGTGGTCGTCGGCCTCGGCACGATGCTCGGCAAGATGATGGCCGAATCGGGCGGCGCCGAGCGGATCGCGACCACGCTGATCAGCTGGTTCGGCGAGAAGAACATTCACTGGGCGATGATGTTCGTCGCGATCATCGTCGGCCTGCCGGTGTTCTTCGAAGTCGGCTTCGTGCTGCTGATCCCGATCGCGTTCAACGTCGCGAAACGCACCGGCAAGTCGCTGCTCGTCGTCGGCCTGCCGATGGTCGCGGGCCTGTCGGTCGTGCATGGCCTGATTCCGCCGCACCCGGCGGCGCTGCTGGCGGTCCAGCAGTACGGCGCCGATATCGGCAAGACGATTGCTTTCGGTCTGATCGTCGGCGTGCCGACCGCGATCGTCGCCGGTCCGCTGTTCGCGCTGACGATTTCGAAGTACGTGAAGCTGCCGAACCACAACCCCCTCGCCGAGCAGTTCGTCGAGTCGCACGCGGACGGCAAGAAGCGCGAGCTGCCGAGCTTCGGCATCACGCTGTTTACGATCCTGCTGCCGGTGGGACTGATGCTGATCGGCAGCTGGGCCGACCTGGTGTTCGCGCCGAAATCGCTGCCGAACAGCCTGCTGCGCTTCGCCGGCAACTCGGACGTCGCGCTGCTGATCGCGGTGCTGGTGAGCTTCTTCACGTTCGGCAAGCTGCAGGGGTTCAATCGGGACCAGATCCAGAAATTCTGCGGCGAGTGCTTGGCGCCGATCGCGGGGATTACGCTGATCGTCGGCGCGGGTGGCGGCTTTGGGGGTATCCTGCGTGACAGCGGCATCTCGCAGCAGATCGTCGCGTCGGCGACGCAGGCGCATCTGTCGCCGCTGCTGCTTGGCTGGTTCGTCGCGGCGCTGATCCGTCTCGCGACGGGATCGGCGACGGTGGCCATGACGACCGCCTGCGGCATCGTCGCGCCGATCGCCGCGGCATCGGGCGCGGCGATCCGGCCTGAACTGCTGGTGCTGGCGACGGGATCGGGTTCGCTGATCTTCTCGCACGTCAACGACGGCGGCTTCTGGCTGATCAAGGAGTATTTCGGGATGACGGTGGGTCAGACGTTCAAGACCTGGACTCTGCTCGAAACGATCATCTCGCTGCTCGGCCTCACCTTTACGCTGATGCTGAGCGCGGTTCTGTAACAAGGGGTAGTCAATGATTCTGATCGCAATGGGCGTATCGGGCGCGGGCAAGTCGCGGATCGGCGAAATGCTTGCGGAACGCCTGTCGTGCGCCTATACCGATGGCGACGCATTCCACAGTGCCGCCAACAAGGAAAAGATGCATCGCGGGATTCCGCTGACCGACGAGGACCGCTGGCCGTGGCTGGGCGCGATCCGTGCCGCCATCGAGGAAAAGCTGCGGGCGGGCGAGACGGCGGTGTTTACCTGCTCGTCGCTGAAGCGCTCGTATCGCGACGTGCTGCGCGGCAACGATGTCGATGTGCGGTTCGTCTATCTGAAGGGCTCGTTCGACATGCTGCACGAACGCCTGAAGACCCGCACCGGCCATTTCTTCGATCCGTCGCTGCTGCAAAGCCAGCTCGACACGCTCGAGGAACCGGGGCCGGACGAGGCGATCGAGATCAGCATCGCGCTGACGCCCGTGGAGATTGTCGATCAGGTCATGCTGAAGATCGGGATCGCGCAGCAGCACTGAGCGCGGTTTGCGGTATTTGCGCGACGCCAAGGGCGCGCCGGTTCCGAGCTGCACCCCAAAGGCTGGATTGGCGTCCAGCTTCCTGGGGCCGGCTCAGTTCACGGGGCGCCCTTTTCATTTCGGGGCGGCGGCCAGTGCGGCGGCCCGCGATATGGAACAAAAAAACGCCCGATGCGAAGTTCGCATCGGGCGTTTTGCTATCCAGGGCGGCAGCGGACGAAGCCGCGCCGCCGGAGCGGGCGCAAGCGGTGTTACGCGATCCGCTTCGCCAGTTCGACGGCCTTGCCGATGTACGACGCCGGGGTCATCGCGAGCAGACGATCCTTCGCATCCTGCGGGATCGCCAGCGTGCCGATGAACACCTGCAGCGCATCGCGCGTGATGCCCTTGCCGCGCGTCAGTTCCTTCAGCTGCTCGTACGGGTTCTCGATGCCGTAGCGGCGCATCACCGTCTGCACCGGCTCAGCGAGCACTTCCCAGCAGTTGTCGAGGTCTTCGTTCAGGCGCTGCGGGTTCACTTCGAGCTTGTCGAGACCGCGGATCAGCGAATCGTACGCGAGCAGCGAGTAGCCGAGCGCGACGCCCATGTTGCGCAGCACGGTCGAATCGGTGAGGTCGCGCTGCCAGCGCGACACCGGCAGCTTGTCGGCGAGGTGGCGCAGCGTCGCGTTCGCAAGGCCGAGGTTGCCTTCCGAATTCTCGAAGTCGATCGGGTTGACCTTGTGCGGCATCGTCGACGAGCCGATTTCGCCGGCCTTCGTCTTCTGCTTGAAGTAGCCGACCGAGATGTAGCCCCAGATGTCGCGGTCGAGGTCGAGCAGGATCGTGTTCGCGCGGGCGACCGCATCGAACAGCTCGGCCATGTAGTCGTGCGGCTCGATCTGGATCGTGTACGGGTTGAACGTGAGCTTCAGGCGGTTCTCGATCACGTCGCGCGAGAACGCTTCCCAGTCGAATTCCGGATACGCGGACAGGTGCGCGTTGAAGTTGCCGACCGCGCCGTTCATCTTGCCGAGGATCTCGACCTTCTCGATGCGCACGATCGCGCGGGCAAGGCGCGCGGCGACGTTCGCGAGTTCCTTGCCGAGCGTCGTCGGGCTGGCCGGCTGGCCGTGCGTGCGTGACAGCATCGGCTGGTCGGCGAGCGCGTGCGCGAGCGCGACGAGGCGCTGATGGACGGTGCGCAGCGCGGGCAGGATCACGTGCTCGCGCGCGCCGGCGAGCATCATGCCGTGCGACGTGTTGTTGATGTCCTCGGACGTGCACGCGAAGTGGATGAATTCGCTGGCCTTCTCGAGCTCGGCCTGGCCCTTGACCGATTCCTTGAGCCAGTATTCGACGGCCTTCACGTCATGGTTCGTGACGCGCTCGATTTCCTTGATGCGCGCCGCGTCATGCGCGGAGAAGCGCTCGACCAGCTGCAGCAGGAATTGTTCGGCGGCGTCGGAGAAGCGCGGCACTTCGGCGAAGCCGGCGCGCGACAGGGCGATCAGCCAGTGCACCTCGACGGTGACGCGGTGGCGCATGAAGGCGGCTTCGGAGAGCCAGTCGCGCAGGGCTTCGGTCTTGCTGGCGTAGCGGCCATCGATGGGCGAGAGCGCGGTGAGGGCGAAAAGCGTATCGGGACGAGTGTCGGACATGATCGGGCGGGCCTTGCGGCCGGGCGAGCGTGAGGAAGGGGAATCCGGCATTTTACCATCGGCGCGCGGCTGTCCCCAGCCGTGCGCCGATTGCCTGCCCGGATCCGCCCGCCGTCCCGTTCGCGCCGGTAAAATGCGGGCTTCTCACCGATCGCCGCGCGTAGCGCCTGTCCGCATGGAACTGAAATGGCTGGAAGACTTCGTCTCGCTCGCGGAGACGCACAGTTTTAGCCGATCCGCCGAGTTGCGGCACGTGTCGCAACCGGCGTTTTCGCGCCGGATCCAGGCGCTCGAGGCGTGGCTCGCGACCGAGCTGATCGACCGTTCGGTCTATCCGACCCGGCTCACGCAGGCCGGGCAGATCTTCTACGAGCAGGCGCTGACGATGCTGTCCCAGGCGCACGAGGCGCGCACGCTGCTGCGCGGCCACGTCGGCGCGCCGGTGCCGACGATCGAATTCGCGGTGCCGCACACGCTGTCGCTCACGTATTTCCCGCGCTGGCTGCAGCGCATCGAAGCGAAGATGGGGCCGGTTCACACCCGGCTGCGCGCGCTGAACGTGCACGACGCGGTGCTGTCGCTGGTCGAAGGCGGCTGCGATCTCGTGATGGGCTACCACCATCCGAGCCATCCGGTCGCGCTCGATCCGGCCCGTTACGAGATGCTGACGCTCGGCAGCGAGCAGATCAGCCCGTTCTCGGCGCCGGCGCGCGCGGGGCGGCCGCGCTACGCGCTGCCGGGCACGGCGGACATGCCCGTGCCGTACCTGTCCTATACGCCGAACGCGTATCTCGGCCGGATGACCGAGGTGATCATTGCGAATGCGTCGACGCCGCTGTTTCTCGATCGCGTATACGAAACCGACATGGCGGAAGGGCTGAAGGCGATGGCGCTCGCCGGCCACGGCGTCGCATTCCTGCCGCACAGCGCGGTCGAGGACGCGGTCGCGAGCGGCGACCTGATCCGCCTCGACCGTTCGGCGCGTGGCGGCGCGCATCCGTTCACGCTGACGATGGAGATCCGCCTGTACCGCGACAAGCTGGCGTTGCAGGGCGACGAGCCGCGGCAGAAGCTCGTGCACGCACTGTGGGACGTGGTGCGCGACGAACGGCGCGACACGGCCGGCTAAACGATTTTCGGCGCGCGGGATGGCGGGCCGATCACGGCCGTTCTTGCGTAAATCGACCGCGGATTTGCGAAAAATCGCGATCATGCACGAAACGCATAATCGGATAAGCAAACGGCATTGGATTAAAAAAACGGCTTTTTCGAGAATGTGCGCACCTGTTGACCGTTGGAGAATTCATGTCTTCGCAATTGCAGTCCATCCCGTCCTACCTGCACGCCGACGATCTCGGCCCGTGGGGCAACTATCTTCGACAAGTCGATCGCGTCGCGCCGTACCTCGGCTCGCTGTCGCGCTGGCTTGAAACGCTGAAGCGTCCGAAGCGCATCCTGATCGTCGACGTGCCGATCGAACTCGACAACGGCACGGTCGCGCACTTCGAAGGCTATCGCTTGCAGCACAACGTGTCGCGCGGTCCGGGCAAGGGTGGTGTGCGCTACCACCAGGACGTGACGCTGTCGGAAGTGATGGCGCTGTCCGCGTGGATGTCGGTGAAGAACGCAGCCGTGAACGTGCCGTACGGCGGTGCAAAGGGCGGCATCCGCGTCGACCCGCGCAAGCTGTCGCGCGGTGAGCTCGAGCGCATGACGCGCCGCTACACCAGCGAGATCGGCATCATCATCGGGCCGAACACCGACATTCCGGCGCCGGACGTCAACACCAACGAACAGGTGATGGCGTGGATGATGGACACGTACTCGATGAACCAGGGCCAGACGTCGACCGGCGTCGTGACCGGCAAGCCAATCACGCTCGGCGGGTCGCTCGGCCGTCGCGAAGCAACGGGCCGCGGCGTGTTCGTGGTCGGCTGCGAAGCGGCGAAGAAGAAAGGCCTCGAGATCGAAGGCGCGCGCATCGCGGTGCAGGGTTTCGGCAACGTCGGCGGCATCGCGGCGAAGCTGTTCCAGGAAGCGGGTGCGAAGGTGATCGCGGTGCAGGATCACACCGGCACGATCTACCAGCCGGCCGGCCTCGACGCGGGCAAGCTGCTCGAGCACGTTGGGCACACGGGCGGCGTGGCGGGTTTCCCTGGCTCGGAGCCGATGCCGAACGACGAGTTCTGGACGGTCGAGACCGACATCCTGATCCCGGCGGCACTGGAAAACCAGATCACCGAGAAGAACGCGGGCAAGATCCGCACGAAGATCATCGTCGAAGGTGCGAACGGCCCGACGACGACCGCGGCGGACGACATCCTGAACGCGAACGGCGTGCTCGTGATCCCGGACGTGATCGCGAACGCGGGTGGTGTGACCGTGTCGTACTTCGAGTGGGTGCAGGACTTCTCGAGCTTCTTCTGGACGGAAGACGAGATCAACCACCGTCTCGAGCGCGTGATGCGCGAAGCGTTCGCCGGCGTGTGGGCGGTCGCGGAAGAGCACAAGGTGTCGGTGCGTACCGCAGCGTTCATCGTGGCGTGCAAGCGCATCCTGATGGCGCGTGAAATGCGTGGCCTGTACCCCTGATCGGCCGATGCCGGTCGAACCATGACGCAATCGAGGCGGTTGCGGACATGAACCCGCGCGGGCGGCACCGGATCCGGTGCCGCCCGCGCGCGCATTCGGGCGACGGAAACCGGGAAAGGGCGTTGTTCGGGGCGATCCGGAATGCGGTAAACAACCAGTACTTTCAAAAATATTACTTTGATACACTGGCGCGGCATTTCGCCAAGGAGACGAACAACATGAAATTCCACAAGGCAGTCCTGATGGCCGCCGCGCTTTGCGCCTTTGCTGGCGGCGCGCATGCCCAGGAGAGCGGCACACTGAAAAAGATCAAGGATACGGGCGTGATCGCGCTGGGGCACCGCGAATCGTCGATTCCGTTTTCCTATTACGACCAGAGCCAGCAGGTCATCGGCTATTCGCGCGACTTCCAGATGAAGGTCGTCGACGCGGTGAAGAAGAAGCTGAACCTGCCCAACCTCCAGGTGCGCAACATTCCGGTCACGTCGCAGAACCGCATCCCGCTGGTGCAGAACGGCACCGTCGACATCGAGTGCGGCTCGACGACCAACAACCTCGATCGCCAGAAGCAGGCAGCGTTCTCGAACACGATCTTCGTGATCGGCACGCGCCTGATGACGAAGAAGGATTCGGGCATCAAGGACTTCGGCGACCTGAAGGGCAAGACCGTCGTGACGACCGCGGGCACGACGTCCGAACGCCTGCTGCGCGCGATGAACAACGAGAAGCAGATGGGCATGACGATCATCAGCGCGAAGGACCACGGCGAATCGTTCCAGACGCTGGAAACGGGCCGCGCGGCCGCGTTCATGATGGACGACGCGCTGCTCGCGGGCGAGCGCGCGAAGGCGAAGCAGCCGGGCGAGTGGGTGATCGTCGGCACGCCGCAGTCGCAGGAAGCCTACGGCTGCATGATGCGCAAGGACGATCCGGCATTCAAGAAGCTCGTCGACGACGCGGTCGCGGAAGTCGAGAAGTCGGGCGAAGCGGCGAAGATCTACGCGAAGTGGTTCGAGCATCCGGTTCCGCCGAAGGGGCTGAACCTGAACTTCCCGCTCTCCGACGCGATGAAGAAGCTCTACGCAAACCCGAACGACAAGGCGCTCGACTGACCTCGCGTCCGTTGATGCAGTGTTGACGCTGATGAAACGGAAGAGGCCCAGCTTCTTCCGTTTCTTTTTGCTGGAGTCTTGTCCATGTCATACCACTGGAACTGGGGCATCTTCCTGAGCCCCGTGTCGACCGGCGAGCCGACCACCTATTTCGGATGGCTGATGTCCGGCTTCTGGGTGACGATCAAGGTGTCGCTCGTCGCCTGGGTGATTGCGCTGATCGTCGGTTCGCTGTTCGGCGTGCTGCGCACGGTGCCGAACAAATGGCTGTCCGGGATCGCCACCGTCTACGTGTCGGTGTTCCGGAACATCCCGCTGATCGTGCAATTTTTCGTCTGGTACCTCGTCGTGCCGGAACTGCTGCCGGCATCGGTCGGCACCTGGATCAAGCAGCTGCCGCCGGGTACGCAGTTCTTTACCGCGTCGATCGTCTGTCTCGGCCTGTTCACCGGCGCGCGCGTGTGCGAGCAGGTGCGCTCGGGCATCAACGCGCTGCCGAAGGGCCAGCGCGCCGCGGGCCTCGCAATGGGGTTCACGCAGTGGCAGACGTACCGCTACGTGCTGCTGCCGGTCGCTTTCCGGATCATCGTGCCGCCGCTGACCTCGGAATTCCTGAATATCTTCAAGAACTCCGCGGTCGCGTCGACGATCGGCCTGCTCGACCTGTCCGCGCAGGCTCGCCAGCTCGTCGACTACACCGCGCAGACCTATGAGTCGTTCATCGCCGTCACGCTCGCTTACGTGATCATCAACCTCGTCGTCATGGGGTTCATGCGCTGGGTCGAAAGCCGATCCCGGCTGCCAGGCTACATCGGAGGCAAGTGATGCATCAGTTCGACTGGAGTAGTATTCCCGGCGCGCTGCCGACGCTGTGGACGGGGGCCGTCATCACCTTCAAGATCACGCTGATCGCGATTGTCGTCGGCATCGTCTGGGGCACGCTGCTCGCGCTGATGCGGCTGTCCGGCATCAAGCCGCTCGCATGGTTTGCGCAGGGGTACGTGACGGTGTTCCGCTCGATCCCGCTCGTGATGGTGCTGCTGTGGTTTTTCCTGATCGTGCCGCAGGTGCTGCAGGGCGTGCTCGGCCTGTCGCCGACGATCGACATCCGGCTCGCATCGGCGATGGTCGCGTTCTCGCTGTTCGAGGCCGCGTATTATTCCGAGATCATCCGTGCCGGCATCCAGGCGGTGCCGCGCGGGCAGGTCAACGCCGCGTTCGCGCTCGGCATGAACTACTCGCACGCGATGCGTCTCGTGATCCTGCCGCAGGCGTTCCGTGCGATGGTGCCGTTGCTGCTCACGCAGGCGATCGTGCTGTTCCAGGACACGTCGCTCGTCTATGTGATCAGCCTCGCGGACTTCTTCCGCACGGCAGCCAACATCGGCGATCGCGACGGCACGAGTGTCGAGATGATCCTGTTCGCGGGCGCGTGCTATTTCGTGATTTGCTCGCTTGCATCCGTGCTCGTCAAAGGTCTCCAGAAAAAGGTCACAAGATGATTTCCATCAAGAACGTTTCGAAGTGGTACGGCCCGTTTCAGGTTCTCACCGATTGCACGACCGAGGTGAAAAAGGGCGAGGTGGTGGTCGTCTGCGGGCCGTCGGGCTCGGGCAAG
>NZ_JAHACR010000382.1 GCF_018375725.1 Burkholderia sp. | reverse complement strand
TCGGGTCCGAAGCACCTGAACCTGAAGATCACCCGCGCGAAGCTGGAGGCGCTGGTCGAGGATCTGGTCGAGCGTACGATCGAGCCGTGCCGCATCGCGATCAAGGACGCGGGCGTCAAGGTGTCGGACATCGACGACGTGATCCTGGTCGGCGGCCAGACCCGCATGCCGAAGGTGCAGGAAAAGGTGAAGGAGTTCTTCGGCAAGGATCCGCGCCGTGACGTGAACCCGGACGAAGCCGTCGCAGTCGGCGCGGCGATCCAGGGCCAGGTGCTGTCGGGTGACCGCAAGGACGTGCTGCTGCTCGACGTGACCCCGCTGTCGCTCGGCATCGAGACGCTCGGCGGCGTGATGACGAAGATGATCAACAAGAACACGACGATCCCGACGAAGCACTCGCAGGTGTATTCGACGGCGGACGACAACCAGTCGGCCGTGACGATCAAGGTGTTCCAGGGCGAACGCGAAATGGCGGCAGGCAACAAGCTGCTCGGCGAGTTCAACCTCGAAGGGATCCCGCCGTCGCCGCGTGGCGTGCCGCAGATCGAAGTGACCTTCGACATCGACGCAAACGGCATCCTGCACGTCGGCGCGAAGGACAAGGCGACCGGCAAGGAAAACAAGATCACGATCAAGGCGAACTCGGGTCTGTCCGAAGCCGAGATCGAGCAGATGGTGAAGGACGCGGAAGCGAACGCAGCGGAAGACCACAAGCTGCGCGAGCTGGCCGAGTCGCGCAACCAGGGCGACGCACTCGTCCACAGCACGAAGAAGGCGCTCACCGAATACGGTGACAAGCTGGAGGCGGGCGAGAAGGACAAGATCGAAGCCGCGCTGAAGTCGCTCGAGGACGTATTGAAGGACACGTCGGCGGACAAGGCTGCGATCGATGCGAAGGTCGAGGAAGTGGCCCAGGCGTCGCAGAAGCTCGGCGAGAAGATGTACGCCGACATGCAGGCGCAGCAGGCTGGCGCTGCGGGTGCCGCGGAAGGTGCGGCGCATGCGGGCGGCGCGCAGCAGGCTGCCGACGACGTCGTCGACGCCGAGTTCAAGGAAGTGAAGAAGGACTAAGCCGGGTTACAACCGCACCGCAAGCCGCGCGCGAATCGCGCGCGGCGCGGCCGACAGGGGTCTGTCTTTCCTTCCGGATGGCCGGATCTTTCTACGCCTGGCGGGCCTCGCGGCCCCCCGGGCACATTTGTTTTTTGGCGGGCGTTGCCTGCGCCGTCGGCGGACGGGCGCGCAGCGCCAGACGAGTCGCGAGACTTTACTGCGAGCGAAAGGAGCCGCCGCGTGCATGAGGCGCGGACGGCAGTGAATCGATATGGCGAAACGGGATTACTACGAGGTTCTGGGCGTCGCGAAGAATGCGAGCGACGACGAAATCAAGAAGGCATATCGCAAGCTTGCGATGAAGTATCACCCTGACCGCAATCCGGACAGCAAGGATGCGGAAGAGCATTTCAAGGAGGTGAAGGAAGCCTACGAAATGCTGTCGGACAGCCAGAAGCGGGCCGCGTACGACCAGTACGGCCACGCGGGTGTCGATCCGAACATGGGCGGTGCCGGCGCACAAGGCTTCGGTGGATTTGCCGACGCATTCGGCGACATCTTCGGCGATATCTTCGGCCAGGCCGCGGGCGGCGCAGCACGCGGCGGCCGGGGCGGCCCGCAGGTATATCGCGGCGCCGACCTGCGCTACAGCATGGAAATCACGCTGGAGCAGGCGGCGCACGGCTACGACACGCAGATCCGCGTGCCGAGCTGGGTGTCGTGCGAAGTGTGTCACGGCTCGGGCGCGAAACCGGGCACCCAGCCCGAGACCTGCCCGACCTGTCACGGTCAGGGCACGGTGCGGATGTCGCAGGGCTTTTTCAGCATCCAGCAGACCT
Organism: Burkholderia sp.; assembly: GCF_018375725.1. GTDB lineage: Bacteria > Pseudomonadota > Gammaproteobacteria > Burkholderiales > Burkholderiaceae > Burkholderia. The sequence goes on along the minus strand of NZ_JAHACR010000382.1, from coordinate 1,543 downwards.
GCCCGAAGTGTCATGGCACCGGCACCTATATTCCGGAACCGTGCGCGCATTGCCACGGCTCGGGCAAGGTGAAGGAAACCAAGACGCTCGAAGTGAAGATCCCCGCGGGGATCGACGACGGCATGCGGATCCGCTCGGCCGGCAACGGCGAGCCGGGCATCAACGGCGGGCCGCCGGGCGACCTGTACGTCGAGATCCACATCAAGCCGCATTCGGTGTTCGAGCGCGACGGCGACGATCTGCACTGCCAGATGCCGATCCCGTTCACGACCGCCGCACTGGGCGGCGAGATCGAGGTGCCGACGCTGGCGGGCCGGGCGACGTTCCCGGTGCCGGAAGGCACGCAGTCGGGCAAGACGTTCCGTCTGCGCGGCAAGGGGATCAAGGGGCTGCGTTCGAGCATTGCGGGCGATCTGTACGTGCACGTGCAGGTCGAGACGCCGGTGAAGCTGACCGATAACCAGCGCGATCTGCTCAAGCAGTTCGAGCAATCGCTGGCCGAGGGCGGTTCGCGTCACAGCCCGCAGAGCAAGAGCTGGTTCGACCGGGTGAAGAGCTTCTTCGAGTAAGCGCATGACTGAAGGCAACGAGAGCGCGGTTTTCGCGCTCTTGGACGATTGCGACTCGACCGCGTCCGCGCGGTCGAGTCGCTTGTACACGGGTTTCGTTCGGGAGCGGGTGTGTACCGATCCCGCTCAGCTCGATGCGGTCGATGCGGCGGTCGCGCAGGATCTGCGCGATGGACTGCATGCGGTCGTCGTCGGCGATTACGAATTCGGACGCAACCTGCAATGGGCGCAGCCGGGCCGGTCCCCGCTGCGCTTTTTGCTATTCGCGCGCTGCGAGCGCTTGTCGCGTGACGAAGTCGATGCATGGCTGGCGCAACGCGACGGGGGCGCGGCGACGCCGTCGATCGCCGGCGTCGCGCATGTGCGGAAAAGCGTCACGCGCGAAGCATTCGATGCGGCGATCGCCGCGGTGCACGATGCGTTGCGCGCGGGCGACTCGTATCAGATCAACTACACGTACCGGCTGAATTTCGACGTATTCGGCACGCCGCTCGCGCTGTACCGGCGCCTGCGCGCGCGTCAGCCGGTGCGCTATGGCGCGCTGATCGCGCTGCCCGACGACACGTGGGTCGTATCGTGCTCGCCGGAACTGTTTGTCGAGAAGCAGGGCGACATGCTGCGTGCGCGTCCGATGAAGGGCACCGCACCACGATCGAGCGACCCGCAACGCGATGCCGACGCGGCCGCGTTCCTCGCGAGCGACACGAAGAACCGCGCAGAGAACGTGATGATCGTCGATCTGCTGCGCAACGATCTGTCGCGGATCGCGCGTACGGGAACGGTCAAGGTGCCCGCGTTGTTCTCGGTGGAGCCGTATGCGTCGGTGTGGCAGATGACGTCGACCGTCGAGGCCGAATGGTGCGAAGGGACAACGTTCGCCCGGATGCTGCGCGCGCTGTTTCCGTGCGGTTCGATCACCGGCGCGCCGAAGCACAAGACGATGCAGCTGATCGATGCGATCGAGACGACGCCGC
>NZ_JAHACR010000381.1 GCF_018375725.1 Burkholderia sp. | reverse complement strand
AGCGGCTACTATCGCTCACCGCAGCGGATAGCAATTTAGGCTAATATGACGCCCGAACGACCCGCGAGCCGCAGCATGCAGCGCCCACGCCCCGCCTTTCCGGGCTGCGGAGCAATCTGCCGCCGTGGCCGGCGCGCCGAACGGCGCCAAGCAGGCAGTCCCCGAACCGAAAGAGGTATTCACCCAATGAGCGAACAGATCAAACACATCAGCGACGCATCGTTCGAACAGGACGTCGTCAAGTCCGACAAGCCTGTGCTCGTCGATTTCTGGGCCGAATGGTGCGGCCCGTGCAAGATGATCGCCCCGATCCTCGACGAAGTCGCGAAGGACTACGGCGACAAGCTGCAGATCGCGAAGATCAACGTCGACGACAACCAGGCGACGCCCGCGAAGTTCGGCGTGCGCGGCATCCCGACGCTGATCCTCTTCAAGAATGGCGCGGCTGCCGCGCAGAAGGTCGGCGCGCTGTCGAAGTCGCAGCTGACCGCATTCCTGGACAGCCACCTGTAATACCGGCAAGCTCCGCGGACGTGTTGTCAACCGGCAACATGTCCGCCGCAAAGCCGCCGATCGGCCGCTCAAGCGCGAATCGGCGTATGCTAGAATCAAAAAACGTCTACAAGACGCATTAAGCCTCAGAGCGCTTCCGCTCGCCCTCCTCCCTTATTTCATTTCGTCGCATCTCCTCCCTGGCGGGATCTCCGTATGCATTTATCCGAGCTTAAGTCTCTGCACGTGTCCGAATTGATCGAAATGGCCAACGGCCTGGAGATCGAAAACGCGAACCGCCTGCGCAAGCAGGAGCTGATGTTCGCCATTCTTAAAAAGCGCGCCAAGACGGGAGAAACGATCTTCGGCGACGGCACGCTCGAAGTGCTGCCGGACGGTTTCGGCTTCCTGCGCTCGCCGGAAATGTCGTACCTCGCGAGCACCGACGACATCTATATCAGCCCGTCGCAGATCCGCCGCTTCAATCTGCACACCGGCGACACGATCGAAGGTGAAGTCCGCACGCCGAAGGACGGCGAACGCTACTTCGCGCTCGTCAAGGTCGACAAAGTCAACGGGCAGCCGCCCGAGGCCTCGAAACACAAGATCATGTTCGAGAACCTCACGCCGCTGCACCCGAACAAGCCGCTCACGCTCGAGCGTGAAATGCGCGGCGAGGAAAACGTCACAGGCCGCATCATCGACATGATCGCGCCGATCGGCAAGGGCCAGCGCGGCCTGCTCGTCGCGTCGCCGAAGTCGGGCAAGACCGTGATGCTCCAGCACATCGCGCACGCAATCAAGCAGAACCACCCGGACGTGATCCTGTTCGTGCTGCTGATCGACGAGCGCCCCGAAGAAGTCACCGAAATGCAGCGCTCGGTTGCGGGCGAAGTGATCGCGTCGACGTTCGACGAACCGGCCACGCGCCACGTTCAGGTCGCCGAAATGGTGATCGAGAAGGCCAAGCGCCTCGTCGAAATGAAGCATGACGTCGTGATCCTGCTCGACTCGATCACGCGTCTCGCGCGCGCCTACAACACCGTGATTCCGGCGTCGGGCAAGGTGCTGACCGGCGGTGTCGACGCCAACGCGCTGCAGCGCCCGAAGCGCTTCTTCGGCGCCGCGCGCAACATCGAGGAAGGCGGCTCGCTGACGATCATCGGCACCGCGCTGATCGAAACCGGCAGCCGCATGGACGACGTGATCTACGAAGAGTTCAAGGGCACCGGCAACATGGAAGTGCACCTCGAGCGCCGTCTCGCGGAAAAGCGCGTCTATCCGTCGATCAACCTGAACAAGTCCGGCACGCGTCGTGAAGAAATGCTGATCAAGCCCGAGATCCTGCAAAAGATCTGGGTGCTGCGCAAGTTCATCCACGACATGGACGAAGTCGAGGCCATGGAATTCCTGCTCGACAAGATTCGCCAGACCAAGAGCAATTCCGAGTTCTTCGACCTGATGCGCCGCGGCGGTTGATCGCCACCGGCAGCAGATCCAGCGGCCGCCTGCGCTCCACGCCAGGCGGCCGTTTTTTCGTGCAGACCTTCCGTTGGCCGCCATGCTTTCGAAATTGACCCGCTGGCTCGGCAAGCGCCGCCGCGACCGCGCGCTGCGAAGCCACCCGATCCCCGATGCGCTCTGGCACGACACGGTCGAGCGCCTGCCGTTCCTCGCCTACCTCGCGCCCGCCGATCTCGACCGGCTGCGTGAATTGACGAGCCTCTTTCTTGCGGAGAAGTCGTTCTCGACCGCGCACGGACTCGAACTCACCGACGCGATGATCGTCGGCATCGCCGTGCAGGCGTGCCTGCCGGTGCTGAACCTCGACCTCTCCCTGTACGCGGGCTGGGTCGGGATCGTCGTCTATCCGGGCGAATTCGTGATCCGCAAGACCGTGCAGGACGACGACGGCGTCGTCCACGAGGTCGAGCAGGACGCGAGCGGCGAGGCATGGGAAGGCGGCCCGGTGATCCTGTCCTGGGAAGACGCCCAGATGACCGACGCACGCGATGCGTACAACGTCGTGATCCACGAGTTCGCGCACAAGATCGACATGCTCAACGGCGCTGCCGACGGTTATCCGCCGCTGTTTCGCCGCTGGCACGCGCCGCATCTCGACGCGCAGGCCTGGTCCGATGTGTTCGATCATGCATACGATCAGTTCTGCGCACGCGTCGATGCGGTGCCGGATCGCGCGTGGGCGCGCTTCGAGCGCGATTCGCTGATCGATCCCTACGCAGCCGACCATCCGTCGGAGTTCTTCGCGGTATGCAGCGAGGCGCTGTTCGTTCAGCCGCGCGCGTTCGAGGCCGAATTTCCGGAACTGTACCGGCTGCTCGCCCGTTATTACCGGCAAGACCCCGCGGACACGGGCGCACTCGCGGCAACCTGAAATTTATTCGTCAACCATCTGATTTTCTGGCATAATCGCCGCTTTTCGACCTTAGGCAAGTGGCTCGCGCCGAGCTTGACACCATCCGATGCGTGCGGATCATCGCGCGACTCGACGGCCAAGCGGCGGGTTGGCTACCGCTATCACCAAGGAAAAACCATGAAACAAGGCATTCACCCGGATTACCGCGAAGTCGTCTTCCAAGACATGTCGAACGGCTTCAAGTTCATCACGCGCTCGACGATCCAGACGCGTGAAACCATCGAGCTCGAAGGCAAGACCTACCCGCTCGCCAAGATCGAAGTGTCGTCGGAATCGCACTCGTTCTACACCGGCCAGCAGAAGATCATGGACACGGCAGGCCGCGTCGAGAAGTTCAAGAACAAGTTCGGCGCACGCGCCAGCGGCAAGGCAGCGAAGTAAATTCGCACCGCCTCCGGTGACGACAACTCACCGGTTCCGCACCAAAGGGCAGCCCAGGCTGCCCTTTTTCGTCTCTGCTCGCCGGATCGCAGTAGCCCGCCGGCGCACCTTGGGCGTTTCCGCTGACGCGCATCGGCCGGCACGTCTACAAT
>NZ_JAHACR010000380.1 GCF_018375725.1 Burkholderia sp. | reverse complement strand
TGCACGCGATCGTCGGCTTTCTCGAGACCGCGCCGGACTTCGTGCTCGTCGAGCTGTTCGAGAACGAGCGCCAGTCGCGCACCGACCGCGAGGAGCGCATTCACGATCTCACGGCGGTCAACAAGCAACTGATCCGCAACCTCGCGCACGAAATCAAGAACCCGCTCGGCGGCATCCGCGGCGCGGCGCAGCTGCTCGAATTCGAGCTGAGCGAACGCGAGCGCGGCGAGCTGCGCGAATACACGCAGGTCATCATCAAGGAGTCCGATCGTCTGCAGACGCTCGTCGACCGCCTGCTCGAGCCGCACCGTCATCCGCATATCGTCGGCGACGTGAACATTCATGAAGTCTGCGAGCGCGTGCGCGCGGTGATGCTCGCGGAATTCCCGCGCGGGCTGTCGATCGAGCGCGACTACGACGTCAGCGTGCCGGACCTGCGCGGCGACAAGGAGCAGCTGATCCAGGCATTGCTCAACATCGTGCGCAACGCGGCGCAGGCGCTGCGCGAGCGGATCGCGCAGGGCGACGCGAAGATCGAGCTGCGCACGCGCGTTGCCCGCAAGATCACGATCGCGAAGCGCCTCTACAAGCTGGCACTGGACTTGCGTGTGATCGACAACGGGCCCGGCATTCCGGACGAGATTCGCGACCGGATCTTCTATCCGCTCGTGTCCGGGCGCGAGGACGGCAGCGGCCTCGGCCTCACGCTCGCGCAGACGTTCGTGCAGCAGCACGACGGGATCATCGAGGTCGAGAGCCGGCCCGGACGCACCGAATTTCAGATTTTGCTGCCGCTCGACTACTGAGCGGCGACACCGCGATTCACCGATACATCTGACCGACCTATGAAGCCGATCTGGATAGTTGACGACGACCAATCGATCCGCTGGGTGCTCGAAAAGGCGCTCGCCCGCGAGAGTTTCGCGACCAAGAGCTTTGCGAACGTGCGCGATGCGCTCAGCGCACTCGACCACGAGACGCCGCAGGTGCTCGTGTCCGACATTCGGATGCCGGGCGGCTCGGGCCTCGAGCTGCTGCAGGCGATGCACGAGCGCATGCCGGGCCTGCCCGTCATCATCATGACCGCGTTCTCCGATCTCGATAGCGCCGTCGCGGCGTTCCAGGGCGGCGCATTCGAATACCTCGCGAAGCCGTTCGACGTCGACAAGGCGGTCGAGCTGATCCGTCGTGCGGTCGAGGAAAGCCTGCGCGGCGGCGTGCCCGAGGACGATCGCGTGGCCGAGGCGCCCGAGATGCTCGGCCAGGCGCCGGCCATGCAGGACATGTTTCGCGCGATCGGCCGCCTGTCGCATTCGGCCGCGACCGTGCTGATCACGGGCGAATCAGGCACCGGCAAGGAGCTTGTCGCACGCGCGTTGCACCGTCATAGCCCGCGGGCGAACGGGCCGTTCATCGCGCTCAACACCGCGGCGATTCCGAAGGATCTGCTGGAGTCCGAGCTGTTCGGCCACGAGCGCGGCGCGTTCACCGGCGCGCAGACGACGCGTCAGGGCCGTTTCGAGCAGGCGGAGAACGGCACGCTGTTTCTCGACGAAATCGGCGACATGCCGTTCGATTTGCAGACGCGCCTGCTGCGCGTGCTGTCGGACGGCCAGTTCTATCGCGTCGGCGGCCATAGTCCATTGCGCTCGAACGTGCGCGTGATCGCCGCGACGCATCAGAATCTCGAGGCGCGCGTGCGGCAGGGCCTGTTCCGCGAGGATCTGTATCACCGGCTGAACGTGATCCGGCTGCGGTTGCCGCCGCTGCGCGAACGCTCGGAAGACATTCCGCTGCTCACGCGCCACTTCCTGCAAAAGAGCGCGCGCGATCTGGGTGTCGAGCCCAAGCGCGTGTCGGATGAGGCGCTCGTCTATCTGACGTCGCTACCGTTCCCGGGCAACGTGCGGCAGCTCGAGAATCTCGCCAACTGGCTGACCGTGATGGCGCCGGCGCAGACGGTCGAGATCAAGGATCTGCCGCCCGATCTCGTGCCGTCGGGCACAGCCTTCGCGGCGGCGGGCAACCCGATCGACGCGCATCCGGCGGCCGGCGAACCGCTGACGGTTCAGCCGCCGGGCGCGTCGCCGAACGGCGGTGCCGCCGGCTATCCGATGTGGGAGCACGGCTTGCGCACGGAGGTCGCGCGTCTGCTGCGCGAGAACTCGGCCGACGTGATGGACGAACTCGCGCGTCGCTTCGAAGCCGCGGTGATCCGCGAGGCGCTCGATTTCACCCGCGGCCGCAAGGTCGAGGCGGCCGAGCGGCTCGGGATCGGCCGCAACACGATTACCCGCAAGATCCAGGAACTGCATCTGGAGCCGTGAGCCGTGCTGCGACGCGGGCTGCCAAAATGAGGCGGGGCGCTGCGCGATGCGGCGCCCCGTTTGTTTGTCGCGTCACGCGCGGGCCAGTTCGAGTTGCGCGACGACGGGCGTATGGTCGGAAGGCTGTTCCCACTTGCGCGGCGCACGATCGACTTCGCACGACGTGCAGAGCTCGGCGAGCGGGGCGGACAGCAAAATATGATCGATGCGCAAGCCGGCATTGCGCCGGAACGCGAGCATCCGGTAGTCCCACCACGTGAAGGTTTTTTCCGGTTGTTCGAAGCGGCGGAACGCGTCGACCAGGCCAAGTTCGATCAGTTGCGCGAAATGCGCGCGCTCCTGCGGCGACACCAGGTTCTGACCTTCCCATTTTGCGGGATCGTGCACATCGCGGTCTTCCGGCGCGATGTTGTAGTCGCCGAGCAGCGCGAGCTTCGGATGGCGCTGCAGCTCCGTGCGCAGCCATGCACTCAACGCATCGAGCCACTGCATCTTGTAGACGAACTTGTCGGAGTCGGGCGCCTGTCCGTTCGGGAAGTACGCGGAGATGATGCGTGCGCCCGCGATCGTCACCGCGATCACGCGCTGCTGCGGATCGTCGAAGCCGGGGATGTTGCGCACGACGTCGGACTCGTCGACGGGCAGCGTGTCGCGTGCGAGGATCGCGACGCCGTTGTAGGTTTTCTGGCCCGCGAACCAGCAGCGGTAGCCGGCTGCCTCGAGCTCGGCGCGCGGAAATTTCTCGTCGGGCAGTTTCAGTTCCTGCAGGCACAGCACGTCGGTTTTGCTCTGTGCGAGCCAGTCGAGCACGTGCTGCTTGCGGACGTTGAGCGAGTTGATGTTCCAGGTGGCGATCTTCATGAGCGGGACGGCGAAAATGCGAAGGCCGCCATCTTACCGCGAGCACGATGCGCAAGAACGGGCCCGCACTGTGCGCGACGATCCGGGTACAACACGGCAATCGCGGGATGGCGCAAAAGATCGTGACAAAAGTATTGACGTGAGTGCTTAATCACCCTATACTTTGTTTTCTCTGACGCGGGGTGGAGCAGTCTGGCAGCTCGTCGGGCTCATAACCCGAAGGTCGTAGGTTCAAATCCTACCCCCGCAACCAACCACATTTGGCGATGTGCAGCGCAACTGACCGATGCGCGCTTCGCCAGCAAGAACCCGGCTCAATGCCGGGTTTTTTGTTTTCTGCGTGTGTT
>NZ_JAHACR010000379.1 GCF_018375725.1 Burkholderia sp. | reverse complement strand
CGATCGACGCGTAACTCGGGATCAGGCCGATCGCGAACGGAATCAGGAGCGGCCCTTGCTGTGTGTCGCGCGCAGCCGGCGACGCGTCGCCATAGCCTTGCGCAAGCGTGACCGTATAACGGCGCGTGGCTGCATCGTACGCGGTGCGCACCGCCACGCGCGGCGTGCCGGCCTGGCTGTACCAGCGCTCGAACTGCGCGAGGTCGCGGCCGTTGGCGTCCGCCATCGCGTGGCGGAAGTCGTCGCAGGTGACGGCCTGGCCGTCGTGGCGCTGGAAGTAGAGATCCATCCCGCGGCGGAAGCCGTCGCGGCCGAACAGCGTCTGATACATCCGCACGACTTCCGAGCCTTTCTCGTAGACGGTCATCGTGTAGAAGTTGTTGATCTCGACATAGCTTTCCGGGCGCACCGGATGCGCCATCGGGCCCGCATCCTCGGCGAATTGCAGCTGGCGCAGCACGCGCACGTCCTCGATGCGCTTGACGGCGCGGGCCGCGGCGTTCGCGTCGTCGCCGGCCGACATGTCGGCGGAGAATTCCTGGTCGCGGAACACCGTCAGGCCTTCCTTCAGGCTGAGCTGGAACCAGTCGCGGCAGGTCACGCGGTTGCCGGTCCAGTTGTGGAAGTATTCATGGCCGACGACCGATTCGATGTTGGCGAAATCGGTGTCGGTCGCCGTTTCGGGGTTCGCCAGCACGTACTTCGTGTTGAAGATGTTGAGACCCTTGTTCTCCATGGCGCCCATGTTGAAGTCGCCGACCGCGACGATCATGAAGCGGTCGAGATCGAGTTCGAGGCCGAAGCGCTTTTCGTCCCAGCGGATCGAATGGATCAGCGAATCCATCGCGTGCCGGGTCTTGTCGAGATCGGCCGGCTCGACCCACACCTGCAGCAGCTTTTCCTTGCCGGAACCGGTGGTGATCTTTTCCTCGATCGCGACGAGCTTGCCCGCGACGAGTGCGAACAGGTAGCTCGGCTTCCTGAACGGGTCTTCCCATTTCGCGAAGTGGCGGCCGTCGGGCAGGTCGCCCGAATCGATCAGGTTTCCGTTCGACAGCAGCACGGGGTACGCGGCCTTGTCGGCGCGCAGCGTCACCGTGTACGACGCCATCACGTCCGGCCGGTCGAGGAAGTAGGTGATGCGGCGAAAACCTTCGGCTTCGCACTGCGTGAAGAAGTTGCCGCCGGACACGTACAGGCCCGACAAGGTCGTGTTCCGGTCCGGCGCGCAGGCGCTTTCGATCGTCAGCTCGAACGTTTCGGGCACGTTCTCGACGGTCAGTCCCTGCTCGTGCACGCGGACGGCGGCGTGCGGCGCGCCGTCGAGCGATGCGCCGATGAATTCGAGCGCTTCGCCCATCAGTTCCAGATGCGGCGCGGGCGCCGCGTCCGGGTTGCGGCGCACGCGCATCGTATTCCTGACGACCGTGCGGGCCGGGGCGAGATCGAATTCGAGCGCGACGGAGTCGATGAGGAAGGCCGGCGGCGTGTAGTCGGCGCGGCGGATCACGGTGTTGGATGCGTTGTCGGACATGATCGTCGATGTCGGTGGAGTCGGGTTGGGGCACGCGGCGCGGGCCCGGCAAACCGGCCCATTGTACAAAGGCTTGGGGCCGTGTGCCGGACGAACTTTTTACCGTTCCGGGCTGTCCGCGTATTATCGGCATCCCGTCCGCGTCGCATGCGGGCGTGACGAACGGGGCATTGAAGAGGACGAACATGAAACGCGAACGGATGTATCGCGGTGCGGCAGGGGCGGCGGCGCTGTGCGTGATGCTGCTGTCCGGCTGCACCAGCTATGTGACGACGCAGGTCACGGCTTTTTCCGACTGGAGCGGCAGCGACGCGGCCCGCACCTTTGCCTTCACGCGCAACGACGCGCAGAAGAACAGCATCGAGCAGTCGACCTACGAGCCGATCGTCGCGAACGAGCTGTCCGCGTATGCGTTCCGGCAGGTACCGCAGGCGAACGCCCGTTACCTCGTGGGGCTGGCCTACGGCGTCGGCAGCGATCTTGTGTCGGTGCCGCAGCCGGTCTATTACGACCCGTGGTTTGTCGGGCCCGGCCCGTACTGGCGGCGCGGGCCGTGGGGTCCCTGGGGCGCGTTCGGTCCGTTCCCGACGAGCTACGTGAACCAGACCTATCAGGTGTTCGACTACACGCTCGGTATCCGGATCACCGAACGGGCGACCGGCAAGGAGGTGTACAACGTGACCGCCCGCACGACGGGCGACACCGCGTCGCTGCTGCAGGCGATGCCGTTCCTGGCGCGCGGCGCGCTGGCCGATTTCCCGCTCGGCAACGGGGCGGTCAGGACGGTGCGGATTCCGGTCGACAAGAAGGGGAGCCCGGCGTCGGCGGCGTCCAACGAGCGCGCGGTGCCGGCCGGCCCGGCATCGGGCGCAGCCGCCCCCGCCCGATAAAGCGACGCCCGTACGGATGCCGGCGCGCAGCATGACGCGCCGGCTTCTTTGACGCCGGCCGGCGCTGCGTCAGGCGGTACGCCGTGCGGCATCCCGCTCGTGCACGCAGCGTCCGGCCGCGTAAGTGCGATACACCGCGCGATCGTCGCCGAGCAGCGCGAACGCGAACAGCAGTTCCTCGAGCGATTCCGCACGCGCGGTGCGCCGCGCCAGCAGCGGCGTCGCCTTCGGATCCAGGACGACGAAGTCCGCTTCGGTGCGAGGCGCGAGCGTGCCGACCGTGCGGTCGAGGTCGAGCGCCTGCGCGGCGCCCGCGGTTGCGAGCCAGAACATGCGCGTCGCGCTCAGGTGATGCCCGGACAGCCGCGCGACCTTGTGCGCCTCGTTCATCGTCTGCAACATCGAAAACGACGTGCCGCCGCCGACATCGGTGGCCAGTGTGACCGGCACGCCGTATTCGCCCGCCTTGTCGAAATCGAACAGCCCGTTGCCGAGTAAGAAATTCGAGGTCGGGCAGTGCGCGACCGCCGTCCCCGTTTCGGCCATCCGGCGGCGGTCGTCGTCGTCGAGATGGATGCAGTGGCCATACACCGCGCGGCGGCGCAGCAGCCCGTAATGGTCGTAGATGTCGAGATAGCTGCGGTGGCCCGGAAACAGCTCGGCCGCCCATTTCACTTCGTCGACGTTCTCCGCGACGTGGCTTTGCACGAACACATCCGGATGGCGGCGCGCGAGCTCACCGCAGGCTTCGAGCTGCGCTTCGCTCGACGTCGGCGCGAAGCGCGGCGTGAGCGCGTACATCTGGCGGCCGCGGCCGTGCCAGCGGCCGATCAGTTCGGCGCTGTCGTCATAGCCGGACTGTGCGGTGTCGCGCAGGAATTCGGGACAGTTGCGATCCATCAGCACCTTGCCCGCGATCATCCGCAGGTCGCGCGATTCGCTCGCCGCGAACAGCGCGTCCGCCGACTGCTTGTGCACCGTGCAGTAGACGAGCGCGCTCGTCGTCCCGCACGCGAGCAGCGCGTCGACGAAGAATTCCGCGACCTCGCGCGCATGCGCCGGGTCGTCGAACCGGCGCTCGGTCGGGAATGTGTACGTGTCGAGCCACGGCAGCAGGCCGGGCGCGGGCGACGCGA
>NZ_JAHACR010000378.1 GCF_018375725.1 Burkholderia sp. | reverse complement strand
GGTCGCGGCCATCAGCTCGGCCGTTTCATCATCGGACAGGAAGGTCGGCGTGCCGCCGCCCCAATGCAACTGGGTGACCGGGCGTGCGGCGTCGAAGTGCGCGGCTTGCAGCGCCATCTCGCGCTTGAGCTGGTCGAGATACGGGCGCGCGCGACGATGGTTGTTGGTCGCGATCCTGTTGCAGCCGCAGTAGAAGCAGGCGGTGTTGCAGAACGGGATGTGGACGTACAGCGACAGCTCGCTCGACGATGCGCCCGGATCGCTCGCCGCGCGGACATAGTCGGCGGAATCGAAATCGTCGCGGAACTGCAGCGCGGTCGGGTACGACGTGTAGCGCGGCCCGTTCGCGCTGTATTTCGCGAGCAAATCTGGACGAAACAGGATGTCGGCAGGATTCATCGCTGGCCCACGTCTTTGTTAGATGCCTTCGAGTATATAAACCCGCTATTCGCATGGATTGTGTAATAACGTCGCAGCCGACGGATGGCACAATGCGGATTCTCGGCGGCCGGACGCAGTGTGCGGCGCCGTATTCAGTTCGAGAGAGTCGAGTGTCCGTCGAAATGTCAGTCCGCGCGGTGCGCGCCGATGCCCAGGCGTCGCATGCTTGCCGCGAAGCGTGTGGTGCGTGCTGCATCGCGCCGTCGATTTCCAGTCCGATTCCGGGCATGCCGGACGGCAAGCCCGCCGGCGTGCGTTGCGTGCAGCTGGGCGACGATCTGCGTTGCCGGATCTTCGGGCGTCCGGAACGCCCCGCGTGCTGTTCGGGGCTGCAGCCGCAGCAGCCGATGTGCGGCGATTCGCGCGCTGAAGCGCTCGCGTGGATCACGGAACTTGAAGCCGCAACGCAACCGGTGGCGTTGTTTTGATTGGGTGGGGAGGCGGAGTGGGGGCTGAAGCGTCAACTCCAACTAACTACGCTATGGGATCAGAGCAGGCGCTGAAGCGCTGATTCCGACCAGCCACACCATGGGCCCCGAGTAAGCGCTGAAGCGCTAACTCGGGGCGACCGCCGTGGGGTTGGAGTAAGTGCCTCGAAGCACTAACTCCAACCAGCCACGCCATGGGCCCCGAGTAAGCGCTAAAGCGCTAACTCGGGGCGACAGGAGATCCAACATGATTGCAAACCGCTCACCAGGACGGCGCCACTTTCTCGCCGCATGCATCGGCGCCGCCGGCGTGGCGATGTCGCTCGCCGCCTGCGCGTCGACGTTCCCGTTCATCCCCGATCACTACACGTTCTCGCGCGGCGACGTCCAAAAGGCCGTCGCACGGAAATTCCCGTACCAGAAAACCGTCGCACAGGTCGTCGACGTGTCGCTCGCCAATCCGGTCGTCGGCCTGTTGCCGGATCAGAACCGCGTCGCCGTGCAACTCGACGCGCATTTCGTCAGCCCATTCCTGCGCGCGCCCGTCAACGGCAAGTTCACCGTGTCCGGCCAGCTCGCCTACGATCCGCCGAGCCGCTCGGTCGTGCTGAAGGCGCCCGCCGTCGACAACGTCGCCCTCGACGGCGACGCGCAGGCGTACACGCAGCAGATCGGCGCCGCCGCCGGAATGATCGCCACCCAATTGCTCACCGACTACCCGATCTATACGTTCAAGCCGGAACAGCTGCAATTCGCCGGCGTGAACTATGAACCCGGTACAATCACCGTCCTTACAAACGGCATACGCGTCGCGATCGTCGAGAAGTAACGTCGCTGCGCGGCCGGGCGGGCCGCGGCGGATGCGTGGCTCATTCCTTTGGCCATTTCGACATTGGGTCACGGATGGACTGGTTACTGATCTGCAAGGCATTGATCCTCGGCGTCGTCGAGGGCCTGACGGAGTTCCTGCCGGTTTCGAGCACCGGCCATCTGATCGTCGCGGGCAGCTTCCTCGACTTCAACGATGCGCAAGCGAAGAGCTTCGACGTCGTGATCCAGTTCGGCGCGATTCTCGCGGTGTGCTGGGAGTACCGCCGCCGGATCGCGTCGGTCGTGACCGGGTTGCCCAGCCGGCCGGACGCGCGGCGCTTCGCGCTCAATGTCGTGCTCGCGACGATTCCGGCGGTCGCACTCGGTCTCCTGTTCGAAAAGAAGATCAAGGCGGTGCTGTTCTCGCCGGTGCCGGTCGCGTTCGCACTCGTCGCGGGCGGCGCGGTGATTCTTTGGGTCGAGGCGCGGCAGCGCGAGCGCGGCGAGATCCCACGCGTGCAGTCCGTCGACGCGCTGACGCCGCTCGATGCGCTCAAGGTCGGCATCGCGCAGTGCTTTGCACTGATTCCCGGCATGTCGCGCTCGGGCTCGACGATCATCGGCGGGATGTTGTTCGGCCTCGACCGGCGCGTCGCCACCGAGTTTTCGTTTTTCCTCGCGATTCCGATCATCTTCGGCGCGACGCTCTACGAAACCGTCAAGGACTGGCACGCGTTCACGATCGATTCATTCGGCCTCTTCGCGCTCGGGCTGGCGGCGGCGTTCGTCAGTGCGTTCGCATGCGTGCGCTGGCTGCTGCGCTATGTTTCGTCGCACGATTTCACCGTGTTCGCGTGGTACCGGATCGTGTTCGGCCTGTTCGTGCTGCTGGTCGGGTATAGCGGCTGGCTGAACTGGGCCTGATCAGTCGGCGGGTCGGAAGTGCTCAGCCCGATGCTTACTCGGCGTAGTCGGTTAAGTGGAGATCGGGCTGATCATGGATTCGCATGGCGCTTGAGCGTGTCGCGACATCCGGCAAGCAGGCTGCGCGTGAAATCCCAATGAAAATACGAACGGCTCGACCGGCAATGGCCGGTCGAGCCGTTTTTCCATGAGGCGGGCGGAACGTATCGTGCGGCGATCAGCCGGCGCGCTTCCGGAAAACCAGATCCCAGACGCCGTGCCCGAGCCGCAGGCCGCGCCGCTCGAACTTCGTGACCGGCCGGTAGTCGGGGCGCGGTGCGTAATCGGCGGCGGTATTTTCGAGTGCGGGATCGGCGCCGAGCACTTCGAGCATCTGCTCCGCGTAGTTCTGCCAGTCGGTCGCGCAGTGCAGATAAGCGCCGGGCTTCAGGCGCGATGCGAGCAGCGCGACGAGCGCCGGCTGGATCAGCCGGCGCTTGTGATGGCGGGCCTTGTGCCACGGATCCGGGAAGAAGATGTGCACGCCGTCGAGGCTGGCCGGCGCGAGCATGTGCTCGAGCACTTCGACCGCGTCGTGCTGGATGATGCGGATGTTCGTGAGATCCTGCTCGCCGATCAGTTTCAGCAGCGCGCCGACACCCGGCTCGTGCACTTCGACGCCGAGGAAGTCGTCGTCCGGGCGATGCGAGGCGATTTCCGCGGTCGATGCGCCCATTCCGAAGCCGATTTCGAGGATGCGCGGCGCAGTGCGGCCGAATACGGCGTTCCAGTCGGGCGCTTCCGGCGTGTACGGCACGACGAAGCGCGGGCCGAGCTCGTCGAGCGCGCGGCGCTGGCCGGTCGACACGCGGCCGGCGCGGGTGACGAAACTGCGGATGCGGCGACGGTGCAGCGGATTGACTTCGTCGGCGGCTTCGTCGGGGCTGGCGGCGTCGTGCGGCGGCAGGCCGGCTTCGTTCGGATCGTCGTGCATCATCGGTGACAGAGATGATACATCTACATCTTTT
>NZ_JAHACR010000377.1 GCF_018375725.1 Burkholderia sp. | reverse complement strand
CGCCGCGCTGCAGGCCGACCCGGATCTTGCGCTGCAGTTCCAAAAGGCAGTGATCGAGCAGCAGGCGCAGCTCGCGCAAATCGTCGCCGATGTGCAGAAGGCCGAGCTCGCCGCCGACCAAGCCAACACCGCGGCGGTGAACCAGACGATGCAGGTTGAGGCAAAGGCCGATCACTGGCCGACGTATAGCTGGCGCCCATTCGTCGGGTTCTGCTTTGCAATCGCATGGATCGGCGACTACCTGCTACTGCCAATCCTGCACGGCTACAATCAGGCGATCGTCGTGCCGGTCGTGCCGCCTGAGGCGTGGCTGGCGATTGGTGGCGTCCTGGGCGTCGCGAGCTTCTTCCGCGGCCGGATGCAAGCCGATCCGCGAGTGCAGTCCGACAATCGGGGGTAGGGCGCCGCGCGCCGGTTCGAGTCCGCTCGGCGAATTTTCTGCGAAGCGTTCGCGAGCCTCAAAAAAGCCCCACGAATCGGCGAAAGCCTTGAAATTGCGTGGTCTGCGGCCCCGGTCCCCGGCACCAGGAACAGTTCCGAGATAATGCTGAAACCCGCGACAGCGCAAGGCTTCGCGGGTTTTTATTTTCGCGATGCATCGGCCGGATGCCTTTCATTTTTGGCATGGCCTTCACGCTCGTCCGTGAATTGCGCCCAAAAAAAACTCGGTCACGGCGATGCCGTGACCGAGGCAAAAATTGCACCCTCTCTTTGGCACGAGGAATAGATGCCGCCGAAGTATATTTCGCCGGCTCGCATCTCGATACGTAGATAAGCGCACGCTTACCGTGTCTGTTTACACGATCTGACCCTCGCGGTTACGTCCCCCGCCAGCGGCGCATTGGGGCGCCCGGATGCCCGATCGCCGTCGCGCGGCGTTTTATCGTCCGGCCAGAGCGAGTTACGTATCGGGACAAACGGCTGTGTTTCGTTTCCGCAACGTTTTGCGTCGCAGCGATAGGGCCGGAGCGATGCGGCGACCGCAGGCGTTCGTCTGCAGGCAAGCGGATCGGCCGGCATGTTTCAGCGTGGCAACCTATCGCATGGTCTGGCACGCCGAACAACCGGGCTGCGATTGCGGAACCCCGCCGAATCAGGCACCGCACGTCGATGGCACGGGATGTGCTCGCAATCCGAATGCATGACACAACATCGAGCGGGGATCGCCGCGCGGCGACGCCTCGACTATCAAATGCAGCAAACGAGGTGAATGCGGGGGGGAGCCGAATAACGGCACGGATGTCGACGGGAGCCGACGAACATGATCCCCAGCAAACAGGCATGCGTCACCGCGAAGTTCGTGGTCGTGCCGCTGCCGTGGCCGACGGCATTCCGGTGCGGTGAGCTTGTCGCTGCGCAGGCGGTGCGAATCGGCGAATGCCGTACCGACAGATCCGAGCGCCGGTTCATAGCGGCCAGTTCGGCGCGTCGGCAATCCTCGGCTGCATCGACGGGAAAGCGGGTAATCCGGTGCGCCCCGTCCGTTCCTTTTTGCCATTCGCCGTCATGCCACGGGAAAGACTCGGTCGTGTCGCGCCTGGATACCGGCGACAACATATGTTCGAGCGGGCGTCGCGACGGGATTGCGTCGGCCCGCATGGGGCGGCGAGCCGTGCCGGCCTGTGCCATGTTCGGCAGCGGCGTGAGCGGGCATGCCTGTCCGCCGATGGGAGAACGGAAATGAGGGGATTCGTGGGGGCATGCTTATGGCTCTGTCCGCTGGCGTTGGTGCTTTACATGTCGGACGTGGACATCCGGAATCTCCTCGCGGAGATTCCGGGTCTCTTGAGACATCTGGTGACGGTCTTTTTCAGTTGAGCGCGCGGTGTGCGGCATCAGGAAACGGCATCACGACGGGATTCAGTTCGTGACGCCGATGTGTGCGTCCGATGAGGCGGCGGCCGCCGCCGTCGTCGGCAAAGCTGTGTCGGATGCCGATGCAGGCGATGCCGGATTGCCGGCCGGCGTCGTTGGGACGGGTGCCGGCGCGGGCATGCCGGCGGGTGTCAGCGCAGGCGAGACGGATGCCGGTGCGGCAGCGGGCGCTGCGGCGTGGTCCGGCATCGTCGAAGAAACTTTTGCCGGTGCGGAGGCGGGGATGGACGCGGACGCGATTGGCAATGCGGAATCACGTGTCGGTGCTGTCGGTGCCGGCGCGCCGACTGGTGCAGCAACGGAAACCGATGCCGATGCGGGAAGCGCCACGGTAGCTTGAACCGTCGCTGGAGTCCGCGCTGGTCGGGGAATAGGCGTTGACGTCGAGGCTGGCCCGGATGGCGCCGTGGAAGCCGGTGTCGATGCAGAAGCAGTAGTAGCGGAACCGGCAACCGTCATCGGTGCCGATACGAATGCCTGACCGGCCGGACGTGCTGCTGACGAATCCGCCGTCGATGCGATCGCGCCGGCAACCACGGACGCGGCTTGCGGAACCGCCGCAACCGGAGCCGCCGCAATGGAAGTCACCGCAGCGGCCGGCGTCGTCATCGATGCGATTGCCGCGCGTGCCGCCGGAACCGGCGCCGCGGAGCCCGGTGCGGGTACGACCGCGGGCGCGGAAGCAGGCACGGCGGGGCGCGGCACCGGCGGCGCGGCCGGCGTCGGCTCGGCCGGCGTCGTCATCTTCATCGGCTCGCCTTGCTGCGTCGGCGCGGGCTCGGGCAGCGGCGCGACGTGTTCCTTTTCCGCGGCTTTGACCGTGGCGCGATCGCGGCGGGTCGGATCGATCTTCAGGAAATGGTCGACCAGATTGAAGTAGCGCTCGTAGAACACGCCCGCGGGAATCGTTTCGCTGGCGGTCTTGACCATGGCGTCGTCGGTCGAGCCGATCGGCAGCGACAGCGAGCCGAACAGGCTCAGGCCGACGCTCGCGGACGTGTTGGTCTTCTTCAGTGAATAGCGGTCCTGCACCGCGTTCACGTACGCGATGCTCGACGAGCCGTCCGCGTTCGCGTCCGCGCACACGACGTGGAATTCGATCACGACGTGAACGTCGTTGTTCGGCTGGAAATTCTTGCTGCCGTCGACCGCGTCGGGACGCGACGACGTCGCGATGTATCCCTGGCTCAGCAGCGCGCGGCGCGCAGCTTCGCAGGTCGCGTCGGATTTCGCATGGAACGTGCGCGCGTACGGGCTGGCCGTCGCGTCGAACTGCTCCTGCTGATAGATCGGCTTGGGCGGCGACGAGCATGCCGCCAGCACGGTCGCAATCGCGAGCGCGCACGAAACGGGGAACAGGCGGAATCGGTTGTGCATGACGTGGTTCATAAGGCTCGGCCAACTGCCGCGCCGGGCTGCGTGTGACGGGTGCGAACGCCCGCAGGGGCGGCATGCGCGCGGACAGCGCAGGACGCGAGGCTGTCTCGTATGGCCGGCCCGTCATTATATTTCGTTTGACGGCCCGGGCGCCTTATGAGGGCGTGTGCCGTGCCGCGGCGAGCAGTTGCGACGTCAGCGGATGATGCTCGCCGCGGCGCGAACGGATCGCGTGAATCTCCTCGGTCACGTCGCCCGCGCGTCCGAGCCGGCGCAGTCCGCGCAGCAGCGACGCGTCGTTCGCGCCGAGTTCGCTCAGAGGAAAGACGCCGAGCCCGCAGGCGGCGAAGACTGCCATCAG
>NZ_JAHACR010000376.1 GCF_018375725.1 Burkholderia sp. | reverse complement strand
GGAGCAGGCGATTGCCGCCGCGCAGCATGCGTTTCCGGCGTGGGCGAGTCATGCTCCGCTTAAGAGCGCGCGCGTGATGTTCCGCTTCAAGGCGCTACTGGAAGAGAACATGGATCGCCTGGCCCGACTCATCAGCGAAGAGCACGGCAAGGTCTTCTCCGACGCGGTGGGCGAACTGACCCGCGGCCTGGAAGTGGTGGAGTTTGCCTGCGGCATCCCGCATCTGCAAAAGGGCGAACACTCGGCGAACGTCGGGACCGGCGTCGACAGCCACTCGCTGATGCAGCCGCTCGGCGTCTGCGCCGGCATCACGCCGTTCAACTTCCCCGCGATGATCCCGCTGTGGATGTTCCCGATGGCGATCGTCTGCGGCAACACGTTCGTGCTGAAACCGTCCGAACAGGATCCGCTGACGACGATGCAGCTCGTCGAACTGGCCATCGAGGCGGGCGTGCCGAAGGGTGTGCTGAACGTCGTGCACGGCGGCAAGGAAGTCGTCGATGCGATCTGCACGCACCCGCTCGTGAAGGCGATTTCGTTTGTCGGCTCCACCGCGGTCGGCACGCACGTGTACCGGCTGGCCAGCGAGCACGGCAAACGCGTGCAGTCGATGATGGGCGCGAAGAACCATGCGGTCGTGCTGCCGGACGCGAACCGCGAACAGACGGTCAACGCGCTCGTCGGTGCGGCATTCGGCGCGGCCGGCCAGCGTTGCATGGCGACGTCGGTCGCGGTGCTGGTCGGGGCGGCGCGCGACTGGCTGCCGGACATCGTCGAGAAGGCGAAGACGCTGAAGGTAAACGCAGGCGCCGAGCCTGGCACCGATGTCGGGCCGGTCGTCTCGAAGTCGGCGAAGACGCGCATCCTGTCGCTGATCGAATCGGGGGTGAAAGAAGGCGCGAAGCTCGCGCTCGACGGCCGCGACGTGAACGTGCCGGGCTACGAGAGCGGCAACTTCATCGGCCCGACGATTTTCGCCGGCGTGAACACGGATATGTCGGTCTATACGCATGAGATCTTCGGTCCGGTGCTGGTCGTGCTCGAAGCCGACACGCTCGATGACGCGATCGCGCTCGTCAATGCGAATCCGTTCGGCAACGGCGTGGGGCTGTTCACGCAGAGCGGTGCGGCGGCGCGCAAGTTCCAGAGCGAGATCGATGTCGGCCAGGTCGGCATCAACATTCCGATTCCGGTGCCGGTTCCGTATTTCAGCTTTACCGGCTCGCGCGGATCGAAACTCGGCGATCTGGGGCCGTACGGCAAGCAGGTCGTGCAGTTCTATACGCAGACAAAGACGGTGACCGCGCGCTGGTTCGACGACGAGTCGACGGCCGGGGCGGTGAATACGACGATCCGGTTGCATTGATGGGCATGGGATCCGAGTAAGCGCCAAAGCGCCAGCTAGGTAGGGTCGACCGCCGTGGGGTCGAAGTAAGCGCTGAAGCGCTAACTCCGACCAGCCACGCCATGGGACCCGAGTAAGCGCTGAAGCGCCAGCTAGGTAGGGTCGACCGCCGTGGGGTCGAAGTAAGCGCTGAAGCGCTAACTCCGACCAGCCACGTCATGGGACCCGAGTAAGCGCTGAAGCGCTAACTCGGGTCGACAGGAGAACAACGATGAAGATCGGTTTTATCGGCCTCGGCCACATGGGCGCGCCAATGGCGCTGAATCTGCTCAAGGCAGGCCACGACGTCCACGCATTCGATTTGAGCGCCGACGCATTGCGTGCTTTGCAGGACGCAGGCGCGACAGCGGCAAGCTCGCCGCGCGACGCGGCCACCGACGCGGCATGCGTGATCACGATGCTGCCCGCCGCGCCGCATGTGCGCTCGGTACTGACCGGCGACAACGGCGTGCTCGCCGGCCTCGGCACAGGCGCGATGGTGATCGATTCCAGCACCGTCGATCCGGCAAGTGCCCAGGCGTTCGGCGCGCTGGTGCGCGAGCACGGCGGCGCGTTCGTCGACGCGCCGGTGTCGGGCGGCACGGGCGGTGCAGCGGCCGGCACGCTGACGTTCATGGTCGGCGGCAGCGACGTAGATTTCGAACGCGTGAAGCCGGTCCTCGCAGGCATGGGCAAGAACATCGTCCATTGCGGTGCGACCGGCATGGGACAGGTCGCGAAAGTCTGCAACAACCTCGTGCTCGGGATCTCGATGGCCGCAGTGTCGGAAGCCATGTCGCTCGGCGTCGCGCTCGGCATCGACCCGAAAGTGCTCGCAGGCATCGTCAACACATCGACCGGACGCTGCTGGAGCTCGGACACGTATAACCCGTATCCGGGCGTGATCGAAACCGCACCGTCGTCACGCGGCTATACGGGCGGCTTCGGCACCGACCTGATGCTGAAGGATCTCGGCCTCGCGAACGATGCGGCGAAGCAGGCGCGTCAGCCTGTCTATCTCGGCGCGCTCGCGCAGCAGCTGTATCAGGCGATGAGCAGCCGCGGCGACGGCCAGCTCGATTTCTCGGCAGTGATCCGGCTCTATCAACCCGCACCGAAAAAGGGCGCGTAATGATCGAACTCGAATTCGTCGACGACGGCGCGATCGCCTGCGCAACGCTCCGACGGCCGCCCGCGAACGCATTTTCCGCCGACGGACTGCGGCAATTGCACAGCATCGTCGGCGCGCTTGAAGCGGACACGCGCGTGCGCGCGCTCGTCGTGACCGGCGACGGCCCGAAATTCTTCAGCGCGGGCGCGGACCTGAACACGTTCGACGGCGGCGATCGGGCGGTGGCGCGCGAGATGGCGTCGCGCTTCGGCACGGCATTCGAAGCATTGTCGGATGCGCATTTCGTGACGATCGCGGCGATCAACGGCTATGCGATGGGCGGCGGCCTCGAATGCGCGCTCGCGTGCGATCTGCGCATTGCCGAGGCCCACGCGCAGATGGCGCTGCCGGAAACCTCGGTCGGGCTGCTGCCATGCGGGCTCGGCACGCAGACCTTGCCATGGCTCGTCGGCGAAGGCTGGGCAAAGAAGATGATCCTCGCGGGCGCGCGTGTCGATGCGGCAACCGCGCTGCGGATCGGCCTCGTCGAGGACGTCGTCGAAAGCGGCGCGTCGCGCGACGCGGCACTCGCACTTGCGCGACAGGTGGCGCGGCAGAGTCCGCACGCAGTTGCATACAGCAAGGAGCTGATCGGCCTCGCACGACACGGCGTGCCGCGCAGCGCCGCACTCGCGGTCGAACGCGAGCGATTTGTCGACCTGTTCGACACCCCGGATCCGCGCGAAGGCGTGGCCGCATTTCTCGGCAAGCGCGCACCGCAATGGCAGACCGAAGGAGAGCAAGACCGATGAGCACGCCGATCACGACGCACGAGGCGTTTCCGGAAGCCGCGCCCGAGGTGCTGTTTCGCTTACTGAACCGCGTGGCGCTGATCACGCTGAACCGGCCGGCGGCGCTCAACGCGCTGTCGCACGGCATGGTGCGCGAGCTGGCGGCATTGCTGGAACGCTGCCGCCACGACGACCGGATCGTCGCGGTGGTGCTGCGCGGCGCGGGCGAGAAAGGTTTCTGCGCGGGCGGCGACGTGCGTGCACTGCACCGCATGGCGAAGCAGCGCGACGCGTGGCTGCCGTTCTTCGTCGACGAATACCGGCTCGACTACGCGCTG
>NZ_JAHACR010000375.1 GCF_018375725.1 Burkholderia sp. | reverse complement strand
CGACTGCTGGGCTTGCGACACGACGCCGACCAGTTCCTCGGCCATCCGGTTAAAGCCGTCCTGGAGCGTGCCGAACTCGTCGCTGCGGCGCAGATCGAGCCGTTGCGCCAGGTTGCCGGTACGCATCGCGTCGTGCACCTCGAGGAGTCGGGTCATCGGCTTCGTGATCGCACGGAGAAGCGCCAGGCCGGTCGCGAGCGCGACAAGCAGCACGACGCCGAGCGCGATCGCGAGCGTCACTTCGGTGTCAGTCACCGATGCGCGGATCAGCTTGCCCGATTCGCTCGCATGCGCATGATTTTCTTCGGCGAGTACGGTGACGGCGCGGATCACGTTTTCCCGCGCCGGCGTCAACCGGAGGAACGCCGCCTGCGCGGCGGCGCGCGACTCGGGCGCCAGACGGGCGATGTCGGTCAATTGCGCCATAAACGGTTCGTAGGCCGCCCGGAATGCCTGCACGTGCGCCCTGTCGTCGTCCCGGAATACGGTTGTTTCATAGCGCTGCAACGCCTCCTCTTCGTGCCGCAGCGCATCGGGCAGACGATCGAGCGTGCGCTTCATCGCGTTGGCGTCTCCGTCGACAAAGATTGCCTCCTCGACGAGCCGGTAGCCTTCGCCGACGACCGCGCGCAGCGACGTCGCGTAATACAGGCCCGGTACCGAATCGCGGTTGAGACTCGTCGCCTCATCGTCGATGGCCCGCAGACGCGTATACGAGATCGCGGCCATCATGAGCATCAGCACGAAAATTGCGCCGAAACTGCACACGATCCGCGTGCCGAGCGTGAACCGCCTGCCGGTTGGCGTGGCGGGCAGGGACGTCGAGCTGGCGCGGGGCGTCACTGTGGACATGGTCATCTCCAGGAGGGCGTGATCGGTATCGGATGCGGTGGTGATGCGGAATGCGGGCGCGGCGCGAATGCCGGTTCCCGACGCATGACGGAATTCTTTACAGTTTTGCTCGCGTGTCAACCTCGTCGGGCAGGCACTTTACATCGTGCTTTCGTACCCGAGGCCGGATGATTTGGGGCCCATGGCATGATGGTTCGACACATTGTGGTCCGAATGGGCATTCGAATGAAATCCGGTCAGGGTTGCCGTGCCTATTTGAGATCTGGCTCGACGCTGACCGGCGCCAGGCGCGTGTTCCGCCAATGGTCGACATACGCCGGTCGCGCACATTCTACCGGCGTTGGCGTCGGCTCAATACGGTCTCCGGCCAGATGTCGCTATGACAATCGCATTCCGCCGCAAAAACAAAAACCGGCGTTGCGTGAAGGTCCGGTTTTGTGGAAGGGCGACGTGCCGACCCGCGCCCCACGCGTGGGTCATGACCAAACCGCAAGACGTAGTGCGCATATATCGTTTGCTGCCGCCTTAACGGCTGCCGACAATCGTGGCGCGCTTCCACCCGCGATGCCGCGCGCATCGGCGTGCGGAGGCCAGTGTTCCGCCTCGGGCGCCGAACGGCATCCCGACCGTTTTGCCTGCGCCCGCAACCGAGCCCACGACGACATGTACGCGTTCACTCCCTCGTTCCAGAATCCCGCCGGTTCGCCGATCCGCGAGCTGTTCAAGTATCTCGGCGAGCCCGGCATGATTTCCTTCGCCGGCGGTTATCCGGCCAGCGACCTGTTCGACGTCGACGGACTGAACGCCGCCGCCGCGCGCGCTTACGCGCAGCCGACACGTTGCCTGCAATACGGGCCGACCGATGGCCTCGCCGAACTGAAGCACGAACTGATCGCGCTGATGGCACGGCGCAACGCGACCTGCACGTCGGCCGAGCTGCTGGTGACGACCGGATCGCAGCAAGGCCTCGACCTGCTGCTGCGCGTGATGGTCTCGCCCGGCGACATCGTGCTCACCGAGCAGCCCGCGTATCCGGCGACGCTGCAGGCGATGAGACTGCAACAGGCGCGCATCGTCACGGTGCCGGTTGATGGCCACGGTCTCGACGTCGAACGTCTCGATGCGATGCTCGCGTCCGGTGCCGTGGCGCAACCGAAACTGCTGTACACGGTGCCGACGTTCGCGAATCCGACCGGCGCGACGCTGACGCGCGAGCGCCGCATCGCGTTGCTGCGGCTTGCCGTGCGCTATCGCTTCCTGATCGTCGAGGACGATCCGTACGGCGACCTGCGTTTCGCGGGCAAACCGGTGCCGTCGATGCTCTCGCTGGCAAACGAAGTGGACGGCGCGCGCGACTGGATCGTGCATTTTGCGAGCCTGTCGAAGATCGTGGCGCCGGGCTTGCGCGTTGGCTGGACGATCGCGCCGGCGGAAATCGCGCGCCGCTGCGTCATTGCGAAACAGACGGTGGATCTGTGCAGCGCACCGTGGACGCAGGCGATCGCCGCCGAATATCTCGCGGCCGGTTCAGTTGAGCGTCATTTGCCGCGCATCACGCAGGCGTATCGAAGCAAGTGCGATGCGATGTGCGATGCGCTGCACGCCGGTTTCGGCGATGCGATTGCATTTCATCGGCCCGAAGGCGGGATGTTTATCTGGGCGCGGATCGGGGCGGTGCCGTCGGCGACGCTGCTGCCGCACGCGATTGCGAACAAGGTGGTGTTCGTGCCGGGCAACGCGTTTTTCGCGGACAACGTCGACGACGCCTCGTTGCGGCTGTCGTTCGCTGCGCCGGACGTCGATGCGATCCGGGACGGCGCCGCGCGGCTCGCGCGCGCATATGGCGCGGCGATTGCAGCATGAAGAGGCATCGCGCCGTGGATAAGCCCCGCGATCGGGCGAGGCGGAAAGGCGACGCGGACAGCGCGGCCGATACCGGGGCGGCGCGCACATGGCCGCGCGAGACACGGCCGGTGTGTGCCCGTCATGGGCGCTCACGCATCGCCTGATCGATCAGCCAATCGCGCATCACGGCGAGATGCGTCGCATCGCGACACTCGGCCGGATAGACGAGATAGAACCCGACCGATAACGGAAACGCAAAATCGAACGGGCGGCACAGCCGCCCGGCCGCAATGTCGCGCTCGACGAGCGGCTCGGTCGCCAGCGCGATTCCCTGACCGGCGACCGCCGCGTCGATCGCAAGCGATGTCTGGTTGAAGCGCAGCCCCTTGTGCGCGTCGATTCTCGCCGAGTCCGGCAGCGCCGCCAGAAACTCCGGCCAGAGATCGTGCGCATCGTGCAGCAGCACATGACGGGTCAGGTCGCGCGGGCTCGCCGGCGCGCTCAGTAGAGACGGGCTGCAGACCGCGTAGATATCGACCGGAAACAGCAGATGCGTCGCGAGATGCTTGCCGAATGGCGGCTTGCCGTAGCGGATCGCCAGATCGACGCCGTCGTTGCGGAACGTCGCCAGCCGCGGATCGGCGATCACGCGCACATCGATGTCGGGATGCGCGTCGGTGAATGGCGCGAGACGCGGAATCAGCCATTTCGATGCGAGCGACGGCGTCGTGCTGATCGTCAGCGTCGCTCGCCGCCTGACGAGCCTGTCGGTGGCATCGGCGATCGCGTGCAGCGCGCGCTGCACGTCCGCGAAATACGCGGCGCCGTCGTGCGTCAGCGCGAGCCCGCGCGGCAGTCGATCGAACAATCTGCTCCCGAGCGCGTCTTCCAGATGCCGCACCTGTTGCTCGACCGCACCCTGCACCCC
>NZ_JAHACR010000374.1 GCF_018375725.1 Burkholderia sp. | reverse complement strand
GCCATGCGGCTTGGTCGGGCGCGCTATCGCGGCATCGCAGCAGCCTTACTTCTTCTTGGCGTCGACGTGCTTCGGCTCAACAATGTCGCTCTTCAGGCGTCCCTATGATGTCCTGAATCAGCGATGGAGGAACGGATACGCGGCCAGTCCGACGAGCGCGGCGGCCGTCACGATGACGGGCTCCTGCAGCTTCTTGAAACGCCAGAGCAGCACGATCGTGCCGAGCGCAAGGAGTGCCGTCGGCACGTCGATGATCGATCGCTTTGCGATCACAAGCACCGAGCCGGTGATTGCACCGACGGCCGCGGCTGTGATGCCGTCGACGAATGCCTTGACGCTCGGCAGATGGCCATACTTCTTCACGTAGGGCGCGGGTATGACCGTGAACAGGTAGCACGGCAGGAACGTGCCCAGTGCTGCGGCCACTGCGCCGGGCAGGCCCGCCACGAGGTAGCCGATGAAGCCGACCGTGATGACGACCGGTCCGGGCGTGATCATCGCGACGGCGACCGCGTCCACGAACTGCTTGTCGTTGAGCCAATGGTGCTCGGTCACGACGCCGCCGTACAGGAACGGGACGATCGCGAGCCCGGATCCGAACACGAATGCGCCGGCCTTCGCGAAAAAAATGCCGATCTGTGCGAGCAGGGAAACGTCGACGCCGCCCAGGAGGCCGCTCGCGGCCGGCAGATTGGCTGCGGCGAGCGCGTTCAGGCCGCCTTTGTGGATCCACTTCGGTGGCGCGCGCCAGAACAGGCCGATCAGCCCGGCGACAATGAACAGCCACGCGATTTCCGATTCTGTGACGAAGGTCACGGCTGCGAGTGTCAGGAAAATCGCCCACAGCAACTTGTCTTTGCCGATCGTCTTCGTGGTGAGCTTGTACGCGCTCATCGCGATGATACCGACCACCGCCGCGCCGACGCCATAGAACACGGCCTGCATCCACGACAGCCCGCCGAAATGCGCATAGGCGAAGCCGAGCGCGACCACCATCAAGAACGACGGCAGCACGAACGCAAGGCCGACCAGCGTCGCGCCGAGAATCCGGTAGTGGACATACCCGAGATAGATCGCGAGCTGCGCGGCCATCGGTCCGGGCGCGAGCTGCGCAAGCGTGAGTCCTTCCTTGTAGTCGGCTTCGGTGATCCAGCCGCGCCGCTCGACGAGGTCGCGGCGCATGTAGCCGGCCAGCGCGACCGGACCACCGAATCCGAAGGCGCCGAGCCGAAGCATGTATCCGACCATCTGGCCCATCGAATAGGTCGGCGCATTCGTCGCTGCCGTCATGGTCATGAGCGTCCCCCGGTTTCCTTCTTTCCGTTCGTGGCGAAGTGCGCGTACAGCGAATCGAGCACGTCGCTCATCTGTTCGAGCAGTTGATCGTCGTTTTCGGCGCGCTGGCGTGTGCCGGCCATCACAGCTTCGAAGCCGACCGCCTCGGGTGCGCCGGGGCCGCCGACGTCGAGCGCGTGCACGATTGTGCCAAGGCGCCGCAGCGCCGGATCCTGGTCGAGCCCGAAGCTTGCTAGCAGCACCTCGAACGTCACGCGCTCGCCGACGTGCGTGAATGTCGCGCCGTCAAAGTCGAAGCCGAGCGCATCGTCGGGGCATTCGCTTGGCGACGCGAGCCAGACGAAACGCGCCTGCGCGTCGATGAAGCGGCGAATCAGCCAAGCGCTGGCAACGCGATCGACCCACATGCGCTGTCGCGTCGCCCACGTGCGTCCTTGATAGTCGTCGATCGCGAGCGGCTGGATGACACGCGCCGCGGCATGGGGCTCACCCGGCGACAGCACCGTGTCGACGAGCGAAACGAAGTCCTGCCACGCGACCTCGGCGCGGGTTGCCGCGTCGTCGGGGAAATAATCGATCGCGCGGATGGCGTCGAAATCCTTGCGCAGGCGGCGCAGCAGGCGGGTCAGTTCGGTGGAGGATTGGCCGGCGAGCGTTTTGCGGGCTTCGGAGAGACCGTGAATGAACGTTGCATAATCGTCGCCGCGATCGAACAGCGCGCGAAATTCCGTTTCCTGCGACGCGTCGAGGCTTGGTGTGCGCAGCAGGTGCGCGGTGCCGCCGCTGTCGGCGATCGCGACGGTGAGTTCGCGCAGCATTGCCTCATGCTCGTCCGTAAAGGGGAACAGGTAGACGCCGTCGCGTAGCACCGCGCAGCCCTTCGCCTTCAGCGCGCGCCAGAACCGCATGCGGGCCGTCGCGTTTTCCGTTGGCAGGGTCAGAACGAGGAGCAGCCAGGTAGAAGTATTGTCCATGTAGTAAATGCTACTTATGCGTACCGATATCTACAAATTTAATTTCGGGGTTGTAGGTGTTACCAAGCCGGAGACCCGGTCGACGTGTCGGCTGGCTAAACTGGGGCGCCAGTGCCGTCTTGTGTAGCGCCTTTATATCCAGAAACAGGATTTCAAGAGTTGCGTCATGGCGATCTTCGTCGCCCTGATGCTGGTGAGCGGGTCATGGTGAGATCGACGAATGCCACGTAGGCGCCCGGCGGTCGAAGTGGGCGTGAGCCCGCGGCCGCAAGGACGTGGTTGTGAAATTGTTGCAGCAGATGCGGCCTATAACCGTCGAAGCGTGAGTTCATTCGACCCGGCATCGACGCGGATATGCCACCGTTGCCTTGTCCCGCGCCGCCGCGACGATGGGGCGTGTTCGGGGCGCTGCTGCGAATCGCGCTGTTGTGGCACACGGATGGTGCGAAGACTCGTCGTCTCGATTTGCGCCAATAAGCAAAACACACCTGATGTGCCTAACAAATGCCCCAACTGGTCGAAATGGGCCCGTAGGGCCGGGCGAATGTGCTCGCCGCCACTCTTTCCCGTTGCTCGTCGGCATGAAATTTGCCGATTTCTGTGTTTACCCACTTGGCTTTGCGGCAAAGACGCCGTATGATGGCGGTCTTCTGATTTCAGGCGCGGATCACAGTTCGCACCAGAAGCAGAATCTGACGAGGATGCTGGCATCCAGTTGCCGGTCGGTATGGCATTCGTTGGTCATTCGGGCGTGAGTCGCGAATGATGCCGGCGAAAACATATTGATTTCGGCGGGTCAAGCGGGTCATCTTGGAGAAAGTGAAAATAATCTTCTCGATGTGCTTGACGCAAATGGGATGTTCCTCCATAATCGTCAGTTCTCTACGGAGGGGTGCCCGAGTGGCTAAAGGGGGCAGACTGTAAATCTGTTGGCTTACGCCTACGTTGGTTCGAATCCAACCTCCTCCACCAAGACATAAACGCAGCGAGCGGTAGGGAATCGTTAGTGGCCCGTGCGGGTGTAGCTCAATGGTAGAGCAGAAGCCTTCCAAGCTTACGACGAGGGTTCGATTCCCTTCACCCGCTCCAGTTCGTGTAGTTGAAGCGTAAAACGCGCCCATGTGGCTCAGTGGTAGAGCACTCCCTTGGTAAGGGAGAGGTCGGCAGTTCGATCCTGCCCATGGGCACCAGCAGTAGTCAGTGTCTGTTTGCGCGCGGCGCAACATGTGAAATTCCTTTTGGGAGTTGAAAATGGCCAAGGAAAAATTCGAGCGGACCAAGCCGCACGTGAACGTTGGTACGATTGGTCACGTTGACCACGGCAAGACGACGCTGACGGCGGCGATCGCGACGGTTCTGTCGGCGAAG
>NZ_JAHACR010000373.1 GCF_018375725.1 Burkholderia sp. | reverse complement strand
CCGATCGCGGTCCGCATCTCGTCGGCGATGATGTCCGCCTCCGGCCCGATGATCACCTGCACGCTGCTGCCGCCGCGCTTGAGCACACCACGCGCGCCGGCCGTCTTCAGCGCGGCCTCCGACACCTTGTCCGGATCGACGACCGACAGGCGCAGACGTGTGGTGCACGCGTCGACGACCGTCAGGTTGTCCGCGCCGCCGAGCGCCGCGATATAGCGATGCGCGCGCGGCACTGCCGCGCCGGCGGCCGGTGCGGCGACGCCGCCGGATGCCTGCGGCGCGGCCGGATCGTCGGCGGATGCCGGTTCACGGCCCGGCGTCGCCATGTTGAACCTGCGGATGAAGAAGCGGAACAGCCCGTAGTAAACAACGCCGTATGCGATCCCGAGCGGAATCGCATACCAGCCCTTCGTCGACAGGCCGTAGTTCAGCACATAGTCGATCGCGCCCGCCGAGAACGTAAAGCCGAGCTTCACGCCGAGCAGCTGGCAGATCGCGAGCGACAGCCCCGTCAGCACCGCATGGATCACGTACAGCACCGGTGCGAGGAACATGAAGCTGAATTCGATCGGCTCGGTCACGCCGGTCAGGAACGACGTCAGCGCCATCGAGAGCAGCAGCCCGCCGACCATCGCGCGGCGCGCCTTCGGCGCTTCGTGCAGCATCGCGAGGCACGCGGCCGGCAAGCCGAACATCATCATCGGGAAGAAGCCGGCCATGAAGCCGCCCGCGCTCGGATCGCCCGCGAAAAAGCGATGCAGGTCGCCGTGCACGAGCTCACCCGTCGCCGACGTGAAGTTGCCGAACACGAACCAGGCCAGCGAGTTGAGGATGTGGTGCAGCCCCGTCATGAGCAGCAGCCGGTTCAGAAAGCCGAACACGAACGCCCCGAGCGCACCGGCTGTCGTCAGCCATTGGCCGGCCGTATCGATCGCGTGCTGGACCGGTTGCCAGATGTAGCCGAACAGGATGCCGAGCAGCACGCAGACGAGGCCGGTGATGATCGGCACGAAGCGTTTGCCGCCGAAGAATGCGAGATAGTCGGGCAGCCTGATGTCCTTGAAGCGGTTGTACATCAGCCCCGCCGTCACGCCCGCGATGATCCCCGACAGCACGCCCATGTTCAGCTTCGGATCGATGTCCTTCATGACCGCGGTTTCGATCAGGTAGCCGATCGCGCCCGCAAGCGCCGCAACGCCGTTGTTGTCCTTCGCGAAACCGACCGCGACGCCGATCGCGAACAGCAGCGGGAGGTTCTCGAAGACCGTGCCGCCCGCGTCGGCAATCATCTTGATGTTGAGCACGTCCTGCTGGCCGAGGCGCAGCAGGATGCCGGCCACCGGCAGCACCGCGATCGGCAGCATCAACGCCCGGCCCAGGCTTTGTATCCTCAGAAACGGATGCCCGTTCATTCAGTCCTCCAGTCCTTGTCTCGTATCGATCTCATTGCTTTCTTGTTGAAGCGGCCTCCATGCCGAAGCCGCGTGCGCATCCGGCTGCGGCGTTCAGTCGAACGGCCAGATCTCGCGGCTGGCAGCCCTGACCGCCTGAGCCGAATCGAGGGCGAGCAGATCCTGCGCGCGCAGACGGCACTGACGGTAGTCGAGGCGGCGCACGCGCGCCTTGATGCCCGGCACCGATACCGGATCGACCGACAACTCGGTCACGCCGAGGCCGATGAGAATCGGCACGGCGAGCGGATCGCCGCCGAGCGCGCCGCATACGCCGACCCACTTGCCGTGCTGCTGCGCGCCGCGCACCGCGATGTCGATGAGGCGCAGCACCGCCGGATGCAGGCCGTCCGCCTGCGCGGCGAGATCGGCCTGGCAGCGGTCCATCGCGAGCGTGTACTGGGTCAGGTCGTTGGTGCCGATCGACAGGAAATCCGCCGCTCGCGCGAGTTGATCGGAAAGCAGCGCCGCCGACGGCACTTCGACCATCACACCGACTTCGACCGGCTCCGTGCGGCCCATTTCGTGCGCGAACATGTCGATGCGCTTGCGCAGCCGCACCAGCTCGCCCGCATCGGTCACCATCGGCAGCAGGATGCGCACCGCACCGAACGGCTTCACCGCGAGCAGGGCCTTCAGCTGATCGTCGAGCAGATCCGGACGCACCTGCGCCAGACGGATGCCGCGCAGGCCGAGCGCCGGATTCGGCTCGGGCGGCAGCGTCAGGTAATCGACTTCCTTGTCCGCGCCGACATCGAGCGTGCGGATGATGGCGGTGCGGCCGTGCAGCGCGTCGACGATCGCCTGATAGCTGTCCCGATGCTCGTCCACCGTCGGCGCCGCCTGCCGGTGGATGAACATCAGCTCGGTGCGCAACAGGCCGATCGCATCCGCACCGTTGTCGACCGCGACGCGGGCGTCGTCGAGCGTCGCGATGTTCGCGGCGACTTCGATCGCCCGGCCGTCGGCCGTCGTGGCGGCTTCGCACGCGGTGCGCCGGTTCGCGTCGCGCACGCCGGCAAGCCGCCGGCATTCGAGCCGCGCGCGCTCGACGTCGAGTGCGGACGGCGCCTGTTCGAGACGCCCCGAGCTCGCATCGACGACAACCTGCGTGCCGTCCGGAATCGCATACAGCGCGTCGCCGACCGCGACGAGTGCCGGAATGCCGAGCTGGCGCGCGATGATCGCCGCGTGCGACGTCGCGCCGCCGCGCGCCATC
Organism: Burkholderia sp.; assembly: GCF_018375725.1. GTDB lineage: Bacteria > Pseudomonadota > Gammaproteobacteria > Burkholderiales > Burkholderiaceae > Burkholderia. The sequence goes on along the minus strand of NZ_JAHACR010000373.1, from coordinate 989 downwards.
ACAAGTGCGGTCACGCGTTCGCGATCGAGCGACGACAGGTCGGACGGCGTGAATTCCTCGGCGGCCAGCACCGCCTCGCCCGGCAACGCGCGCACCGTGCCGCCCGCATGACCGAGCGCGCGCAGCACGCGCTTCTCGATGTCGCGCAGGTCCGCCGCGCGCTCCGCGAGCAGCGTGTTGTCGAGTTTCGACAGCGCGTCGATCTGTTCGCGGATCGTCGCGCGCCATGCGTGGCCCGCGCTCTTGCCGAGGCTGATCAGGTCGCGCGCCGCATCGATCAGCGTCGGATCCTCGAGCAGCACGCGATGCACCGCGAAGATCCCGGCCTCGCCGACCGAACCGCGCTGCGAGGCGCGGCGCACGGTTTCGTCGAGTTCCGCATCGACGGCGGCGAGCGCCTTGTCGAGCATCCGGCTTTCCGCCGCGGGCGTGCCGCTCGCCTGCTCGGGCGGCGTGATGTCCGCATCGCCCCAGTGCACCAGCGTACCGATCGCGATGCCCGGCGCCGCGCACACGCCGGCGAGCATGTTCGGCGCGAGCGGTGCGGCAGCCTCCGGCACGGCCGGTTGCGGTGCAGGCGACATCGTGCGTGCCGGGGTTTCCTCGGCTTCGCCATGCGCTTCGCGCAGCAGTTCGCGGGCGACGGCATCGACCGCCTGCTGCGCCTGCACGCCCCGGCCGACCAGTTCGATCGTCGCATGCTCGCCGGCGCAAAGACCCAGCAGGCCGACCACGCTTTCGATCGGCGCCTTGCGGCCGCCGAAGTGCACTTCGACGCGTGCGTCGAAACCACGCGCCGCCTCGCGCGCACGTGCGGCGGGCCGGGCATGCAGGCCGCCCGGTTGCGTCAGCACGATCGGACGGTGCGCTTCGGTCGTCGCACCCGCGCCCATGCCCGTGCCCGCCCCCGTGCCCGCGCCTGCCTCTGCGTCGCGCTTGGCGCGCAACGTCAGCAGCACCGACTCGCCCGCGATCACGACGCCGCCCGG
>NZ_JAHACR010000372.1 GCF_018375725.1 Burkholderia sp. | reverse complement strand
ACTGCACCTTCAGGTTCGGCGCGCCGATTTCCGCGCGGATCGCCTGTGCGTCGTCCTGGCGGCTGATGAAATAACCGGGCATGTCGCGCTGGTTGATCGGTTCGATCAGCACGGTGATGCCGTCGACGGCCGCGGCCTGCACCGCATGCCGCAGGTTCGAGACGTACGTCTCGCGATGGCGTCCGAAATCCCGGCCCGGTTCGAACAGGCCGGCCATCACGTGCAGTTTCTTGCAGCCGAGCCTGCGCGCGTAGTCGAGCGCGATGTCGAAGCTGCGCTTGAACTCGTCCTCGCGGCCCGGCAGCGACGCGATCCCGCGTTCGCCCGCGGCCCAGTCGCCCGGCGGCGCGTTGAAGAGCGCCTGCGTCAGGTCGTGCTGGTCGAGGCGCGCACGGAGCACATCCGCGGAGAAGTCGTACGGGAACAGGTACTCGACTGCCCGGAAGCCGTCGCGTGCGGCGGCGGCGAAGCGGTCGAGGAACGCATGTTCGTTGTACATCATCGAGAGGTTGGCAGCGAAGCGAGGCATGGCAACAGATCCTGAAGGTGAAAGAGCGGGGCGCGGATAGTGCCGCGCCCCGGTGTCGATTAGCGGTTGACCAGCTTGGCCGGCGTGAGCCAGACAGCGATCGCGCCGATCACGAGCATCGCGGACAGCACATACATGCCGGCCGACGTGCTGTGCGTCATGTCTTTCAGATAGCCGATCACGTAGGGGCTCGCGAAGCCTGCGAGGTTGCCGATCGAGTTGATGATCGCGATGCCGGCCGCGGCCGCGCTGCCCGCGAGGAACGCGGTCGGCAGCGACCAGAACAGCGGTGCGCAGGTCAGCACGCCGCCTGCGGCGAGCGACAGGAACAGAATCGACACGACGGTGTTGTGCGAGAACGAAGCGGCGACCGCGAAGCCGACCGAACCCATCAGCGCGGGAACGATCAGATGCCAGCGGCGTTCGCGGCGCTTGTCCGCGCTGTGGCCGAACACGTTCATCGCGACGATCGCGGCGATGAACGGGATGGCGGACAGCAGGCCGATCTGGAACGTGTCGGTGATGCCGGTCGACTTGACGAGCGTCGGCATCCAGAAGGTCAGGCCGTACTGGCCGGTGACGAACGCGAAATAGATCAGCGACATCCACCACATGCGCGGGTCGGCGAACACGGCCTTCAGCGAGTGCGTCTGCTGTTCCTTTTCCTGCGGCTGCGCGGCGATCTCGTCCTCGAGCAACTGCTTCTCGCGGTCGTTCAGCCACTTCGCGCTGCGGATGCTGTTGTCGAGATACAGGATCGTCGCGATGCCGATCAGCAGGGCCGGCACGGCTTCGATCACGAACATCCATTGCCAGCCGTGGAAACCTGCGCCGCCGTGGAAGCGCTGCATGATCCAGCCCGACAGCGGATTGCCGAAGATCCCCGATACCGGAATCGCCGACATGAACACCGCGATGATCTTCGCGCGGCGGTGCGACGGGAACCAGTATGTCAGGTACAGGATCACGCCCGGATAGAAGCCGGCCTCCGCGAGACCGAGCAGGAAACGCAGCACGTAGAACTGCGTCGGTGTCTGCACGAACGCGAACATGCCGGACAGAAGCCCCCACGTGATCATGATCCGCGCGATCCAGATGCGCGCGCCGATACGGTGCATCAGCAGGTTGCTCGGCAGTTCGAACAGGAAGTAGCCGAGGAAGAAGATCCCGGCGCCGAGCCCGAAAACAGTCTCGCTGAACGCGAGATCCTGCGACATCTGCAGCTTCGCGAAGCCGACGTTGACGCGGTCGAGGTAGGCGACCACGTAGCACAGCATCAGGAACGGCACGATGCGCCAGAACACTTTCTTGTAGGTCAGGTCCAGTTCGGCCGCGCTGGCGGTTGCCGCCTGTGGACGGCCTGCGGCCGCGTCGAGATAGGTCATCGTCGTCTCCAAGGGTAGTCATTGCCGGCGGCGCGTACGCCGCCGGATCGATTGTTGTGTGCGGGTGGATTGCCCCGCGCACACGGCGGGCTTGCGATTACCAGCGCGCGCCGAAGGCTTCGCGCAGTTCGTCGAGCGCCGTGTCGGACAGCGGCTCGGGTTTCGGTTCGGTCATCAGCCAGAGGCGCGCCGTTTCCTCGAGTTCCTCGAGTGCATAGGATGCCTGCGAAACGGAGGTTCCCCACACGACCGGGCCGAGGCGTTCGAGCAGCACGCCGCGCACCTGGTCGGCGAGCGCCGCGACTTCGGCCGCGACCTGCGGGTCGCCCGGACGGCGATAACGAATCAGCGGAATGTGACCGACCTTCATCACGTAATACGGCGTGATCGGCGGCAGCACGTCGGTGTCGCGCCACACGCCGGCGAGCGTCAGCGCGACGAGGTGCGTCGAATGCGTATGGACGACGCCGTTCGCTTCCGCGTTGCGGGCGTAGATGCCGCGATGCAGCGTGAGCGTCTTCGACGGCTTGCCGCCCGATACCGCCTGGCCGTTCAGGTCGACCTTCGCGATGCCGGCCGGATCGAGACGGCCGAGGCACGCGTCGGTCGGCGTGATCAGCCAGCCGTCGTCGAGACGCGCGCTGATGTTGCCCGCGCTGCCGACCGCGTGGCCCCGCGCGTACAGGCTTGCGCCGACGACGCAGATTTCCTCGCGCAGTTTCGCTTCGACGCTCATTGGCCCGCTCCTTCCAGCTGGCGCAGCGCCTTGTCGAAGAAATCGACCGCGCCGAAATTGCCGGATTTCAGCGCGAGGCCGAGCGGCGTGTTGTCGATCGTCGCGGTCGCGGGCACGCCCGGATCGATCTGCGCGCCGATCTGCAGCGATTTCACGTCGAGCGCCTGCACGACGGCGCCGGACGTTTCGCCGCCCGCGACGACGAACTTGCGCACGCCGAGCGCGCGCAGCCCGCGTGCGATCGCGGCAAGCGTGCTTTCGACGAGATGGCCGGCCGCTTCGATGCCGAGCGCCTGCTGCACAGCCTTCACTTCGTCGGGCGTCGCGGTCGCGTAGATCAGCACCGGCTCCGGCAGATGCGCGCGTGCAAACGCGAGCGCCTGCTCGACGACCGGCTCGCCGCGCGATGCCGCGAGCGGATCGATGCGGAAACCGGGCCGGTGCGCACACCAGGCGGCGACCTGCGCATGGGTCGCCTTCGACGCGCTGCCGGCCAGCACGGTCGAGAAGCCGTCGATGGCCGGCAGCGACGCAGCGTTGTCGCGTTCGGGCAGCAGCCCGGCGCGCCGGAAGTTCGCCGGCAGGCCGAGCGCGATGCCCGAGCCGCCGGTGACGAGCGGCAGATCCGCGCACGCTTCGCCGAGCACGTAGAGATCGCGGTCCGACAGCGCATCGGCGATCGCGAAGCGCGCGCCTTCGGCGCGCAGCTGTTCGATCGACGCGCGCACCGCGGCGGCGCCCAGGCCGATCGCGTCGTAGCGCAGCAGGCCGACCTTCGATTCCGTCTGACGCTGCAGCACGCGCACGAGGTTCGCGTCCTTCATGGGCGTGAGCGGATGGTTTTCCATGCCCGATTCATTGAGCAGCAGATCGCCGACGAACAGGTGGCCGCGATAGATCGTGCGGCCGTTTTCCGGGAACGCGGGGCACGCGATCGTGAAGCCGCCGCCGGCTGCGTCGAGCAGCGCATCGGCGACCGGACCGATATTGCCGGCGTCGGTCGAGTCGAACGTCGAGCAGTACTTGAAG
>NZ_JAHACR010000371.1 GCF_018375725.1 Burkholderia sp. | reverse complement strand
CGCCGGCCCGGGCCGGCGCCGTGTCTCTGCGCTTGCTTGTTGTGAAGGCCGGGCAGCGGGTCAGAAATTGACCGCGTCGCCGCCCTTGAGACCGAGCATCGCGCGCGCTTCGGCGGGCGTCGCGATCTCGAGCGACAGACCTTCGAGCACCTGCTGTATCTTCAGCACCTGCGCGGCGCTCGACTCCGCGAGCTTGCCCGGCGCGATCCACAGCGAATCCTCGAGCCCGACCCTGACGTTCGCGCCCTGTGCGGCGCCGATCGTCGCAAGCGGAATCTGGTTGCGGCCCGCGCCGAGAATCGACCATACGTAGTCGGAGCCGAACAGGCGGTCGGCGGTGCGGCGCATGTGCATCAGGTCTTCCGGATGCGCACCGATTCCGCCGAGCAGGCCGAACACGCTCTGGATGAAGAAGGGCGGCTTCGCGAGCCCGCGCTCGACGAAGTGCGCGAGGTTGTACAGATGCGAGATGTCGTAGCACTCGAACTCGAAGCGCGTGCCGTTCGCGCCGCACCGCGTGAGGATCGTCTCGATGTCGGCGAAGGTGTTCTTGAACACGAGGTCGCGGCTCTTCTCCAGATGCTCGCGTTCCCACGGATGCGCGAATTCGCGGAAGCGTTCCAGCATCGGATACAGCCCGAAGTTCATCGAGCCCATGTTCAGCGATGCAATTTCCGGCTGGAAATGCAGCGCCGGGCGCAGGCGCTCGTCGATCGTCATGTGCGGGCTGCCGCCCGACGTGAGGTTGATCACCGCATCGGTCCGCGCCTTGATGCGCGGCAGGAATTCGGCGAACACGCCCGGATCCTGCGTGGGCTTGCCGTCCGACGGATTGCGCGCGTGCAGGTGCAGGATCGCCGCGCCGGCCTCGGCGGCCGCGACCGCGGCCGTCTCGATCTGGTGCGGCGTCACGGGCAGATACGGCGACATCGACGGCGTATGGATTGCGCCGGTCGGCGCGCAGGTGATGATGACTTTGCGGGCAGTTGCCACGATGGGATTCCTCTCGATGAGCGAAGACGCGTGCGTTAGAGAACTTCGACGTTGCCGCAGACGGATATGGCCTGCCCGGTGATGCCATGCCCGCCGGGCGAGCACAGGAACAGCGCGGTGGCGGCGATCTCGGCGGGGTCGGTCATGCGGCGCAGCGAGATTTTTTCGAGGTAACGCTTTTCCATCTCGTCGTAGCCGATGCCGAGCTGCGCGGCGCGCGCCTCGATCACGCGGCGCATCCGCGGGCCGCGCACGATGCCCGGCTGGATCGCGTTCACGCGGATGCCGAGCGGGCCGAGCTCGATCGCCAGGCTCTTGACGAGGCCGACGACCGCCCATTTGGTGGCCGCATAGGGCGTGCGGTACGCGTAGCCGAGCCGGCCCGCGACCGACGACAGCGCGATGATCGCCCCGCCGTGTTGCGACTCGCGCAGCAGCGGCACCGCGCGGCGCGCGAACTGGAACTGCGCGTTGAGATTGATCGTGACGGTCTGTTCCCATTGCGCGGGATCGATGTCGTCGATGCCGCCGGTCGGGCCGGCGATGCCGGCATTGTTGACGAGGACGTCGAGGCCGCCGAGCGTGGCTGCCACGTCCGCGAACACGCGATCGACCGCAGCCGGGTCGCCCACGTCGGCCAGCGTCGCGCCCATCGCGGGGCGGGACGGGCGGTCGGCGAGGGCGGCGATCGCCGCTTCGGACGCGTCGCAGACATGCACGCGCGCGCCGCATTCGGCGAACGCGTCCGCAATCGCGAGGCCGATCCCTGACGCGCCGCCCGTCACGAGCACGCGCAGGCCGTCATAAGGCTTCAGCAAATCGTATGCAGCCATGCTGTTTTGTCTCCTGGTTGTTGATGTTTCGGCCGCCGGTTTGCCGGCGTCTCCGGCGCGGGTGCGCGCTATGTGTTCGCGTGTACGCGCCGCGGCGTCTGTTCGGCATGCAGCGTGGCGGCGAGATCGTGCGCCGCGCCGCCGATGTCGAGCGCTATGCCCGCACGCACGCCCGCGCCGTCGCGGCGTTCGAGCGCATCGACGATCGCGCGGTGGGCATCCATCGAGCGATGCATATGGGGGAGGTCGAGCGCCACCATGTTGAGGAACGGGCCGACCCGCATCCACAGGTTCTGGACGATCGCGAGCGTGTTGTCGCTTGCGCCGTGCGCGTAGATGGCGTTGTGGAACGCGAAGTTGCTTTGCAGGTATGCACGCGCCCGGCCGGCGTCCGCATGTGTTTGCATCGTCTCGCAAATGCGGCGCACGGCGGCGACCTGCGCGTCGCTCATCCGGGCGCAGGCCCGCTCGGCGATGCAGCCTTCGAGCGCGATCCGCACGTCGCGGAGCTCTTCGAGCGCGTCGGGCGTCATCGGCGGCACGACGAGCGCGCGGTTGGGGCCGTCCACCAGCGCGCGCTCGGCGCGCAGGCGCGTGAGCGCGGCCCGCACCGGCATCGTCGACGAACCGACCGCCTCCGCCACGCTGCGCAGGCTCAGCGCCTGGCCGGGCGCGAAACGGCCGCTCATCAGCGCCTCGCGCAGTTGCTGATAGACCTTGTCTGCCATCGTTTCCTGTTCGATGGCTTTCAGTGCGGGCGGGACGATGCGTGGCGCCAAGGCGGACTCCATGGTTTGATCTGCGATCTGTGATCACACTTGCGATGTGCAGAGTGTTGTCGATCGGTGGGGGCGAGTCAAGCCGCGGACGATAGGGGAAAACGCGGGGCCGCGCCTGTCATGGTGCGCGGCATGCGGGAGGGCGGGAAGAGTGCGAATCCGCAGCGGATTCGCGAGCCGCGGTCAGGGCCGTGCGCGTGTCAGTCTGCCACCGGCATCGCGCTCGTGCATTTGATCTCGTCGAGACAAACGCTCGAATGCACCCCGCTCACGCCGGGAATCCGCATCAGTGTTTCGAGCAGGAATTTCGACAGTCCTTTCAGGTCGTGCGCGACGACCTTCAGCACGTAGTCGATATCGCCCGTGACCGAAAAACACTCCTGGATCTGTGCCAGATCGGAGACGAGTTTCTGGAATTTCGTCAGATCGCGGATATGGCCCCGTTCCATCGTCACGTGCACGAAGGCGGTGACGCCGAAGCCGAGCGTATCGGGGTCGAGACGCGTTTCGTAGCGGCGGATCGCGCCGATTTCCTCGAGCCGCCGGTGACGGCGCAGCGTCTGCGCAGGCGACAGGCCCACGGCTTTCGCGAGCTCGAGATTCGATGCGCGGCCATTCTCCTGCAGGATCGTCAGCAAGTGCCGATCGATGCGATCCAGAACCGGTTCAGGCATTTTTGTTTCCTCGTGTGTCTCCCGGATGCAATCTTATCTCATAATGTAGGGTTTGCATGAACGGGTTACGCAACCCGATTTCGTCGTCGCGACGCTAAACTGGCACCGATTTTCGTGCGTGGTCGCCGCCAGGCGGCGCGTGCGGTCTCCGGCGGCCGGTCTGGCGGGTTCGCCGAAGGACGATCGGATACGACACGAAGATTGCAGTTCCAACCCGGCGGCCCCACGACCGGCCGACGGCATAGCAAAACGGCGCCCGGCACACCCCGAAGGCGCACCGCTTCCAGTGGAGGCGGACAGAGTGGAGAAGACATGGTTTCTGGACACGAGAACGACGGCCTGAAGCGCGGGCTGAAGAATCGCCACATCCAGCTGATCGCGCTGGGCGGCGCGCTCGGCACGGGGCTGTTCCTCGGCATCGCGCAGACGAT
>NZ_JAHACR010000370.1 GCF_018375725.1 Burkholderia sp. | reverse complement strand
CGCATACAGCAGCCCGCGCGTCGCGGCTTCGCCGAATGGCGTGTTGCCGAGCTGGTCGAGGCCGAAGCCGACGATCATCGCGATGATCGCGCCGACCGGCCGCAGCTTGCTCGCCGACGTCAGGTAGAGCAGCCCCATCGACAGCACGACGATCCACGACACGCGCAACACCGAGTAATCGACGCTGAACATCGCGATGACGAGCACGAGCGCGATTAGGCTCGTGATGAGCACCAGCATCGCCATGGCCGTCAGGATGCTCGACACGCGGTCGGGCTTGTTGACGAAGAACACGACATACGCGGAGATCGCGGCCTCGGGCGTGCCGTACATGCTGGTCACAAGCAGCGTGAGCGCGCAGATGAGCGCCACCCGCACGGCGATCGCGGCGCGTCCGGGAAACGGCGCGAGCAGGCTCAGGATCTCGCGCGGTCCGGGCGCCGGGGTGTCAGCGGCAGGCTGCGCCATGCCGGACCTCGACGATCGCGCTCGCGCCGACGCGCACGAGCCGGCCGTCCGGCTCGTCGAGCCGGATACGCACAGGGAAACGCTGCGCGACGCGCACCCAGTTCACGGAGCGCTGGACGATCGGCAGCGAATGCGGCAGGTTGATGCGGTCGGTGTCGGCGATGCCCGCGCCGATTCCGACCACCTTTCCGGATATCGACCGGCTGCGGTCGATCATCGAATAGACGGTCGCGCAGTCGCCGAGCGCGATCTGCGAGAGCGCCGTCTCGCGGAAATTCCCGACGGCGAACCATTCGCTCGCATCGATCAGCGTGAAGATCGACTGGTTCGGCGCGACGGTTTCGCCGGAAAGAATCGACAGGCCCGTCACGAGGCCTTCGTGCGGGGCGCGCACGACGGTTTCGTCGAGCGCGTGCTGCGCGCGGGCCAGTGCGGCTTCGCGGGCGTGCAGGGTCGCGAGTGCGTCGGCGTCGTCGCCGATCGTCTGTGCCGAGGCGCGCTGCTGCTCCTGTGCCTGCTTGAGCGACACCGCCGCGTCGCGCTGCGCAACCTGAGCCTGATCGAACTGCTGTGCGCTCACGTAGCCCTGCGCGGCGAGCGGCGCAAGCCGCTTGACGTTGCGCGTCGCGAGGTCGTAGTTGTGCCCGGCGCGGCGGGTCTGATCCGCCGCGACGGCCGCGTTCGAGCGTTCGCCGATCAGGCTCTTGCGCCGCGTCTCGAGCGACGCGCGCGCCAGTTCGACGTCGGCCTGGGCCTGCGCGACGGTCAGGCGGTATGGCACCGGGTCGATCTCGAACAGCACGTCGCCTTTGGCGACGCGCTGGTTTTCGTGCACCGCGATCCGGACGATCCGGCCGCCGACGGGCGACGCGACATGCACGACGTCGGCGTCGATCGTCGCGTCGTCGGTTGCCGGGTAGCGGGTCGTGCGGTCGTAGGCGTACCAGACAGCCGCGACGCCGAGCGCCACGATCGCCAGCGCAATCAGGTGGCCTTTCAGTGCGGGTTTGCGAATGCCGGCGATTTTCATGCGAATTGCCCCGTACCGATGACCCAGACAATGACGGTGATGACGAGTCCGATCGCCGTGCAGACCGACAGCTGGAGCGGCACGGTGTCTGCCCAGCCGGTCGCGACGAAGACGCGATGCGCGACGATCGCGCCCGCGACGCCGATCAGTGCGCTGAGGAGCCACAGCGGAAAGTACGCGCCGAACAGCGGATAGGAGGGCGCGCCGTGCAATGCGCAACCGCCGAGCGACAGCGTCGGCACGAGCACCGATGCGGTACGCATGGGCGCGGGCAGCGTGGTTTTTTTCATTGCGTGGCGGGCTCGGCAAGCGGGTTGAGTGCAGGCGCCGACGGCGTTCCGGATCGTCCGGTCGCAGCGCAATCGGGCTCGGATCCCGGAAAGCGGGCTGGATGATATGGCGCCGATATTAAATCAGCATGGCGACAGTCGCCAACTGTCCGGGTTCCCAAAGACGTGATGGCGGGCTTCGATATGCGGCATGCTGGCTGGGCAGGAGCGCTGGGGCCATGAATCTCGATGCCCTGTTCCGGTTCGATGGGTGATCGGCAGCATGGCGGCGGCGCGGCCGGCGGTCGTTCTCCGGCCCTGCGCCCGCTCATGCAGCGGCGCCGGCGCTTCGCTAGTATGGGTTATGTATCGCGCTGGCCCGCACTTTCTAATTCTGATTCGTTATGTCGACGTTCGATCTTTTCGATGACGCACCCGCGCCCGACGTGGACTGGTATCCGGACTGGCTCGCGCCCGAGGCTGCCGATCGCGCGATGGCCGCGTTGATCGACGAAGTGGCCTGGCGTCAGGACACGATCCGCACGCCGCGCGGCCGCATCCCGCTGCCGCGGCTCACCGCGTGGCAGGGCGAGCCGGACGCCGTTTACGTGTATTCAGGCATCCGCAACGAACCTGCGCGTTGGACGCCCGCTGTCCGCGAACTGAAGGCCGCGGTGGAAAAAACCTGTTTCGCGCATTTCAACAGTGTGCTGCTGAACCGCTACCGCAACGGACAGGACAGCATGGGCTGGCACGCGGACAACGAGCCGGAACTGGGCGATGCGCCGGTGATCGCGTCGGTGAGCCTCGGTGCGACGCGCGTGTTCGATCTGCGCCACCGCGCGAGCGGCGTGACGCATGCGTATCGTCTGACGCATGGCAGCCTGCTGGTAATGCGCGGCCGGACGCAGGCGGAATGGCAGCATCGCGTGCCGAAGGCGCCGGCCTTGCAGGGGGAACGGATCAACCTGACGTTCCGGTGGGTGATGCCGGCATCGCCGGCTGCGTAGTCGCAGCGGCCGGCGCAATCTTCTTTCGCTGCGAAACAGGACGCCCGCGATGTCGCGATTCGGGCGTTTTCCGTCTCCCTGGGCGCGGGCAGCCCGACCGGCATGCGGGCGTGTCGCGCGTCTGCGATTTACTGGACGGCCGTGACCGGGATATTCGAGATGCGCACGAGGCGGTCGAGGATGCTGCGGTGGAACGGCGAAAGCAGGGCGTGAAGCGGATCGCGGCGCGGCGCCGTGACGACGATTTCGTCGCAGCCGCTCTCCGCGGCCACCGACGCAATCGTGTCGGCTACCGGCCCGACTTTCATCATGACGCTGTACCTGACGCCCGCATCGCGGAGGATCTGCACGGCCTTTGCGAGCTCGCCTTCGGCGAAGTGCCGCTCGATCTCGCGCAGCCGGAACAGCGGATGATAGGCCTCGAGGCGGGTGGCTTCCAGCGGCGGCTGGACGTTGATCAGCACGATCTCCGACGCACAGCGCTCCCGATAGAGGAAGGTCGCGTGACGGACTGCATGCAGCGCGCGCGGCGAATCGCCAACCGGAACCAGCAGCTTGAGCATGTCGGGTGCCCCGTCAACGAGGGGGTTTCAGCGTAGCGCGTGTCGGGCGGCGCGGGTCTAAAGATATCCGGTGCGCGCATAAAAAGCTTGTCGATACGCGCAGATCGAAATTCGTTTACTGAAAATATAAGAAATATATGTTTATGCGCATAAAGTTTTGCGGTTTCCGGTGGCGTGTATGATCAGGCCCCGAATGATGGTGCGCCGCCGGGATGGCGATTCAGTCGAAACTCCAATGAATGCCTGCGGAAAATATCCGAGGTCGCGCGTGGCTTGTCGCGTAGAGTGGAACGCGACCTGTTGCGCGGCGCGTCCCGGTCGGGGCGCCGCGCAACAGGAACTGGCGCGATCGCCCGGCCCGGCGCGGCCGTCGAT
>NZ_JAHACR010000369.1 GCF_018375725.1 Burkholderia sp. | reverse complement strand
CGACTGGGTCGGTACGCGGCGGCCAGCGTGGATGGCGGCGAGCCTGCTCGGCGGCGGCAACGCGCTGACGCCGGCCGCGCTGTCGCAGATGGGCGGTGCGCAGCAGTCGGTATCGCAGGCGCTGGGCCAGGCATTCGCGAACGGCGGCGCCGCACGCGGCCCGGTCGACAAGCAGGCGTTCAGCAACGGCCTCGCGTCGCTCGGCCAGGGTCTCACGCAGTATTCGCAATTGCAGTCCGGGCTTGGCAATCTCGGCGGCGCGAATCCGGCGGCGCTGCTGCAGGCGGGCCTCAATCCGCAGAACATGCAGGCCGCGTCGTACATCGCGCAGAATGCGCCGGGCCAGTTGCAGTCGCTCGCGACGACGCTGAGCCAGGCCGTCCAGTTCGCGACGAGCCAGGGCATCTCGATTCCGGCGGTCGCGACCTCGGCGCTGAAGCTGCTGCCTTGACTTGCCATGTCCCCATGCACCCGGGCGTCCCTTGCGATGCCCTTGCGTTGCATGGGGATTCCGGCCGGTGCTATCGTGTGGCGTCCCCGCTACCGGTGCCGGCCCATGAACCCGCCGTTCGATCTGTCCCGCTACTTCGCACGCATCGGCTACGACGGCCCCGCCACGCCGACGCTCGATGTGCTGCGTCGCCTGCATCGGCTGCAACCTCAGGCCATTCCATTCGAGAACCTCGATCCGCTGACCGGCGTGCGTGTTGCGCTCGACGTGCCGGCAATCGTCGCCAAGCTGGTCGACCGGCGGCGCGGCGGCTACTGCTTCGAGTTGAACAAGCTGTTCTACACGGCGCTCACGCAGATCGGGTTTCGCGTGACGCCGCTGATCGCGCGCGTGTGCTGGATGCGGCCGCCGGAGGCGGCGACCGCGCTGACCCATATGCTGCTGCGCGTCGATCTCGATGGCGAGATCTGGTTTGCGGATATCGGTTTCGGCGGCGTGACGCTGACGGCGCCGCTGCGTCATGCGCCGGGCGTGAGCCAGCGGACGCCGCACGGCACGTTCCGGGTCGTCGAGGCCGCGGTGCCGGGCGAGATCGAACTGGCGTTCGAAACGGCGAGCGGCTGGCAGCCGGTCTATCGGTTTGCGCTGAAGCCGGCCGAGTGGGTCGATTACGAGGCGGGGAACTGGTTCACGTCGACGTATCCCGATTCGCTGTTCGTCAACGATCTGGTCGCGTGCCGCGTCCTCCCGGAGGGCCGCGCGACGCTCGTCAATCATGTGCTGACCTTGCGCGACGTATCGGGCGATACCCGGACGGTCACCTTCGACAATGCCGAGGCGTGGGAGGCATGTCTGCGCGACACGTTGCGGATCGATCCGGCAGGTTTCGATCTCGCGGCATTGTTCGCGCGGCTTGCGGCGCGTGGCGATCCGCTGGCAGCAGGCGGCCGCGCGGCATCGGCCGCCGCGGCATCGGCCGCCGCGGCATCGGACAGCGCGGCATCGGGCAGCGCGGCCGCGCATTGACGGCCGGCCGCCGCGCCGTCCACGCTGCGCCGGCGCGGCGCGACTGTCGTCAGGCCCGTTCCAGCACCGCCATTTCCCGCACGATCACGAGCAGCATCGACAGGCTTGCGCCGCCCGTCGCGCGCAGCTCGGCCAGCAATTGCGCATAGCGCGCCAGCGCGGTTTCGCGCCGGCCGCACCATGCTTCGACGATCGTTTCGGGCGTCGTCGATTCGGGGGACTGCGTCAGCGCGCTTGTCGTGAGTGCCCGCTTGAGGCGGGCCAGTTCCGCGAGCGCGGCCGCACGCGCCATCATGTCCCAGTGCGTGGGCGTGGGCAGCGACATCGCGCGTTCGCCGATCCACCCGTAGTTGAGCAGGGTGCCGAGCGCGAAGTAGACACCCGCGACGAGTTCCAGGCTGCGGTTGCACGCGGTGGCCACCTCGGCGATGTCGAGCAGCGCGGCGGAAATCTCGCCGCTCGCGACGCGGACCGCCAGCCCGCTGTCGAACCCGGCTTCCACCAGCACGCGCTGCCGCTCGGACAAGGCGTCCAGATCGGCCGCGGGCAGCAGCGCCGGCAGTTGCGGCGCGAGTTGCTGCGCGGCGTCGCGGCAGCGCGCGAGCAGCGTACCGACATCGCTGTCGTTCAACGCGCCTGCCTGCAGATGCCGCAGGAACCACAGCGCGGAGCGTTCGAGCAGCCGCGCCACATCGACGAACATGCGCGCCTGCACGTCGTCCGGGACGCGGTTGTCGAGTGCGTCGATGTCGCGCCAGATCTCGTCGAGGTCGAACACGTCGCGCGCCATGATGCACGCGCGCACGATGTCGCCCGGCTTGGCGTCGGTTTCCTCCATCAGACGATGCACGAACGCGCAGCCGACGCGATTGACGAGTGCGTTCGTCAGGTGGGTCGCGAGAATCTCGCGGCGCAGCGGATGACGGCGCATCGGCTCGATGAAGCGCTGTTGCAGCGGCTTCGGGAAATAGTCGACCAGCATCTGGGCGACGAGCGGATCTTCGGGCACGTCGGATTCGAGCAGCGCGTCGTAGAGCCACATCTTGCTGTACGCGAGTAGCACGGCGCGCTCCGGCGACGTGAGGCCGAGCCTCGCGGCCTGCCGCTCGGCGATCTCGTCGTCGGTCGGCAGGAACTCGATCGCGCGATTCAGGCGGCCCGCGCGTTCGAGCCAGCGCATCAGGCGCGCCTCGGCGTCGAGCATCTCGGCGCTGTAGCGGCCCGCGATCGACAGCGCCTGCGTCTGGTAATAGTTGTCGCGCAGCACGAGCAGCCCGACTTCGTCGGTCATTTCGGCGAGCAGCGCATTGCGTTGTTTCCCGGTCATCTCGCCGTCCGCGACCACCAGCCCGAGCAGGATCTTGATGTTGACTTCGTGATCCGAACAATCGACGCCGGCGGAATTGTCGATCGCGTCGGTATTGATGCGTCCGCCGCACTGCGCGAACTCGATGCGTCCGAACTGCGTGAAGCCGAGATTCCCGCCTTCGCCGACGACCTTGCAGCGCAGATCCGCGCCGTTCACGCGGACGGCGTCGTTTGCGCGGTCGCCGACTTGCGCGTTGGTCTCGCGGGCGGCCTTGACGTAGGTGCCGATGCCGCCGTTGTAGAGGAGATCGACCGGCGCCTGCAGGATCGCGCGGATCAGCTCGTTCGGCGTGAGCGCGGCGGCGTCGATGCCGAGCGCGGCCTGGATCTCGGGCGACAGCGGGATCGTCTTCGCGGTGCGCGGAAAGACGCCGCCGCCCGCCGAGATCGCCGCGGCGTCGTAGTCGGCCCAGCTGGAGCGTTCGAGCGCGAAGAGGCGTGCGCGTTCGGCCAGACTCTTCTCCGGATCGGGATTCGGATCGAGGAAGATATGCCGGTGATCGAACGCCGCGACGAGCCGGATGTGCGGCGACAGCAGCATGCCGTTGCCGAATACGTCGCCCGACATGTCGCCGATGCCGACCACCGTGAAATCCTCGGCCTGCGTATCGACGCCCATTTCGCGGAAATGCCGTTTCACCGATTCCCATGCGCCGCGTGCGGTGATCGCCATTTTCTTGTGGTCGTAGCCGACCGAGCCGCCCGACGCGAACGCATCGTCGAGCCAGAAGCCGTATTCGTGCGAGATGGCGTTCGCGTAATCGGAGAAGGTCGCCGTGCCCTTGTCGGCGGCGACGACCAGATACGGATCGTCGGGATCGTGCCGCACGACGTCGGGCGGCGGCACGATCGCCTGGTTCGCGAGGTTGTCGGTCAGGTCGAGCAGGCCG
>NZ_JAHACR010000368.1 GCF_018375725.1 Burkholderia sp. | reverse complement strand
GACGGTTGTCATCGGCCGGAATTCGCCGAGCGCGGCGGAGATTGCGATCACCATCGCCGTGTCGGCCGCGGCCATGAATACCTGACCGCAGATCACACCGCCCGAGTGACGGAACTCGCCGGAAAACGGCAAGCGGAGCGTGATGCTGTCGTCGGAGATCGATACGGGCGTCAGGCCAAGCGAGCGAACCCAGGGAGCCAGCAGCCGGTCCAGCAATTCGCGGACTGCGTTTTCGTCCATCTTGGAATATCCGGAGAACGTTGCGCGACCGCCGCGCAACGCATGTGGGCGTCATCATACCGGGAGCACGCGGCGTCCGACGGCTCGTTGTTTCCCCAACTTGTGCACCTGTCGATCGCGAATCTTTTTAGAAAAATTCGCAGAAAGTGCTTGCCAAGGGGGAAAAAGCCGGGCATAATTCTTCTTCTGTTGGGGGCGTTAGCTCAGTTGGTAGAGCAGCGGACTCTTAATCCGTAGGTCGAGTGTTCGAGTCACTCACGCCCCACCAAGCATTACGAAGCCCGGTTAGCGAAAGCTGACCGGGCTTTTTGCTTTGCGCTGGACCATTTCCGGTACTGCCTGTCAACAGTCACCGGACGGGAGCCTTGACGAGTACGCCAGAGCACCCCAATTAGCAACATAACGATGCTACCGGCAGAGAACCGTCGAATTTGCCCCCGCAGAGCACGGAAGTTCGCGCTTTCGCCGGGCTACCGCCCCGTTTGTCTGCCAAGCGTTAGGGAAGCGACAGGCACACCGTGCGTCACATGGCGATTTTCCGCCCCCCCCCTCCCTACCCTGCCCACCCATATCGCCGCGCAAGACCCACATAGTCTGCGGAAAACTCTTCGCGCAGTGATTGCGGCGCCAAAATTTCCACGCAGATACCTAACGAGCGAAGCCAACGACGCAGCTTAAGGCTGGGAGTTACAGTGCCCGTTATCTTCGTGCGTCCATCCGGAAGCACATCGATGTGCTGGTCTTTCGCCATCGGCGTTTCCTTCAAGTGATTTCCGCTAGTTCCGTCGAATGCCAGCTCTAGCATGACCGGAGCCTCCGGCATGAAATCGAAGACCTGCTCGGCATCGATATAAGTACGCAGCTTGAAATCTGACGGATACTGAAAAATTTTGCCTGATCCAGTTGCCGATGTAAGGCGATCCAACCGATAAAGCGACCTGAGCCAGTTTGGCCGCCCATCCTCCGGTCTAGGCGGATGGTCAGGGCTTTGGGCAACGATGTACACAACGCCCGCCGATTCAACCAACGCTAGCGGCCACAGGCGCTTCTCCCGAATCACCCCATCTCGATCAACCTTGTAAACCGGCCGGTACTGAATGAGCAATTCACGCTCGAAGAACATCGCAGTAACTACGACCTGAAAAATTTCAGCATTAAGCTTCGGACGAATCAGCGAGAACGTGTTGTCGACTGAATCGATTTTGTCCGCCCACGCTCGATAGATGCGGCTATCGCCCCTTTCTTCAGAAAGCCGAGTTTCAGCCGCACGGAATAGTGGCTCGATATCCCCAGTGACAGCAGCAGGAAGCTTATCCCGAGCAAAGCGCTGAAGGATGTGGAATGCCACCGCCTCGGATGCGCTCATCAAGTTGGCCACATCCCGTGCGCCAGCAAGCCACGGCTTGCGCTGCCATAGTAGCTCACGGCCGCTAGCCATCGAAATGACGAGACTACTCCTTTCCAGAGCCGCCAAATGCCTTTGCACCTTCTTCGTGTAATCGATACGATGCCCACGCGCTTCCAACTGCCGACGTATATCCGGCGTAGACAACCATGCGACCGAATCCCGCTCGGTGGGAAGAATGCGAAGAATCGCTTCATCTAGGCTTGAGACTGCCATCTAGGTATCCGTTTGCTTTGTGATGTTATTGCGGCATCGTATGCGCCGATCGGGACATTTTACGTCTCAGTCTACCTATGCGACCAAGCACCCTTAAAAAACCGAGACGCAGAATGTCCCTTTCGTACACTACGATACGGCTCACCTAGCCCAGTAGGTCTCGCGCACCAACAAACACTAAATCTGCACTCTCAGACGATACGAAAACATGACGCACGAATCTACGAGTGAAAGTCCCTCTCCAGTCGACAAATCTGCCTACACGATCAAATCGAGTACCGTTCTTATGGCCGAGCGCGGAGTACCCGATTCCAATCCACTCCCTCCTGCTGCGGACACTGGGACCGTTGAGGATCTGGACGAAATGGCTGGTTTGCCGATCGATGCCCAAGGCAAACCGATTGATGGTGCAGCCGCCGAAGCAGCTGAAATCATCGCGTCCTTTCTGAGTGCATACGCTACAAGAGATCTCACCCAGACCTGCGAGCAATGGCTGGTTGAACAGTTCCACCGATATCCGTCGTTATGGAACGGGGACGCAGAGATCGAATCCGCAGCATATGAGGTCGCCTCGACCATCGGCGAGGTAAACACCCAAAAGGCGTCGTTGAATGCGGCCATGGCAGCCGGCCAGAGCCGAGCGAACTGGTTCGCCGACAGTCTTGAGCGAGTCACTGCTGCCCAAGGTATTGCTGATGTTGGCGCCTATGCAGCAACTATCGAGAGAGCGTTAGATCAGGCTACCCTCAATAGCGCCAAAGTGATCCAGCGTGCCGATGGCGCGATTAGCGGCTGTACGAACCTCGATGGCTTCATCGCAGAACAACATCATGTGGACAGCTTCAATATCGATGTCGCCGCCAAAGGCAGTACCTATAGTGCCGAGGTAATGACACCTGAACTGGGGCAACCTTATCGCAAAAACTCCGTTGATCTCGTGATTCGAGATGCAGACAGCAGGGTCGTGCGGCGCTACCAGTCTAAGTATGGCGCTGATGCAGAAGCCACAAATCATCTCTACAAGCAAGGCGACTATCGCGGCCAACGCAAACTGGTACCCGAAGGGCATAGCGAGGGCGTCTCTGGCAGCACTGAAACTATCGAAGTGGATGGCATATCGTCCTCGCCGCTCACTAAGGAACAAGCGAAGCAGCAACAATATGATGCGCAGCAAGATGGCGAGTCCAAACGCTATGGTTGGGACCAGGTAAGCCGTGGCGCTATCGCACACCAGATCATGAAACGGTCCCTGCTTTCCGCAACCATCTCGGTTGGTTTCCAGGGTGCGCGCATCCTTGGTCGACGCGCATGGAATACATTGCGCGGCAAGCCCAATACTACGATCAGCGACGACCTGCGGGAATTTTTTTCCAGTTCTCTGACCAGCGCCTCAAATGCAGCACTTCACACAGCGCTTGCCGGCGCCATGGTGATTGCGGTCAAGCGTGGCCTACTTGGCCGTTTGCTGAAACAGACTCCAGCGGGACAGATCGCCACCGCGACATATATCGCACTGGAGAATATCAAGGTGCTGTGGAAACTTGGTCGCGGCGAGATCACGACTGACGAGGCACTCGACGCCATGGGTGAAATTACCACCGTTGTCTTGGTTACGACGTTTGCTATGGCCGAGGGATCAGCTATAGGCATGCAAATCGGAGCCGTATTCGGCCCGATCGGCGCGGCCATTGGCGCATTTATTGGCGGCGTCGTCGCTGGTATTGCAGGAAACGCGGCAGGCAAGTTGATTTATGCAGGCGCCAAGAAGCTTTGCACCAAAGTCGCTTTGAATCGACCAGAATTTCCTAGCCATCTTCTAGCCGTATATTACGGTGACCAAGGAGATGGATATGAGCAGCAAGCGGTATACGGATGAGTTCAAGG
>NZ_JAHACR010000367.1 GCF_018375725.1 Burkholderia sp. | reverse complement strand
CAATCGCCAATCGGGAGTAGCGCGTGAATCAGCCGACCACTCTGTTCCTGCATGGGGGACCCGGACTGTCCGCCATTGTGGAGCGTGAACTGTACGGCAACAGCCTCGATATCCACTGGTGGGACCAGCCACATTTCGAGGTACTCTTTGCCAAGCCGTATCAGGCGCTGCTCGACGACACTCTGCTCCAGGCCAGACGGTTGGCCGGTCAGGGCAAGGTGAATCTGTTGGCCCATTCATTCGGTGCGCGCATCGCCCTTGACCTCGCCACTCGAATGCCGACGTGCATTGGCACCGTGACCCTGCTAGCGCCAACATTTGATGTGGCCGAGGCACTGGCTCGCTTAGCCGAGCACCTCGCGCCAACTGCCCCGAATCCGGCTCGGCTGCTTTCGGTTGCACATCGAGCGAAACGCCCCGGTACCAGCTTCGCCGACGTTTGGACACTCGTCGAAGCCATCCGTGATGTGCCAGATTTCCTGAGCGCCTACTGGGGAGCCGGCTCCGAAGAGCGCCGACTCTGGTTCTACGATGTGATAGCCACGAAACCGTGGGTTGACTTCAACACTTGTAAAGTCATCCTTGAGGACTTTTGGAAAACGCCGACGCTGAATATACAAACCGTCGTAACCGGCCCGGTCACACTCGTCCTCGGGACACAGGACGTCCTGGTGGATGCGCCGACAGCCGAACATGCCTGGCGCCGCTATTTCCCGCGCGCAACCACACGACTGTTGAATGCGGGGCACTTCATGCATCTCGAAAAGCTGCCGTCCGAGTGGTTGCCGAGTAATTAGGGGCTGGCAAGCCGCAACTGCGCGGCAAGTTCGGCGTTGTTGTGTACGCCCATCCGGTCATGAATCGCCCGCAGGTGATTGTTCACTGTCGCTGGGGAAATCTTCAGCGTTTTCGCCACTTCTTTATGGGTCAGGCCGGCGGCCACGAGCTCGGCAATTTCGCGCTCTCTGTGAGTCAGACTGTCGAGCGCCTCGCGGGCGCGCACCTTCAGGAACATCAGGTGCTTCGTAATGCAGGGGGTCACCACGATTTGGCGCCCGGCGAACGGCTGGTATGGCGTCGCGAGCAGATGCCGGAAAAGTTCGCGCGGCACCACGTGCCGGGACGCGCCCGGCCATTCCGTCTGCAACGCCTCGCTGAATCGCGGTTCCGCGAAACATAGCACCCCGCCCAGGTCCGCCACCGCGACACTCCATCGGCCGCCGCCCGCCTCACGGTAACGCTCTGCCTGTAGCGTCTGGCTAATCTTGAGTGCCTCCTGGAGATGTGGAAACACCGCCTGCATCAATTGACGCTGGGCCTCGGAGAAGGCTCGTTCTTTCGAGGCGCGATATAGCGAAACGGAGACCAGCACACCCGTTTCAGGATTATGGAATCCGGTGACAAGGCCATGCTCGTGACCATAACGCAGCGCGTAGTCTTCCAGTTCTTTCGAATGTCGGGATTGCTCCGGCAAGTAGCAATTCACGGTGACACCAGGGTGCGCCATGCAGTAAAAAGCGACCTTGTCCTGGTCACGCACTGGTGCGTAGTCATGCAAACTGTCCGGCGAGTCGTTGAAGAGATACGGCGCGTGAAACACCACACCCTGCGCGTCGCGGATTCCCGAGCCCCATCGTGCTGCATCGAAAGGCAATAACGCCTTGAGCAACGTGAGGGCTTGCTCCTGGAATTCCTCGAGCGGAACCTCGCGTGCGCTGCGATACAGAGTCAGCAATAGGTCGCCCAAGCCGTCCATGTTCCCTCCATCAACACTCACTGGACAGGGTCTACAACAACAAAGCCCCCAACCGCACCAGCTCTGACTGGCGTGTGCAGGACAAACGGATGCACTGCCCCCAGGAAGTCGGCGCCGCGAACGATGTCGCGTTGCCCTGCTGGGCGCTGGTATTGAGCGCAGTCAATAGTCCCGCGATAACGTCCGGACGATAATGGGTCAGGATGTGCTCGGAGCTACCGAGCATGCCGGCTTCGCGCAGCATTTCAACGACGCGAGTCGAGCAGCGCTGAATCCGGCCATTCGGGCTCGCAATGAAGGTGGCCTCACCCAGCCCGCTGAGCGTGGCTTCGAGCGTTTCGAGTTGCACATTGCCCTGCCGCTCACGCTCGGCGATGGCGTGAGCAAGTATGCGCAAGTACGTCGCCACGCGGCCATGAGTGAGACTGTCGATCGCGTGTTCCTTCGCGGTCTGCCGCTGAAAGCTGATAGCCGCGCGTCGGTCGGGGCCGCCAAGAATCACAAAGGCCATGATCTGACGCATACGATGGCGCGGCATGTAATCGGCATAGAACGGATGCCGAGCCGCACCCCCTCTGCGTTGCAGCTCGAAGGTATCCCACCATTTTCCGGCCGGACTGCGCAGCGCCGCCTCCGCGATGGCATCGTGCTAGTAAGCATGCTCGCAATACTCTTTCTCGGCCGCTGCGTCAAAACCCTGATGACGCATCAGCAACAAGTCCTGCTCGCCGCCGAACATGATGAGCGAAGCTGCATCCGAACCGACGACCGCGCGCGATGCAGTCAGGATGTCATCCCATGGCGGTATCGGATCCTGGATATGGCGAACCGCTTCCATGGCAGTCTTGAGTGCCGTTTGGCTTCCCACCCCCCACCCCACGCTGACATTTCGTGGTTTCAGACACGGCCGACAATGTGTATTCGTCCGCTGGTGCTGCGATTAATTTTAGTGCGACCGCAAGCGGAGGCTGAGCTAGATTTGGGGTGGGTTTATACGGTAATGGCCATCGTCCCTTGATCCATGAACCCGGCACATTCGATATCCGGCAAGAAGTCGGCAGAATGCCGCCGGGTCTCATCCGACGGACTCATTCCGAAACGCGCCTCCGGCCATGTTGTGTAGTTGAAACATTTCTGTGGGTTCGGCCGCGATTCATACCGCCAGATCACAGTGGCGCGACCGATGCACAGCTCCGCTCTTTCTCGCCGATTCCCATCTGGCCTGATACTCCGCCCCCCCCGCACCGACGACCCGACGTTTCTCGCCTGAAACAAAGTCGCCTTCCGAAGGTTTCATCGCCGTATCGCTGGCGACCGGGCCGCCCCAGATCCATTGGTATCTCCGGGGTTGGTCTGCAACTTGCATCATTTCTCCCACGCGCCAGGTATCCCTATGCCAAGACGGCTCAATGGGCGCGACAAACAATCCAGCGGGGTCGGGGAAATCATGTCCAAATATCTATCAGCCATCGTGCGGCGGCTGTCTCGCATCACGTTTCCCGTTACTCATTGCATGGCGTCGGCAGCGCAGCCGCGTCTCGCCCATGCCAAATGCGTCGATACGCGCCATGCATTCGCCGAACGCCGCGAAGCCCCCTGGCGATAGCGGAAAACCGGGAAAGCGCATGGAACACCGACGGTGAAATACGGTAACGGCCGTGATGCGTTCGGGCAGGCGCACGGCTGATTGCGATTGCCCGATGCGGGTTCGTTCATTATCTCGGGGAGGTCAACATGGTGAACTGGATCAACCGTTGGGCGATGCGTCACGCTCCCACACCGGAAAAAACCGCTGCGCCGATGCTGGTGACCGCGCGCATGGAATTGTTCACTGCGGAGCAGCGGATCATCGATGCGAAATTGCAAGCGGATTACTGGCGCACACGCGTGGCGTTTCTCGAAAAAGTGCAGAAGCAAGGCATTGATCCATGGGTAAGCGCGCAGCCATCGCAATGGACTGAGGCCGAATCAACGCCCCGCAACATCAGCCCGCG
>NZ_JAHACR010000366.1 GCF_018375725.1 Burkholderia sp. | reverse complement strand
GTTGTACGACCAGACGCGTCGCGACCGCCGCATGCAGGATTTCCTGCACACCGCGAAGGAAGCGGGCGTGCGGCTGATCGCGGCCGACGAGACGCGTCTCTGGGGACTTGCGCACACCGAGCGCCACCAGGGCGTCGTCGCGCGCGTCGAGGATATTCCGCTGGCGCAGAACCTGTCGGAACTGCTCGACGGCCTGTCGGGGCCGGCGCTCCTGCTGGTGCTGGACGGCGTGACCGATCCGCACAATCTCGGCGCATGCCTGCGCGTGGCCGATGCGGCCGGCGCCCATGCGGTGATCGCGCCGCGCGATCGCGCGGTGGGCCTGAACGCGACGGCGGCCAAGGTTGCGAGCGGCGCGGCCGATACCGTGCCGTACATCACGGTGACGAATCTGGCGCGTGCGCTGCGCGAGCTGAAAGAGGCAGGCGTGTGGGTCATCGGTACGTCGGACGATGCGCCGGCGACCGTCTACGAAACCAAACTCGACGGCCCGGTCGCGCTCGTGATGGGAGCGGAGGGCGAAGGCATGCGCCGGCTCACGCGCGACACCTGCGACGAGGTCATGAGCATTCCGATGGCGGGCAGCGTCGAAAGCCTGAACGTCTCGGTCGCGAGCGGCGTGTGCCTGTACGAAGCCGTGCGGCAGCGGCGCGTGAAGGCGGCCTGAGCGGGGCGTACGGGATGCGCCGGTGCATTCGCGTTGCCGCCGGGCTGTTCGCCGCGGCGGCGCTGTCAGCCTGCACGACGCCGGGCCTGACCGATCGCGGCGCGTACTATGCCGACACGACGCACACGGCGAAAAGTGTCGACTCCCGCGTGCGCTTCCTCGTCATGCATTACACGCAGGTCGACGAGGCCGGCGCATTGCGCGTGCTGACGGACGACGAAGTCAGCGCGCATTATCTGGTGCCGGCGCATCCGCGCGTCGAGCGTGGCATGCCGGTCGTCTATCAGCTCGTGCCGGAATCGCAGCGGGCCTGGCATGCGGGCGTGAGTGCATGGCAGGGCGCGACGGAGTTGAACGCGGCATCGATCGGTATCGAGAACGTCAACCTCGGTCCGGTCGATACGCCGCAGGGCCGCAACTGGCAGCCGTATCCGCCCGCGCAGGTCGATGCGCTCATTCGTCTGGCGAAGGATATCGTCGCGCGTGACGGGATTTTGCCGACGCGTGTGGTCGGACACAGCGACATCGCACCGCAGCGCAAGCTCGATCCGGGGCCGCTGTTTCCGTGGCGTGCGCTCGCGCAGGCTGGCGTCGGCGCGTGGCCTGACGACGCGACGGTCGTCGCGCGTCTCGCCGGGCGCGATCCGCACGCCAGCACCGACGTGCGGGCGTTGCAGCAGAAACTCGCGCGCTACGGCTACGACGTGCCGACGGACGGCGTGCCCGATGCGCGCACGCGCGCCGTATTCGCCGCATTCCAGATGCATTTCCGACCGTCGGACTATTCGGGCAACGCGGATGCGGAAACGGAAGCGATCGCGCAGGCGCTGCTCGACAAATACGGCGGTGCGGAACCGGCTGCGAACCCCGCGCAGGATTCCGGCAGCACGCGGTGAGCTGTCGCATGCCGCAATCGCGCTGACGGGCATTCGACTCCGGTAAACTGGCGGTTTTCCGCCATCCCACAGCCTCACCCTCTCATGACTCAAGACGAACTCAAACGCCTCGTCGGCCAGGCCGCGGCCGATTACGTGATCCAGAACGTGCCGGAAGGCGCGGTGATCGGTGTCGGCACCGGCTCGACCGCCAACTGCTTCATCGACGCGCTCGCGGCCGTCAAGTCGCGTTATCGCGGCGCGGTATCCAGCTCGATCGCAACGACGGAGCGCCTGAAGGCGCACGGCATCCAGGTCTTCGACCTGAACGACGTCGATGCGCTGCAGGTCTATGTCGACGGCGCGGACGAGATCGACGCGAGCGGCGCGATGATCAAGGGCGGCGGCGGTGCACTGACGCGCGAGAAGATCGTGGCGTCGGTCGCCGAGACCTTCGTCTGCATCGCGGACGCCAGCAAGCGTGTGCCGGTGCTCGGCGCGTTTCCGTTGCCGATCGAAGTGGTGCCGATGGCGCGCACGGCGATCGGCCGGCGCGTCGCGGCGCTGGGCGGCGTGCCGGTGCTGCGCGTGACGAAGGACGGTGCGCCGTACATCACCGACAACGGCAACGAGATCATCGACGTGAAAGGTCTGCAGATTGTCGAGCCGCGCGGTCTCGAAGCACAGATCAACAGCTGGCCGGGCGTCGTGACGGTCGGACTGTTCGCGGTACGCGGTGCGGATCTGTGCCTGCTCGGCACGGAGAGCGGCGTCGAGACGATCGTGTATCCGCGCGGCTGACGACACCGAGATGCAGTGCATCCTGCACTGCGTCGTCAACGCTGGTTGAAATCGAGGCCCGGCAAGCGCCAAGCGCGCTTGCCGGGCTTTTTTTGAAGCCTCGTCAATCTCCCTGTCATGAGGAGGGATAACCCTGTCAGGTGTTTACCAGATAGCGAAACGGCCTCGAAACTCATCAACTTATAGATCATAAGAACAAAAGTGGTAACAGGGCCGGCGGAACTGCGGAGCAGTGATTCGCAGTAAATAGAGACGCACGGGGAGGTGTCATGGAGCAGGGCAAAGACCGGTCACTGGTCGCTAAAGTGATGGATGGACTTGTCGCGGGCATTGTCGAGGACAAGTACGGCGGCATCCTGCCGCCGCAGGACGTGCTGTCGAAGGATTTCGACGTGAGCCGCACGGTGATGCGCGAGGCATTGTCGATGCTGCTCGCACGCGACATGCTCGATGTCCGCCCGAAGGTCGGGACGCGCGTGCGGCCGATGCGCGACTGGCGCATGATCGACGAGGATGTCGTCAGCTGGCGGTTCCGGGCCAAGCCCGACCCGCAGTTCATGCGCGACGTCATCGAATTCCGGATGCTGATCGAGCCGCGCGCCTGCGCGCAGGCGGCGGTGCGCGCAAGCGCGACCGAGGTCGCCGGCATTCGGGAGGCCTTCGAGGCATTCAAGGTACTGCAGCCGGGCGAGGCCGGCTACGACGCGGCCGATGAACTGCTGCACACGCGGATCGTCCACGCGAGCGGCAACCAGTTCTTCCAGCAGATGGCCGCGATCGTGCGCGGCGCGGTGAAGCTCGTGAACCCGCGCGTCGCGCAGAAGGAAGGCGCACACGATGTCGCCGTCAAGGCGCATGCGCGCGTCGTCGATGCGATCGAGCGGCGGGATCCGCGCGAAGCCGAGGCGGCCTCGCTGGCGCTGATCGACTTCAGCGCCGACGAAATCTCGCGCGACTTTTCCGTCGAGGTGCCCATGCGCGCCTGACGCGGCGCGCAGTGTGCGCGTCCGGTCGCCGGCCTGCCGTTTATCATGACGGCAGGCCGGCTTGGTGTCGGTCATCGTGATACGACCGACACAGAGATCCGGATGAACGATTTCGATACACGCCCGATACGTTTCGGCATCGTCGGTGCGGGCAGCATCGCGCGCCGCTTCGCGCACAGTCTCGCCCATGTGCCCGGCGCCGCGCTTTCAGGCGTCTGGGCGCGCCGCGCCGACGCCGCAGCAGCGTTCTGCGCGGCCCACGGCGGCACGCCCGCCGCCACCCTCGAGATGCTCCTCGCCGGCGACGTCGATGCGATCTACATCGCCACGCTCAACGGCAGCCACGCCGATTATGCGCGTGCAGCGCTCGCCGCCGGCAAGGCCGTGCTCTGCGAAAAACCCGCGGCGATCAGCGGCGCGCAGATCGAGAC
>NZ_JAHACR010000365.1 GCF_018375725.1 Burkholderia sp. | reverse complement strand
CGATGCCCGACGACGCCGCGCGGCAACTGCTCGACTATGCGCTGAGCGATGCGTTCGGCACCGCGCCGACGGCGGATCTGCGCGAATTGAAGGCCGGTTGATCCGAGATAGAATTCCCCGTCTCTCCTTCCGAAGGAAACCAGATGGTCCGGAAGACCGCCGCGCCTTTCCAGCAGATCAAGACACTCGTCCGCCAGAAGATTCGGTCGGGCGACTGGAAACCCGGGGATCGCATTCCGTCCGAACTCGATCTGGCCGGGCAGTTCGGCGTGGCGCGCATGACGGTGAACCGTGCGCTGCGCGAACTGACCGACGAAGGCGCGCTGAAACGCATCGGCGGCGTCGGCACCTTCGTCGCCGAGGACAAGCCGCAATCGAATCTGCTGATGATCGCGCATATCCGCGACGAGATTCGCGCGCGCGGGCATGCCTATCGCTGCCGCATCGTCAGTCAGGCGCGCGAGCCGGCGCCGTTCGACGTCGCCGCGGCATTCGGGCTGCCGGTCAACACGCCGGTCTTTCACGTCGTCTGCGTGCATGAGGAAAACGGCCGGCCGATCCAGCTCGAAGACCGCTACGTGAACCCGGCCGCCGCGCCCGGCTTCATCGATCAGGATTTCCGGATCGAACCGCCGTCCGAATACCTGTACAACAATGTGTCGCACGTCGAGCTGGAAATCGAGCACGTCGTCGACGCGTCGCTGCCGACAGGCGAGCAGGCGAAACTGCTCGACATGTCCGCCGCCGAGCCGTGCCTGACGCTCACACGCCGCACCTGGACGAACGGCCTGCCCGTCACGTTCGTGCACTTCCTGCATCCGGGCAACCGCTACCGGCTCGGATCGCGTTTCAAGCCCGGCGCCGCGCATCGTCAGACCTGATTCGCCCGGTGATGCGGCTCCACGCGTCAGCTCAGATCTCCGCTATCTGTCCGCGCGCCTTCGACCAGACGACCGGAAACAGCGGATGCGTCATCGGCGCGCCGCCGGGCAATTCGTCGGCCAGCCCCGGAAAATCCGGCGACGTCTTCCAGCGCCGCGGCGCATGACGGACATCGTCGCCGATAAAACGGATCGAAAAGGCCCGGCGGCGATGCTGCGTGCCGCCCGACGCATGCAGCGTCAGCATCCGGAAGCACACCATGTCGCCCGGCTCAAGCGCCCAGCGGCGAATCGGAAACGCGTCGCGGTCCGCTTCGATGTCCGGAAGATCCGCGAGACTCCCTTCCGGAAACCATTTCGCCTCCTTGTCCATGAACGTGCGCGGCATCAGCCATGGCCCGCGATGCGAGCCGGCGACGAACTCCAGCGTCGAGGCAAGCGGCACCGGATCGACCGGAATCCACATGCTGACGTTGTCGCCGCCCTCGATGTTGTAGTACGGCTGATCCTGATGCCAGGGTGTGCGCTGCCGCGTGCCCGGCTCCTTGACGAGCAGATGGTCGTGATGCAGCCGCACCGCACCGCCGCCCATCAACGCCGCCGCGACGGACGGCGCGGGCGACTTCGCGATGAAGTCGCGATAGGCGCCGTTCTGTTGCCAGTTGCAGAAGTCCTCGAAAAACCAGCCGGGATCGTCCGGGCGGCTCGCGACTTTCGCGCGTTCGCTCGGATGCGCGAGGTTCGCGTCGATGCCGGCCTTGAGCGTGTCGATCTCGCCCGGCGAAAAGATGCCCTTGATGCAGACTGCGCCGTCCGCGCGAAACGCCTCGATCAATTCGGGCGTGACGGCTTGCGCGACGCGTTCATGGATGTCGATGGTCATGGTGTGCCTGTCGGTTGCATGCATGTGGGACTCACTGCTTCGCGCCGTAGATGTCGAAGTCGAAATACTTCGCGGCGATCTTCTGATACGTGCCGTTCGCACGGATGTCGGCGATCGCTTGGTTCAGGCGCTGTTTCAGTGCGGCGTCGTCCTTGCGCAGCCCCATCGCGACGCCGTGCCCGGTGATGCGCACGTCGGTCACGTCGGGGCCTGCGAACGCGAAGCGCTTGCCGCGCTCGGTCTTGAGAAACGAATAGCCGGCCTGCGTCTTGTCCTGGAAAGCGGCGTCGAGCCGTCCGTTGACGAGATCCTGATACACCTGATCCTGATTCTGGTAGGGCACGATCGTGACGCCCTTCGGTGCCCACTCGGCCTTCGCGAAAGCCTCCTGCGTCGTGCCCTGATCGATGCCGATGCGTTTGCCCGCGAGCGACGCCGCGGACGGCAGCAGCTTCGAGCCGAGCGGCGCGACCAGCGCGGCGGGCGATGCGTACAGCTTGTTCGAGAAATCGATCTGCTTGAGCCGTTCGTCGGTCGCGGTCATCGCCGACATGATCACGTCGAACTTCTTCGCGCGCAGCGCCGGGATCATGCCGTCGAAGCCCTGTTCGACCCACGTGCATTTCACACGCAACTGTTCGCAGATCGCGTTGCGCAGATCGATGTCGAAACCGGCCAGCGAACCGTCCGGCCGCTTCGACTCGAACGGCGGATACGTCGGATCGATGCCCCAGCGGATTGTCGCCGCTTCCCCGGCGAACGACGGGAGCGGCGCGAGCGCCAGCACGGTGACAAGTAACTTTGCGATGCGATTCATGGCCATTCCTCGGTGGTCTCGACGCGGCGGGCGGCTGCCCTGGCGTCCGGTTGGAGAGGCTGCGCTGACTTGCGCGCGTGAAGCACGAAAGTTCGGGATTTCGCTCGAACTGCGTCGCAGTCTAGACCGCTCATTTTTTGAGCGCAAGCGGTTGTGATCTCCATCGCTCGAGGCGGCACGAACGATGTGCACCGCTAGCCGATGCAGACGGGCTTTCACGGCGAATTCGGGATAAATCCGCGGAATTTCGATGGTTTACCCTGCCTGACGCGTGCGCACCACAGTGCCACGCGTTCGCTGGAAGGCGCGGCAACGCAATGTCGACATGCGCGTTACGGCCGGCGTTTTATTGCGGCATCCTCATGCAACTCGCTTGCTGTCTATACCGCAATGCAACCACGGAAAGCGCAGCCGGCAGGAACCTCGAACCGTTGCGGCCCGACACGCGCCGCCCCTCCGTCATGCCGGCAAAAACGTCCATTGCCCGTCACGGTCGGCCCATGCTAAAAATCGACCGGCACATGTGAAAACGACATGCCCGGATCCATGAAAGTGCGGAAATGAATAGACCTCTGTTCGATCTCGATCTGCTGCGCGCGCTCGTGATGGTCGCCGACTGCGGCAGTTTCACGACGGCATCGGTGCGACTTCATTCGACGCAGTCGACTGTCAGCCAGAAAGTGCGCCGGCTGGAGGACATCGCGGGACACCGGCTGCTGGATCGCGGCACGCGCGACGTGCGGCCGACCGACGCGGGCGTGACGCTGCTCGGCTATGCGCGGCGGATGCTCGCGCTCAACGACGAGATGCTCGAGGCGCTGTCCGGCGCGGCGGTCGCGCTGACGGTGCGGCTCGGCGTGCCCGACGATTTCGCGGCGGGTCGCACGACGCATGCGCTCGCCGCGTTCAAACGCCAGCATCCGCAGGTGAAGCTCGACGTGACGTGCGGGCTGAGCCGCGACATCGTTGGCGCCTACGATCGCGGCGATCTGGATCTTGCGCTGATCAAGCAGCGGCGCGGCAGCCGCGAGGCGGTCGCACGCTGGCCCGAGAAGCTGCAGTGGATCGACAGCGCGAAGCATCCGTCGGTCGACCTCGATCCGGTGCCGATCGTCGCGTTTCCGCCGCGCGGGCTGTATCGCGACGAGATGATCCAGGCGATCGAGGCGTGAGGCCGGCGCTGGCGGA
>NZ_JAHACR010000364.1 GCF_018375725.1 Burkholderia sp. | reverse complement strand
GATTTCGTCTCCGACGGCGGGATCTCTTCGACGCCGATCACCGAGCTGTGGTAATGGTCGAACACGTCGACCATCTGCTTCATCACGGGCGGCTCGCCGTCGAGCAGGTCGTCGGCGAGGATCACCGCGAACGGGTTGTCCGCGACGAGTTTTTCCGCGCACAGCACCGCGTGGCCGAGGCCGAGCGCTTCCGGCTGACGCACGTAGAAGCAGTCGACATGGCTCGGCTTGATGCTGCGCACCAGCTCCAGCAGCTGTTCCTTGCCGCGCGCTTCGAGCTCAGCCTCGATTTCGTACGACTTGTCAAAATGATCCTCGATCGCGCGCTTGCTGCGCCCGGTGACGAAGATCATTTCCGTGATGCCGGCGGCGATCGCTTCCTCGACCGCGTACTGGATCAGCGGCTTGTCGACAACCGGCAGCATCTCCTTCGGGCTGGCCTTCGTCGCGGGCAAAAAGCGCGTTCCGAGGCCTGCAACCGGGAATACCGCCTTGGTGACTTTCAACATAATCGAACTTTCGCTCCTCAATTCGCCCCGTTCTGACGGGGCTACGTTCATTCGCGCATTATAGTGGACGGCAACCGGCCTGACGGCCCGTTACGCCGGCAGCCGCTCGAGCTGTGCGCTCAGCTTGGCGAGCGTGCTCTGGAATTCGGCCAGGCGCTTTTGCTCCTGTTCGACCACGGCGGGCGGCGCCTTCGCGACAAATGCCTCGTTGCCGAGCTTTGCATTGCACTTCACGATCTCGCCGGACAGGCGCGCGATTTCCTTCGACAGGCGCTCGCGCTCGGCCGCGACGTCGATCTCCACCTTCAGCACCAGCTTGTTCTGTCCGACAATCGCGATCGGCGCGCCGTGCGCTTCCTTGTCGAGCGCGGCCTCGTCGGCGAGGATCTGCACGTCGGACAGGCGGGCGAGCGCTTGCACATAGGGCGCGAACGAGCGCAGGCGGTCGGCTTCGCCGGCCGCGAGCAACGGCACCCTGGTCGCCGGCGACAGGTTCATCTCGCCGCGCAGGTTGCGGCATGCGTCGACGATCGATTTCAGGTCGGCCGCCCACTGTTCGGACGCTTCGTCGATCTTCGACAGGTCGGCGATCGGGTAGGCCTGCGTCATCAGCGACGCCTCGCCCTCGGCCTTGCCTTGCGGGTAGCGGCCCGCGAGCGGCGCGACCTTCTGCCAGAGCGCTTCCGTGATGAACGGGATGACCGGATGCGCAAGACGCAGCACCGTTTCCAGCACGCGCAGCAGCGTGCGGCGCGTCGCGCGCTGCTGTTCCGGCGTGCCGTTCTGGATCTGCACCTTCGCGAGTTCGAGATACCAGTCGCAATACTCGTCCCAGACGAACTTGTAGATGCTGCTCGCGATGTTGTCGAAGCGGTAGTCCGCGAAGCCCTTGGCGATGTCGGCCTCGGTGCGCTGCAGCAGCGACACGATCCAGCGGTCGGCCGCCGAGAAATCGAGGTAGCCGCCCGGGCCGCAATCGCCCGCGCCGCAGACTTCCGGCTTGTCGAGCCCGCAGTCGTGGCCTTCGCAGTTCATCAGCACGAAGCGCGTCGCGTTCCACAGCTTGTTGCAGAAGTTGCGATAGCCTTCGCAGCGCGCGAGGTCGAAGTTCACGTTGCGGCCGAGCGTCGCCATCGACGCCATCGTGAAGCGCAGCGCATCGGTGCCGAACGCCGGGATGCCGTCCGGGAATTCCTTGCGCGTCTTCTTCTCGATGGTCGCTGCCTGCTTCGGGTTCATCAGGCCGGTCGTGCGCTTCGCGACGAGCATTTCGAGATCGATGCCGTCGACGATGTCGATCGGGTCGAGCGTGTTGCCCTTGCTCTTCGACATCTTCTGGCCTTCCGCATCGCGCACGAGGCCGTGCACGTAGACCGTGTGGAACGGCACCTTGCCGGTGAAGTGGGTCGTCATCATCACCATCCGGGCGACCCAGAAGAAGATGATGTCGAAGCCGGTGACGAGCACCGACGACGGCAGGAAGTGCGACAGTTCCGGCGTCTCGTTCGGCCAGCCGAGCGACGAGAACGGCACGAGCGCCGACGAGAAACACGTGTCCAGCACGTCCTCGTCACGCTTGAGCGCGCCGGTGTAGCCCTTCGCGGCGGCCTGCGCGCGTGCGTCTTCCTCGTTGCGGGCGACGAACACTTCGCCGTTCTCGCCATACCAGGCGGGGATCTGGTGACCCCACCACAGCTGGCGCGAGATGCACCAGTCCTGGATGTTCTCGAGCCACTGGTAGTAGGTGGTCGTCCAGTTTTCCGGGACGAACTTGATCTGGCCGTCGCGCACGACGTCGAGCGACACGTCGGTGATCGACTTGCCCGGGTTGAACGTGCCTTCCGGCGCCGGCTTCGTCATGGCGACGAACCACTGGTCGGTCAGCATCGGCTCGATCACGACGCCCGTGCGGTCGCCGCGCGGCACCATCAGCTTGTGCGGCTTCACCGAATCGAGCAGGCCGAGCGCGTCGAGATCGGCGACGATCGTCTTGCGCGCGTCGAAGCGGTCGAGACCGCGGTATTGTTCCGGCGCGTTGTCGTTGATCTTCGCGTCGAGCGTGAGGATCTCGATCGGGGCGAGCTGGTGGCGCAGGCCGACCTGGTAGTCGTTGAAATCGTGCGCCGGCGTGACCTTCACGACGCCGGTGCCGAACTCGAGGTCGACGTAGTCGTCGGCGATCACCGGAATTTCGCGGCCGGTGAGCGGCAGTTGCACGGTCTTGCCGATCAGGTGCTTGTAGCGCTCGTCTTCCGGGTGGACCATCACCGCGACGTCGCCGAGCATCGTCTCGGGACGCGTCGTCGCGACCGTCAGCGAGCCCGAGCCGTCGGCGAGCGGGTAGCGGATGTGCCACAGATGGCCGTTTTCCTCTTCGCTCGCCACTTCGAGGTCGGACACGGCGGTCAACAGCACCGGATCCCAGTTGACGAGACGCTTGCCGCGATAGATCAGGCCCTGTTCATAGAGCGTGACGAACACGTCGCGCACGGCGGACGACATCTTGTCGTCCATCGTGAAGTACTCGCGCGACCAGTCGGTCGACGCGCCGAGGCGGCGCACCTGGCCGGTGATGGTCGAACCCGACTTTTCCTTCCACTCCCAGACGCGTTCGACGAACTGCTCGCGGCCGAGGTCGTGACGCGACACGCCTTGCGCGTCGAGCTGGCGTTCGACGACGATCTGCGTCGCGATGCCTGCGTGATCGGTGCCCGGCACCCACAGCGTGTTCTCGCCGAGCATGCGGTGATAGCGGGCGAGGCCGTCCATGATGGTCTGGTTGAACGCGTGGCCCATGTGCAGCGTGCCCGTGACGTTCGGTGGCGGCAGCTGGATCGCGAAATCGGGCCGGCTCGGATCGAACGCCGGGGCGGCATAGCCGCGTTTTTCCCACTCCGGCCCCCATTGGGATTCGATGGTGTGGGGCTCGAAACTCTTCGCAAGCGTGCTATCGCTCATGGTAGGAAATCTGCCGAAAAATGCGTGAATTGGATACGTAAACCCGCAATTATAAATGGATGCGTAACGACCGGTCATCGCTGCGCGCGCGAACGCGTCGCACGGCATCGATCCCGGCAAGCGGCGCGGCGGATTTATAATGGCGGGCCAGCTTTCCACCGCACGTCCGTTGCCATTCCATGCCTGATCTGCTCGCGAATCTCAACCCTGAACAATATGCAGCCGTCACGTTGCCGAACGAACCGGCGCTGATCCTCGCAGGGGCGGGCAGCGGCAAGACGCTCGTTCTGATCACGCGGATCGCATGGCTGATCCAGCAG
>NZ_JAHACR010000363.1 GCF_018375725.1 Burkholderia sp. | reverse complement strand
CGAGCCTCCAGGTGCCGGCGATCCGCTGCGCAACTGGCGCCTGATGAAGGACGGCACTTCCGTCTGGTGGCAGGTGCAATCGCGCAACAAGCGTTCGCTGGCGCTCGATTTGCGCAGCGCCGAAGGCCAGAACATCGCCCGCCAGTTGATCTCCGAGACCGACATCCTCATCGAGAACTTCCGGCCGGGCACCCTCGAAGGCTGGGGAATGGGCTACGAGCAACTGGCCGAGTTGAACCCTCGGCTCATCATGCTTCGTATCTCGGGGTACGGCCAGACGGGACCTTACCGTGATTTGCCAGGATTTGGCGCGATCGGCGAGGCAATGGGCGGCTTGCGGCATCTGACCGGGGATCCCGGCCGCGTGCCGGTGCGCTGCGGCGTCTCGATCGGCGATACGCTCGCCGCGCTGCATGGCGTGATCGGCGTGCTCACCGCGCTCTATCACCGCGACGCGAACGGTGGCAAGGGGCAGGTCATCGACGTGGCGCTTCACGAAGCGGTCTTCAACGTGATGGAGAGCCTGATTCCCGAGTACAGCGCGTTCGGGGCGGTCCGCGAAGCCGCCGGCAGCGCGTTGCCCGGCATCGCGCCATCCAATGCGTATCGATGTGCCGATGGATATGTGCTCATCGCCGGTAATGGCGACAGCATCTTCAGGCGCCTGATGACGGCGATCGGCCGCAGCGATCTAGCGGATGCCCCCGCGCTCGCGAACAACGCCGGGCGTGTCGCGCGCGTCGACGAACTCGACCGGACCATCGGAGCGTGGACAGCGCAACGTTCGGCCGAGGATGTGCTGGCCACGCTGACGGAGGCACGCGTGCCCGCCGGCAAGATCTATACGGCGCGTGACATCGCGGAGGACCCACACTACCGTGCACGCGACATGATCTTGCGACAGACCACGCGCGACGGCTATGACGTCGACGTGCCGGGCATCGTGCCCAAACTGATGGGCACGCCGGGTTCCGTGCGCTCGTCGGCGCCGAAGCTCGGTGACGACACCGATGACATCTTGCGCGAGATCGGCCTTTCCGAAAGCCGGATTGCCGAGCTGCGCGACAGAGGGACAATCGCATGAACATCTGGAACGGGGAACGCCGGCGCATCTACATGCAGGAAGTCGGCACGCGCGACGGTTTCCAGTCGGAACGCACATTCGTCGAGACGCGCGACAAGATTGCGCTGATCGACGCGCTCTCCGGGACAGGCGTGGCGAAGATCGAGGTAACGGCTTTCGTGTCGCCGCACGCGATTCCCGCGTTACGCGATGCCGAGATTGTGTTGCGTGAAATCGAGCGCAAGCCGGGCGTTGTCTATACGGCACTCGTGCCGAACGTGCGGGGCGCAGAACGCGCGATCGACGCGCGCGCTGACGAGCTGAATCTCGTGATGTCAGCGACCGAGAGCCACAACCTGTCCAACTTGCGGATGACGCGCGATCAGTCGTTCAATGGGCTGAGGCAGGTTGCCGGCATCGCCCGCGATGCCGGACTCCCGGTCAACATCTCGCTGTCGTGTGCATTCGGGTGCCCGATGGAGGGCGATGTACCGACAGACACCGTGATCGAGTGGATACAACGCTTCGTCGAGGAGGCTGGCGCACGAGGCGTCACGCTATGCGACACGACCGGCATGGCTTTTCCGCAGCAGGTCGCCGCGCTGACCGCGCTTTGCGTCGAGCGCTGGCCTCAGACCGAGTTCACGCTGCACTTCCATAACACGCGCGGCATGGGCCTTGTCAATGTGCTTGCCGCGATCGATGCGGGCGCCGACCGCTTTGATGCGTCACTGGGCGGCATCGGCGGTTGTCCCTATGCGCCGGGTGCCAGCGGCAACGTATGCAGCGAGGAAATCGTACACGCGCTCGAGCTGATGGGCTACGACACGGGCGTCGATCTGGGAGCACTGATCGACACGTCGAAGCGCTTGCCGACGCTGATCGGCCACGATACGCCAAGCCAGATCGTGAAGGCGGGGCGACGGCTCGACCTGCATCCGCGCCCGGCCGACTTTGCCTCGATTCGCGAACGAGCCATTCAGCGCGGCACATCCGCTCAATCACGCACCTGACATTTTTCACTTTGCTGCATTATTAACTGGGCTTTACTCACAGACGACCAAAGAAAGCGTCGAGACAACGTTCTTCAGGAGACACCATCATGCAAGACACCCACATCGCGCAGCCGTCGAAAACGCGCTGGTACGACGGCCTGACGACCGCACACTGGCGCGTATTGCGAGGCGCCTTCCTCGGCTGGATCTTCGATGGCTTCGAGGCGCTCGCGCTCGTGGTCGTGCTCGCGCCGATGCTCAAATCGGTGCTGACGCCGACGCAGGCCTTCTCGATGCCCATCTATGCGGGCGGCGTGATTGGCATCACCTTGCTCGGCTGGGGCGTGGGCGGCATGATCGGCGGCATTCTCGCCGACTACGTCGGGCGAAAACGCATGATGCTTTGGTCCGTCTTCCTTTACGCGCTGTTCTCCGGGCTGACCGCTTTTTCCAATACCTTTACCGTGCTGTGCCTGTTGCGATTTTTCACAGGGCTCGCGATGGGCAGCGAGTGGAGCACGGGTGTCGCGCTGGTTTCCGAGACCTGGCCGGAACACGCCCGCGCAAAGGGCGCCGGGTTCCTGCAGTCCGGTTTTGGCTGGGGCACGCTGCTCGCCGCTGTTGTTTGGTATGGGCTTGTTTCGGCACAACCGCTGGGTGCGGAAACGTGGCGCCTGATGTTCATCGCCGGTGCGCTGCCTGCGTTCTTCGTGCTCTACTTGCGTCGCGGGTTGAACGAATCGGAGAAGTGGCAACAGGCGGTGAGGGAACAGCGTTGGAACGCAACTTCCGACGGCGCTGTCCGATACGGTTCGCGGCCGGGCAAGCTGAACAAGCGGCCCTTTACGCTCAAGCAGCTTTTTACGGAGCGCGAAGCGCTTCGCCGCACGCTGCTGACGACGCTGCTGTCGATTGTCGCGACGACCGGCTGGTGGGCGATCTCGAGTTGGCTGCCGACATTTACCGTTGCGCTCGCGAAAGCGACCGGCGTGACCGATGCCGTCGCGTGGGGCTCGCGAATTTCGATCCTCTATACGGCGGGGGCGATCGTTGCCTATCTCGCGTCGGGCTTTATCGTCGACTCGATCGGCAGACGCGCATTCCTGTGCGCGACGTTCGTCGGCGCGCTGATCACGACGATCGTCACGTATCGTTACACCTCGACGCTGAGCGGCATGCTCATCATCGCGCCGATCAACGGGTTTTTCACCTTGGGATGTGGGTACGCGTGGATGGCGATCTATCCCTGTGAACTGTTCACGCCGACGGTGCGCTCGACTGCGATCAGCTTCGTCTTCAACGCCGCACGCCTGATCGCATGGGTCTTCCCAATCATCTCCGGTTCGATGATCAAGGCATTCGGCGGCGTTTCGCATGCCGCGCTCATCATGAGTTCGTGCTACCTGCTGGGCATCATCATTCCCTGGCTCCTTCCGGAAACGCGCGGCGAGGGAATGCCGGAATAAGTGAACGGAACCTCAAGAGATGGATATAGATCCGGCCCTCGGTGATATGACGGAACACGACGATCGACTCAATCGCGAAGTATTAAATCTGTACTATTGAGCGATATGGTTTACGAATCATTGGTTCAAGAATAAGGGGGGTCTGTGCCCGAGCACGGTAGTGATTTCCGGAGTACAGTAAGCGTGGAGCCGATACCGTGTTGACGGCGTGAGTTACCGGTTTCCCCAACGATTGGAAGCCATGCGTAGCAGCGTGGCATTGGCAG
>NZ_JAHACR010000022.1 GCF_018375725.1 Burkholderia sp. | reverse complement strand
GAGGATCTCGCCGATCGTGTCGCCGGGACGCTCGGTCAGGATGCCGGCCGCGACTGCCAGCAGATGGAGATCGTGGTTGCCGAGCACGACGGTCGCGCGCGGACCAAGTTCGACGAGCGCGCGAAGCGCGGCCAGGGACGCGGGGCCGCGGTTGACGACGTCGCCGGCGATCCAGAGCGGTGTGTCGGCGGAGGCCGGAAGCTTGTCGAGCAGGAGATCGAAGGCTGAATGACAGCCTTGGATGTCGCCGATGGCGATGGGGGATTGCGTCATGGGGTCGTAAGGTTACAAATCGGGGCGATGCAGGGGAAAAATGATCGCCGCAACAGGACTTGTGCGCAACTGTATTCCATGCCAAGCGCTTGGTCCGGCATGACTTTTTTCGACGGATGCGGGTTCGAAGCGCTGTTTCAAGTTGTTAGCGGCGTGGCTATTGCACGGAACAGTTTCATATAATTGTTGCTTCCGCCGGAAAAATTAGCATTTCATGACTTTGACAGCCATGCTGACCGGTTAGAATTCCGGGCCTGATGGTGGCGTCGACTTGCCACTGCGATATTCAAAGTGGCGAGCGCCTGTCCCGCTTGCCGCGCATTAAATTAACAGAGAGAGCCTCATGATCCTGGTTACGGGCGGCGCGGGTTTTATCGGTGCCAATTTTGTACTCGACTGGCTGAGCCAGTCCGACGAAGCGGTGCTGAACGTCGACAAGCTGACGTATGCGGGCAACCTGCGCACGTTGCAGTCGCTGGAAGGGAATCCGAAGCATATTTTCGCCCGTGTGGACATTTGCGACCGTGCCGCGCTCGATGCGCTGTTCGCCGAACACAAGCCGCGTGCCGTGCTGCACTTCGCCGCGGAAAGCCACGTCGATCGCTCGATCCACGGTCCGGCCGATTTCGTGCAGACCAATGTCGTCGGCACGTTCACGCTGCTCGAAGCCGCGCGTGCGTACTGGAATGGTCTGAACGATGCGGACAAGGCCGCGTTCCGTTTCCTGCACGTGTCGACCGATGAGGTGTTCGGTTCGCTGACCGCCACCGATCCGCAATTCTCCGAAACGACGCCCTACGCGCCGAACAGCCCGTATTCGGCGACGAAGGCAGGCTCCGACCATCTCGTGCGTGCGTATCATCACACCTATGGTTTGCCGACCCTGACGACGAACTGCTCGAACAATTACGGCCCGTACCAGTTCCCCGAGAAGCTGATTCCGCTGATGATCGCGAACGCGCTCGCCGGCAAGCCGCTGCCGATCTACGGCGACGGCCAGAACGTGCGTGACTGGCTGTACGTCGGCGACCACTGCAGCGCGATTCGCGAAGTGCTCGCGCGCGGCGTGCCGGGCGAAACGTACAACGTCGGCGGCTGGAACGAGAAGAAGAACCTCGACGTCGTGCATACGCTGTGCGACCTGCTCGACGCGAAGCGTCCGAAGGCTGAAGGTTCGTATCGGGATCAGATCACCTATGTGAAGGATCGTCCGGGGCATGATCGCCGCTACGCGATCGACGCGCGCAAGCTCGAGCGCGAACTGGGCTGGAAGCCGGCCGAGACGTTCGAGACGGGCCTCGCGAAGACCGTCGACTGGTATCTCGACAATCAGGCGTGGGCCGACGAAGTGGCGTCGGGCGAATACCGCAAGTGGGTCGAGACGAACTACGCGGAACGGACCTGAGGACTCAAGCGATGGCACGTAAAGGCATCATTCTCGCCGGCGGTTCCGGCACGCGGCTGTATCCGATCACGCATGTCGTGTCGAAGCAGTTGCTACCGGTATATGACAAGCCGATGATCTATTACCCGCTGTCCACGCTGATGGTGGCGGGCATCCGCGATGTGTTGATCATTTCGACGCCGCAGGATACGCCTCGCTTCGAGACGATGCTTGGCGACGGCAGTCAGTGGGGGATGAACATCCAGTACGCTGTGCAGCCGTCGCCGGACGGGCTTGCACAGGCGTTCATCATCGGCAAGGAATTTGTCGGTAACGATCCCTCGGCGCTGATCCTCGGCGACAACATTTTTTACGGCCATGATCTCGCGAAGCAGCTCGAGCGCGCGCATGCCCAGGAGTCGGGCGCGACGGTGTTCGCGTATCACGTGCATGATCCGGAGCGGTATGGCGTCGTCGAATTCGATCAGTCGTTTCGCGCACTGTCGATCGAAGAGAAGCCTGCGAAGCCGCGCTCGCACTATGCGGTGACGGGCCTGTATTTTTACGACAATCGCGTGTGCGACATCGCGGCGGACATCAAGCCCTCACCGCGCGGCGAACTGGAAATCACCGACGTCAACTCGCGATATCTTGCCGATGGCGCGCTGAATGTCGAGATCATGGGGCGCGGCTATGCATGGCTCGATACCGGTACGCACGATTCGTTGATCGAGGCGGCGAGCTTTATCGCGACGCTGCAGAAACGCCAGGGTCTCGTAGTCGCTTGTCCGGAGGAAATCGCGTATCGCAAGCACTGGATTGATGGGGAGCAGGTATTGAAGCTTGCGCAACCGCTTGCGAAGAACGCATACGGACAATACCTCAAGAACATTCTCACGGATCAAGTCGCATGGCCATCCAAGTAACGGCAACCGCATTGCCCGAAGTCAAGATCATCGAACCGAAGGTGTTCGGTGACGCGCGCGGGTTCTTCTACGAAAGCTTCAATGCACGTGAGTTCGCGGAGCACGTGGAGCCCGGCGTCGAATTCGTGCAGGACAACCATTCGCGTTCGTCGAAGGGCGTACTGCGTGGGCTGCATTACCAGATCCAGCACGCGCAGGGCAAGCTTGTGCGTGTGGTCGAAGGGGAGGTGTTCGACGTGGCGGTCGATGTCCGCAAGAGCTCGCCGAATTTCGGCAAGTGGGTGGGTGTCGTGCTGTCGAACGAGAACCATCGGCAGCTGTGGGTGCCGCCCGGTTTTGCACATGGTTTCGTGGTGCTGTCCGATGCAGCCCAGTTTTTGTACAAGACGACCGATTACTGGTTTCCAGAGTACGAGCGCAGCATCGTCTGGAATGATCCGGAAATCGACATTGAGTGGCCGATCGACTTTGAGCCGCTGCTGGCTGCGAAGGATGCGGCGGGCAAGCGTTTGAGCGAAGCCGAAGTCTATGCGTGAGGCAACCATGAGTCAGGAGCCGACGATCCTCGTGACGGGCGTCAATGGTCAGGTCGGGTTCGAGCTATTGCGTTCGTTGCAGGGGCTCGGGCACGTGATCGCATGTGACCGCTCGATGCTAGATCTCACTGATCTTGATCGTGTGCGTTCGGTCGTCCGCGAGCTCAAGCCGTCGATCATCGTGAATCCGGCTGCATATACCGCGGTCGACAAGGCCGAG
This sequence comes from Burkholderia sp., assembly GCF_018375725.1. Taxonomy (GTDB): domain Bacteria; phylum Pseudomonadota; class Gammaproteobacteria; order Burkholderiales; family Burkholderiaceae; genus Burkholderia. Next base: position 26,594 of record NZ_JAHACR010000022.1, on the reverse strand, counting down.
ACTGACGTCGATGCCGCACGTCGCCTGAATGCCGATGTGCCGCGCGTATTCGCGGAAGAGGCGGCGAAGAGCGGTGCGGTGTTGATTCACTATTCGACCGATTATGTGTTCGACGGTACGAAGAATGGCGCATACGTCGAGATGGACGAGACTAATCCGCAGAACGTTTATGGGCTCACGAAGCTTGAGGGCGAACAAGCGATCGCGGCGACGGGGTGCGCGCATCTGATTCTGCGGACGAGCTGGGTGTATGGGCGACGCGGCAAGAATTTTCTGCTGACGATGCTGAAGCTAGGCGCGGAGCGTTCGGAGCTACGCGTTGTGGCTGATCAAGTCGGTGCGCCGACGTGGGCGAATACGATTGCAACCTCGACGGCGCACATCGTGGCTCAAGGACTAGCGGCAGAGCAGGCGCGGTGGTGGCAGGAGAAATCGGGAACATTTCATTTAACTTGTTCGGGCGAGGCGTCGTGGTACGACTTCGCGCAAGCGATTTTCGATGTGGCGTTGGGAGAAAACGGACCGACGGTCGTGCCCATTTCAGCGAGCGAATATCCGGTACCGGCTAAGCGTCCCACGAATTCGTGCATGTCGAATCGCAAGCTGACCGACACGTTTGGACTGCGTCTTCCCGCATGGAATGAGGCATTGTATTTGTGTCTCGCCAGCTAGTGCGACATTGATAATCGCGACCATAATGTCTGGAATTCGACGGTGGCGCGGCGTTCAACTAGATGACGAGTAGTGTGCTGTTCGGATCTGCGTTCCGGAATCGTTTTTGGGGACAATTCATATCTGCCTGTTGAAAGGAGTGTCAGGTCAATAGGCTGAAATGGGATGTGATCAACATTTCGGATTTCGTAATTATTGCGCGGTGGTGGGAAGGTTGGCGAGTCAAGCTAGTAAGAATGTCGCTGCTTGACGGCAGAGAAGGTTTTTTGCTTCCCGTCGGGAAGTGCATTTACTTTTTGGGGGCCGGGGCGTATGGAGGCTGTTGCGATAGAATTCCGGCCGGCGCCAAGCGCGTTTTTAGACTATTTTATTTTAATTTTCCGATGAAAGCTAACAGAGTTGCCGTAGTGCTTGGTACCCGTCCTGAAGCGATCAAGATGGCGCCGCTGGTGCATGCGCTCAATCGATCTGCACATCTTGAACCGGTTGTTATCGCAACGGCTCAACATCGGGAAATGCTCGATCAAGTTCTCGACATATTCGACATCAAACCAGACTATGACCTTGATCTGATGCGTCCGAACCAGACGCTTGCTGGGCTCACATCGCGGTTAATTACATCACTTGACGAAGTCGTCAAGGAGGTCGCGGCAAGCGCACTTTTGGTTCAGGGCGATACAACCAGCGTATTGGCGGCCTCGTTGGTTTCGTTCTATAACAACGTTCCGGTTGGTCACGTTGAGGCGGGGCTGCGTACCAGCGACATGCGCAATCCGTTTCCCGAAGAAATGAATCGTGTTGTCACTGGGCGCCTCGCGCACTGGCATTTCGCGCCGACTCAGTCGGCAGCGCAGAACCTTCTCAACGAGCAGGTGCCGGCTGACTCGGTGTTCATGACTGGCAACACTGTCATCGACGCCCTGTTCGAGGCTCGACAGCACCCGAAAAAGGTGCCGCGCAGGGTCGCAGAGGGCCGCAAGATGATGCTGGTCACAACGCATCGGCGCGAAAATTTTGGCGATCCGCTCAAGCGCATTTGCGCTGCCGTTGCGGAACTGCTCAAGCGTAATCCGGCACTGGATGTGTTGTTCCCCGTGCATCCGAATCCGAATGTATCGTCAATTGTGTATGAGGCACTCGGAAATCATCCGCAGGTCGATCTCTGTGCGCCGCTCGATTATCTGTCGTTCATTGCGGCGATGGAAGCAGCCGATATTATCTTGAGCGATTCGGGCGGCGTGCAGGAGGAAGCGCCGGCACTCGGAAAACCGGTTCTCGTATTGCGGGAGGAAACCGAACGTCCCGAAGCTGTCTCCTTTGGTGTGGCGGCACTGGTCGGTACGGAAACAGCGTCGATTGTTGATAAGGCGCAGCGTCTCCTGACGGATCCGTTGGCTTACGCCGCAATGGCGCGCGGTGCGTCGCCTTATGGCGATGGTCAAGCTGCTCACCGAATCGTCACAATATTGGAGCAAGCCTTGTGCGATGGTGCTTCGGTTAGCGGAAGTGCATCGAGTTCGATGCCGAACAATCAGTGAGCATGTTTGAGCAAACGGGGAATCCAAGCGGCAGCGAGCTTCGTTCAAGCGGACGTCGGCTGATTTATTTTTCGTCAGTGCCTTATGAAAGCTATGCGCAGCGGCCGCACTTTCTTGCCACTGCGTTTGTGGACGATGGGTTCGAATCGGTGTTATGGGTTGATCCTTATCCGACGCGTTTTCCGGTGCTGACGGATTTGGCGCGACTGGGGCGCCGAACCGTAGCTGATCCGAAGCCGGGACATCCCCGCATCCTGGTCGTGCGGCCGGCGGCACTCCCTATCGAACCATTGCCGATGAGCGGTTGGATCAATCATCTGATTGCTTGGCGGACGGTGCGCGCGCAATTGCTCGCTTATGCGGACGGCGCGCGACATTGTGTGCTTGCAGTGGGCCGTCCGAGCAGGCTTGCGGAATGGGCGCTGAAACATGTGCCGCATAATCGGTCATTCGTTGATGTACTTGATAACTTCCCCGCGTTTTATCGGGGTCTGTCTAGAATCGCGATGATGGCGCGTTTGCGTGCTGTTTGTGAGAGCGTTACAGATGTGTATTGTTCAGCGTCACAGATTGCTGCGGATGTGAGTGAGGTTCGAAGCGATGCGCTCGTGGTGCTTAATGGATATTCAACCGATTATCTTCCGGAGCCGTCACGTATAGAGCAACGTCGCTACATTGGCTACGTTGGCTCCATCGCGGAGTGGTTCGATTGGCCTCTTGTGTGTTCGTTGGCTTTGGCGTTACCCGACGTGACGGTGCGGCTGATCGGTCCGGAGTTCGTCGCACGGCCCACCGAAATGCCGGCCAATATCGAGTTTCTCGGTGAGCGTCCACAGGACGAAATCGCTGACTTTGTTCGTCAATTTGCAGTTGGACTGATCCCGTTCCGAATCAATGATTTGACTTCGGGCGTCGATCCGATCAAATACTACGAATATCGCAGCATGGGCGTGCCCGTCTGGTCGACGAACTTCGGTGAAATGAAACATCGCGGCGAGATCGATGGTGTGTCGCATATCACGTCAAGAACAGATTGGAGGCGTTTGTGGCATGAGGTGCTTGCTACCCCTTTGCCGGATTTTGATGAAATCGCGTCGTTCCGCGCTGCGGTAGGCTGGAGCAGGCGTTTCGAACCCGTCTTGGCGCGTTCACGATTGCCCGTGTCAACTTCGCTCGGCCAACCCAGTCGTAGCCGAGCAGTATGAATTTTTAGAGCCAATGAGCCAATCCAGTTTCACCCAAAAGGGTGACGAATTCCGGCATCACGTTGCATTTAGCCAAGTCACAAGTATGGCTTGCGGGTATTGTGCCGCCGATTTGAGCGGGGCGTGGTCGGTTTCGCTGTTGCCTCCGGTTTTGCCGTGGCGCTCATTGACTGATGATCGGCTGGTCTGACACTCCGAATATAACGAGGGCTTTGAACAATGCAACATTTCAGTGGCTCGCCCATGGCACTGCTGCACTCGCTGCGACAAAACCGCAGTTTGATCGGAGCACTAATCAAGCGGGAAATTGTCGGACGATACAAGGGGTCAGCGCTGGGGCTGGTCTGGTCGTTCGTCAACCCGATCCTTTTGCTTGCGGTCTACACTTTCGTTTTCAGCGAAGTGTTTAAAGCGCGTTGGAGCGGTGGTGTAGGCTCGAAGACGGAATTTGCCGTTGTGCTTTTCTCGGGGTTGATGATCTTCAACCTATTTGCTGAATGCTTCAATCGCGCGCCCGGACTGGTGCTATCTAACGCCAATTATGTGAAAAAAGTGGTATTTCCGCTGGAGATTCTGCCGGTGGTCGCTTTAGGGTCGGCACTTTTTCATCTGATGGTAAGCACAGTGGTTTGGTTCCTTTTCTTTGTGTTGTGCATGGGGCTGCCTCCCATGACGGCGCTGTTGCTGCCCGTCGCCATTCTGCCGTTGTTGATGTTGGCACTAGGTATGGGTTGGTTTCTGGCATCGCTGGGAGTTTATCTCCGTGATATTGCGCAGTTCACTGGCATTGTAACCACTGTGCTGATGTTTATGTCGCCCGTGTTTTATCCGATTACGGAACTACCGAAAGGCTATCAATACATGATGTTGCTTAATCCTTTAACGCCAGTCATCGAGCAAGCTCGGGAAATATTGATCTGGGGTCATATGCCCGACTGGATTTTGTTGGGGGGATATACGGCAGCCATGTGCTTAGTGGCGTGGCTCGGCTTCGCTTGGTTCCAGAAGACTCGTAAGGGATTTGCCGATGTCCTCTGATGTAGCGATCGCGGTCGAGTCGGTCGGGAAGTGCTATCACATCTACGATAGGCCAAGTGACCGCCTCAAGCAGATGCTGTCGTTCGGACGGCATCGGTATTACCGAGAATTTTGGGCCGTCCACAATGTCTCTTTCTCGATCGGTCGAGGCGAAACGGTCGGGATTATCGGTCGCAATGGCAGCGGAAAATCCACGCTGTTGCAGATGATTTGCGGTACCGTGTCGCCGACCACCGGGGGTATTCGCACGTCGGGGCGCGTGGCGGCTTTGCTGGAGTTGGGAGCGGGATTTAATCCTGAATTCACCGGGCGTGAAAATGTTCTGCTCAATGCGAGCATTTTGGGTTTCCCCGTTGAGGAAATGCGCGAACGTATGGGGCAGGTGATTGCCTTCGCCGAGTTGGAGGAGTTCATCGATCAGCCGGTGAAAACCTATTCAAGTGGCATGTTCGCGCGGCTGGCATTTGCGATTGCGATTCATGTCGAACCGGACATCCTGGTCATTGACGAGGCACTGGCTGTCGGCGATGCGCGCTTTGTCGCCAAATGCATGCGGCGCATCCAGGATATCAAGGCCATGGGAGCGACCATTCTGTTCGTCAGTCATGATGTGGCCTCGGTGAGGACTCTATGTGAACGCGCCATCTGGATCGACAAGGGGCATCTCGTTAATGCGGGGGACGTGTTTCCCGTGACGGGAAGGTACATGGAATTTCTGTTCCGCGACGAATCCGTATCGGCGGAGAGCGCGATCGGTGCTATCAAAGACGCGCCGTCTTCACACGAACTTTCAGTATCGCTCGATGTGGTTGAGTCCGAGGGAAATGCACTAGTGGTGCCTGAGCCAGATTTCCATGTCGAGGCGCGTCCGGTAACGCACTGGGGATCGCATAAAGGTCTCATTCTTTCGGCCGCCGTATGCGACTCAGCTGGTATTCGACGTGATGTACACAAATTGAGTAGTGACATTGAAGTGATGGTCGAGGTAAGTATTCCGAAATCGGTCTCGCGTGACCATCTCAGTGTGGCTATTTCAATCAAGGATTTAAAAGGAACGGATCTGATCGTGTCTACGACTCGTGATTATGGCAAGAGATTGCCCGAGGGCGAGCGCTTCAGCGTTGCGTTCCGCATGAGGAACCCATTGGTGACAGGAAAATATTTGCTAGTGGCTGCGGTTGAAAATCGCGAGTATCGAGATATTCATTATTTTGAATATATAGAGGGCGCACATTATTTTTCATCGCTGGCCGACGAGCATATCTTCGGCTTATTCCAACCCTCGATTCAACAGAGTATTCGGGTGAAGTAAATGAGAAGCACAGAGCAGCTCAACTCCGAGTCATATTGGGACACCCGTTTCAGGGAAAACTGGGAATCTTGCGACGGGCCCTGGCAGACGCGATTCTTTTATCAGATTGCGGTCTGCAATCTTCCGGCCTGGCTGATGTGGCAGATCAAGGGCGGGGGGTTGACCCTTGTCGATTGGGGCTGCGCACAGGGCGATGGCGCAGATGTCTGGGCTTCCTATATGGATCCAGCACGGATCGCAGGCGTCGATTTCTCGGCCGTGGCCGTAGCGCAGGCCGCCGAGCGTTATCCATCCATTCGTTTCATCCACGAGGATTGGATGGACGAGACGCAGGGTATCAATGATACGTTCGACATTGTGTTTTCATCGAACACACTGGAGCATTTTCATCTACCGTTCGAGGTATTGAAGAAGCTGTTGCCGAGAGCGCGGAAGGCAGTGATCCTTGCGCTGCCATATAAGGAAATGGAGCGTATTGACGAGCACTTCTATACGTTCCTGCCAGAGAACATACCAGTTCGATTACCTAATGGATTCAGGCTATGCTGGGCCAAGGTGGTGGATTGCCGCAACTTGCCCAAGACGCAGTGGGGGGGAGATCAAATCATTCTGCTGTATGCAGCAGAGGATTGGATTGATGGCCTTGGCCTCACGTTGTCGGACTGCAGGCTGGAGCAGGCGGACTACAATAGCGAATTTGCGCAGATGCGGCAGATTGTCGATGTGCGTGAACATGATCTGGCGGACAAGAGCCACGCTCTGGACGAGTGTAATCAGCGCATCTCCCAGCTGAATCAGATGGTTATCGATCGGGACTGCCTGATTGCGAATTTAAACCGCGTGGTTGACGGGAACGGAGCGCTGCTTAGCGGTATCGAGAAAGTGATTGAGGGGTACAAGGAGGAGGCCGTGGCGCGGCGCCAGCACGATGACGAGTTGATTGCGGCGAACAACGCACTGGCGACTACACATGCGCAACTTGCTCAAGTGAGTCGACAGCTCGAACTCATGCAAAGGAGCCGTTCGTGGCGTGTTGCATCCCGCTTGAGTCGGGTGGCCCGCGCTATGACTTTCCGGCGTTCGTGGGATGTGATGGATAGCCCCGAGACTGGCGCTGCTACGCTGGCGAGTGAGCCTGCATCGATTTGGCGCAGAAGGATGCGCTACATGATTAATCGCTATATCGAGGGTGTTCGGCGATATGGTGTTGTTGGATCTGTTCGGCCAGCTATTCGCGCAGTGACGTCGCTGTCTTCGATGTGGCTCAAGAAGAGAATGCACAACAAGCTGTACGAAAGAAAGCTGAGGGAGTTGCGCAGCATCATCTCTGGTCATCAGGGCTTCGTTGACATCTTCCATGTCCCGATGGGCTGGAAAACGCCGCTGTTCCAGCGGTTTCAGCATATGTCGCTACAGGCCAGCCAGCTCGGTGGCCTTGCCTTATACGGCGGTCACCTACAAGTCGATGTCGGTTTGTTCGTCTACGATCGCTCAGAGGATGGCGTGCTGGTTTTTGATGCACTGGATCAGCGAGTGGTCGACGTCGTCTTTTCTGCGCTCAGGCACTGCTCGGGGAAAAAGATCTTGCGACTACAGTCAATTGACCTGGCGACCCGAATAGAGGAAATCAAGCGGTTCCTCGATGATGGCTTCATCGTGGTTTACGAATACATTGACGAAATCAGCGAGGAGATTACCGGCGAGATTCCGTCCTTTGTGCTGGAGCGCCACAAATGGCTGCTGAGTGAGCCGCGCGTGCTGGTGGTGGCCACGTCCGACAAGATTTATGAGCAGGTGCGCCAGCAACGACAGACCAATTGCTTACTTTCCACTAATGGAGTCGATTTACCCCATTGGTATAGCGCGCCGCGTAATGGTGTACCCAGCGATATGGAGTCGGCCATGCGGGCTGGGCGTGTCATCGTCGGCTATCACGGGGCATTGGCAAACTGGATTGACTACGATTTGCTGCGGAAGATCGCCGAAGATGGACGATTTGAACTCGTCCTTATCGGCTATGCGCACGATTCCTCCTTGGAAGAAAGCGGCTTACTCGAATGCGAGCATGTTCATTTCTTGGGTAGTAAGTCTTACTTCGAGTTGAATAGCTATGCGGCATGCTATGACATTGGCATTCTGCCGTTCAGGAAATATGCACTTACGGAGTCAGTCTCGCCCGTTAAGTTGTTCGAATATATGGCCGCTGGCAAACCAGTAGTTACGACGGATCTAAGAGAGTGCGCCAAGTACCAATCTTGCCTCGTGGCGAGTAATCATGAGCAGTTCATGGCGAATCTCGAATCAGCAATATCTCTGATGTCCAATGCGGAGTATATGAATTTGTTGCGTCGTGATGCGGAAGAAAATTCCTGGCGAGGGAAAACATTGGCGATCTTCGACGAACTTGATGTGGAAACGGTGTGCTGATCACTGGTGCCTCGGTGTTCCAGAGACAATTTAAGTGAATTAATTAGGTGCAATTTATGAACTCCACCTTCTACCAGGTGTTACGCCGGATATATTGGAAGCTACCCGTCTCCGATAGTGTGAAAGAGGCTTGGCTTAGCAGATTTCGTGTATTTACTCGAAAGCTGTACCGGGTCGGGGCGTCCGTACCTGCTTCGTCCAGTTCGGAGTCCGTCCGGCATCAGGCATATCTTGCGCAGGTTCTTTCTATTCCGGCTAAGCCGGATGAGAAGCACGTCCCAATTGTGACGGAAGCCTTCGAGCGACGTGAGGGGGATCCAAAAGTGATCGCCTACTACCTACCACAGTTTCATCCGACGCCTGAAAATGATGCCTGGTGGGGCAAGGGTGTTACCGAATGGAACAATGTCTCGCGTGCGGTGCCGCAATACGTGGGGCACTATCAGCCTAGGCTGCCGGGTGAACTCGGCTACTACGATCTGCGTATCAAGGAAAATATCTCTAGGCAAGTGGAGTTGGCCAAACTATATGGTGTGTTTGGCTTCTCGTTCTACTACTACTGGTTCGACGGGGCTCGACTGCTCGACAAGCCGCTCGATATGTTCGTCGATTCGCCGGAAATCGATTTTCCCTTTTGCCTTTGCTGGGCTAACGAGTCGTGGACGCGTCGATTCGATGGCTCATGCGGCGAGATCTTGATGAAGCAATCCGAGACTGTCGAAAGCTATCGCGCCTTCATCAATAGCGTTATTCGCTACATGAAGGATCCGCGCTACATCAGAGTGGACGGGCGACCGGTGCTCATTATTTATCGCCCGTCATTCATTCCTGAATGCTCGGAAACACTTTCCTATTGGCGGGAATGCTGTATAAATGCGGGGGTCGGTAATCCGTACATCATTGGTGTGAAGGAGCATACGTGGAACGAGGATCTGCTCGCTCATGGGTTTGACGCGCAAAGTGAGTTTCATCCTGGAACGGTATTCAAGCACTGCGAACGCATCGACGCGAAGATCGATTTTGTCCAACCAAACTTTGGCGGCGTGGTAATGGATTATGAGGACATCGTCAAGGGTAAAAAGTATTTCAAATATAACTACGAGAAACTGTACCGCGCGGCGATGCCAATGTGGGACAACACGGCAAGGCGTGATAACAAGGGCATGATTTTTCACGGCGCGTCACCGGAACTCTATAAGCACTGGCTGATAGATATCTTCAAGGAGTCTAAGGAGCGAAAGGATCTGGAAGACTCCTTCATCTTCATCAATGCCTGGAACGAGTGGGGTGAGGGCGCCTATCTCGAACCCGACAAGACGTATGGGTACGCCTATCTGGATGCAACGCGTCAAGCCATTGAGAGCGTCAGGAATTGACATTCCTGGTGTTGTGGGTACCTGACCTGAGCCCATTCGATCACTAAAATTTTGGTAGCCCGTGGCATCACATCGAATCGAATCTTCTACGTACAGTTTCCCGATAGACGCTGGTGACGCGCTCTCGGTCTCCATCGTGACTTATCATCCCGATGTGGTGCTGCTTGCTCGTACGTTCTCAAGCCTCAGTGTCGCTTTCGATGGCCTGCGAGAATCCCGCCGCGGGCTACATATCAGTGTCTGTCTTGTCGACAATGGCGGGTTGCCCGACCTGTCCGTAGTCAGGGAGATGCTTGCTCGGATGGGGATCGCTTTCGATGTGCTTTCTGGTCATGGCAACGTTGGCTATGGGCGCGGCCATAACTTGGCTATCGAGCAGGCGCAAAGTTGCTACCACTTGATCCTGAACCCAGACATTGACCTTGAACCGAACGCACTCGTGCGAGCGTTCGATTTTCTCGATGTGCACCAGGAAGTCGGCTTACTCACGCCCAGAATCGGTGACGAAGCTGGACGCATCCAGTATTTGTGCCGCCGCTATCCGGCATTGCTCGATTTATTCATTAGGGGATTTCTGCCCGCGCTTCTTCGAAAGCCCTTTGAACGTCGACTTTCATATTATGAAATGCATGATCGGATTAACGAGTCGGACATCGTCTGGGATCCACCGATTGTCAGTGGGTGCTTCATGTTGTTTCGCACCGAGCCACTCAAGCGGCTGAAGGGATTCGATCCCTGTTATTTTCTTTATTTTGAGGACTATGACATCAGTTTGCGGACTCGGGAACTCGCTCGCATCGCCTATGTTCCCGCAGTGCGCGTGCTTCATCACGGTGGCGGTGCAGCGCGTAAGGGGTTCGCGCATATCCGTATGTTCGTTGCGTCCGCATTCAAGTTCTATAATCGGTTCGGCTGGAAGTGGCTATGAGCTGTATTGTCGTGACGGGGGCCAACGGATTCGTTGGGCGTGCGCTGAGTCGTGCACTGACCGCTGACGGGCATTCCGTGACGGGGCTCGTCCGTCGTGTCGGCGGCTGCGCCGCTGGCGTCCGAGAATGGCTATACGATCGTCCCGATTTTGTCGGGTTGGCTGATATCGCTTGGCCAGAGGTTCACTGTGTCGTCCATTTGGCGGCGCGAGTCCATGTGATGAATAACATAGACTCGGATCCTGACGCAGCCTTTTGCGCCACAAACGTTGAAGGCACATTGCGCGTCGCTGAAGCGGCACGTCGTAACGGTGTGAGACGTTTTGTGTTCGTTAGCAGCATCAAGGCAATTGCCGAGCGTGATGGTGGCAGACCATTGTCTGAGAACGATCCGGCACGCCCTGAAGATGCGTACGGACGGTCGAAATTTGAGGCAGAGTTGGCGCTGCGGCAGTTCGGGGACGCGTCAGGTCTCGATGTCGTGATCGTTCGGCCACCGCTCGTCTACGGGCCCGGCGTTCGGGCGAATTTTTTGCGGATGATGGATGCGATATCGTGCGGGATGCCACTTCCGCTTGGCACGATTACCGCTCGGCGTAGCCTTGTCTATATCGACAATCTTGCGGATGTGCTAGTGGCGTGCGCAATCGATCCGCGCGCAACTCGCGGATGTTTTCACATCGCCGATGACGATCCGCTATCTGTCGCCGAGTTGCTGCGAATGGTCGGCGACGCCCTAGGCAAGCCCGCGAGGCTGTTCCCAGTTCCAGCCAGCGTTTTGCGTACCATAGGTAAGCTGACCGGCCGCAGCGCCGCGATCGAACGTCTGACGGATAGCCTGCAACTCGATACAGGCCACGTAAAACGCGTGCTCGACTGGCGTCCTCCCTTCACCACCCGACAAGGCCTCGAAGCCACGGCTGCGTGGTATCGTTCGCGCGATCATCAGAAATAGACAATATGCATCCCGCGATTACCACATGGCTGACTGCCATGGCTGTGGCCTTGGTCGCCGCAACCGCCTCGACGATCATTCTCCGCATGCTGCTCGCGACCGGGCTGGCCTGGCGACTCGCAACCGACATTCCAAACGACCGTTCACTCCATACGCTGCCGACCCCGCGCGTCGGTGGCTGGGGTATCGTGCCGGTGAGTGTGGCTGCGCTTCTGTGGCTCGCGCCGCGACTATGGTTGATCGCCATAGCGGTAGTGGTTCTGGCCGCCATGTCGCAGATCGACGACCGGCGCGGCTTGCCGGCACGGGTGCGATTCGCCGCACACCTTTCAGCTGTCGTCGCGCTCATCGCCGTCTATCCGGCCGCTGCGCCGTGGTGGCTTCTCGTGGGCATCGGTTTCGCGATGGTGTGGCTGATCAATCTCTACAACTTCATGGACGGCGCCGACGGTCTCGCCGGCGGCATGGCGCTGTTCGGATTCGGCGCCTACGCGGTTGCGGTACTCAACGGTTCGCATCCATCGCCGGATCTCGCGGCCGGCGGCGCTGCCGTTGCAGGCGCCGCTCTCGGCTTTCTCCTGCTGAATTTCCACCCGGCCCGACTTTTTCTCGGCGATGCCGGCTCGATCCCGCTTGGCTTCATGGCCGGCGCGCTCGGTTACTGGGGGTGGCGCGAAGCAATCTGGCCCTTGTGGTTTCCGGCGATGGTGTTCTCTCCCTTTATCGCCGATGCATCTGTAACACTCCTGAGACGTTTGTTACGCGGTGAAAAGTTCTGGCATGCGCACCGGGAGCATTATTATCAGAGGATGGTGCGTTCCGGAATGGGTCATGGACGCACCGCTGTTTATTGGTACCTCATCATGCTCGCAGGCATAATCGTTGCCTTGTGGGCATTGGGCCGTCCAGCACTGCAACAATGGTTGCTATTCATTGCGTGGTACGGCGTCCTGGCGTGCATCGGAATCGTGATCGATATGCGCTGGCGCCGAATTCAGGCAGCTGCCAAAAACAATTCTTGAGGTCTCCCGCCGATGTTGCGATCCAAAGCATCATGGCAGTCACTAAGTGCTTTCCTGTTCGACATGCTGGCGGTCGCCGCCGCGTGGTTGTTCGCCTATCTCGTCCGCTTCAACGGCAGTATCCCGTCTGATTTCCTGCGCGGCGCGCTGGTAGCGCTCACCTGGGCGTTGCCCATCTACGCAGTGATGTTCCGCCTGTTCGGCCTCTACCGCGGGCTATGGGTATTTGCGAGTCTGCCGGATCTGTTGCGGATCTCTAAGGCCATAGTCTGCGGCAGCCTGATCGTGATGATCGGTTCGGTCATGTTCCAGCCGACGCCGATCATCCCGCGCTCGGTGCTGCTCGTCTCGCCGCTGATGCTGTTCCTGATCATGGGCGGTGCGCGCGCGCTATATCGCGCGTCCAAGGAGTTCTACCTGTATGGCGGGCTCGTCGGGCAGGGCAAGCCGGTGCTGGTGCTCGGCGCCGGCACGGCCGGCGCGAACCTCGCGCGCGAATTGTCCCGCTCGGGGGAGTGGCGTCTCGTGGGCCTGCTCGACGACGACGTCAAGAAACACGGTCGCGAGGTCTACGGTTACAAGGTGCTCGGCTCGGTCGACGATGTCGAGCACTGGATCGACGCGCTCAAGGTCGAATACGCGATCATCGCGATTCCTTCCGCATCGGTCGAAGTACAGCGTCGTGCCGCCACCCTCTGCGTACGCGCCGGCGTGAAAGCGATGGTGCTCCCGTCGCTGAACTCGCTGATGCCTGGCCAGGGCTTTCTTTCACAAGTCCGCCAGATCGACCTCGAAGATCTCCTCGGCCGCGATGCGGTCACGATCGACACGCCTCACGTCGAAGCGCTGCTGCATGGCCGTGTCGTGATGGTCACGGGTGCGGGCGGGTCGATCGGCTCGGAGCTGTGCCGGCAGATCCTGCGCTTCGCACCCGCGCAACTCGTCGTGTTCGACATCTCCGAATATGCGATCTACCGGCTGACCGAAGAGCTGCGTGAGCGCTTCCCCGACCAGCCGGTCGTGCCGATCATCGGCGACGCGAAGGATTCGCTGCTGCTCGATCAGGTGATGTCCCGCCATGCGCCGCACATCGTGTTCCATGCGGCGGCCTATAAGCACGTGCCGCTGATGGAGGAGCACAATGCATGGCAGGCGGTGCGCAACAACGTGCTCGGCACCTATCGCGTCGCACGCGCGGCAATCCGGCATGACGTGCGCCACTTCGTGCTGATTTCGACGGACAAGGCGGTCAACCCGACCAACGTGATGGGCGCGAGCAAGCGTCTTGCGGAAATGGCCTGCCAGGCGTTGCAGCAGACGAGCCCGCACACACAGTTCGAGACCGTTCGTTTCGGCAACGTGCTCGGCAGTGCGGGCAGCGTGATCCCGAAGTTCCAGCAGCAGATCGAGAAGGGCGGCCCGATCACGGTCACGCATCCGGAAATCACGCGTTTCTTCATGACGATTCCTGAGGCCTCGCAGCTGGTGCTGCAGGCGTCGAGCATGGGCCACGGCGGCGAGATCTTCATTCTCGACATGGGGCAGCCGATGAAGATCGTCGATCTCGCCCGCGACCTGATCCACCTGCACGGTTTCACGGAAGACCAGATCCGCATCGAGTTCAGCGGCTTGCGTCCGGGCGAAAAGCTCTACGAGGAATTGCTCGCCGACGACGAGACGACGACACGCACGCCTCATCCGAAGCTGCGGATCGCACGCGCGCGCGAAGTGCCGGACGATCTGCTCGATGAACTGCTGCCCTGGCTGATGCAGCACCGCGTGCTGAGCGACGACGAAGTGCGGCGCGATTTGCGGCGCTGGGTGCCTGAGTATCAGTCGACAATCGCACCGGCTCTGCATAGCGTGCCGACGCGTGCGGTATCAGGCGGCTGACATCGGTCTCGTCACATGGCGGATCCGAGGCAAAAGAAAAGCGCACCGAGGTGCGCTTTTTTTGTGGGCCGTTGCCGCCGATCTCTACCCGCGACGATCCTTGCGCACCACCATCCACCGCGGCGTCTTGAACCGCACGATGCTGAGATACAGCCACACATAGGTCGCCGCGAACACCACGACGAACACGAACAGGTGGACCGTATGCCGCCAGAACAGCGTCGCCGGGATCACCGCGATCAGGCACAGCAGCCACAGATACGGCGACGTCAGCGAATTGCGGCGCGTCAGGTCGTGCGCGGCCTGGGTGCCGACCGCCCAGCGCATCAGACGCTTGTAGACGAGCATGTGCAGGTGCACGCCATCGGGAATCCCCGGCGACATGCCGCGCACGAACTTCTTCCGGTAGATCGAGAAGCAGGTCTCGAAGATCGGATACATGAACAGCAGCACCGGATACCAGGCGGACACTTCGCGATGCCGCATCACCAGCAGGATCGCGAGTTCCGCGAGCGTGAAGCCGATGAAATAGGCGCCGCCGTCGCCGAGGAAGATCAGCCCGGCCGGGAAATTCCACACGAAAAAGCCGAGGATCGCGCCCATCATGATGAGCGATCCGGACAGCACCACCGGTTCGCCGACCTGGAACGCGACGTACGCGAGCGACGCGAACATCATGAAGCTCACCATCGACGCGAGCCCGTTGAAGCCGTCGATGATGTTGACGGCGTTCGCGAGCGCAGCAACGGCGAGCACGGTCACGAAGAACGAAATCGCGGCGTAGCCGAGCAGGAAATCGAGCGGCGGCACGCTGATGCGCGTGATGGCGATCTGCATCAGCCAGAATGCGAGCGCGGCCGCGGCCATCGTGCACAGCAGCCGCACGCGCGGCGACACGCGCTTGGTCATGTCCTCGACGAGTCCTGACAGGAACGCCGGCAGCCCGCAGCCGACCACGCAGAGCACACTGCCGGCAATGGTCGGATAGCGCTGCATCAGCAGCACCGCCGAAGCGACGACACCCGTCAGAATCCCGATGCCGCCCACGCGCGGCACGGGCCGCACGTGGAATTTCTGCACGCCGGCCAGGTCGCTGTCGACCGAGAATTTTTCGTGCAGGTGCGCGTAACGCACGATGAAGAGCGTCACGAGCAGCGAGACGAGGAAGCCGGAGGCAAAGCTGAGCATGGGATCGGACGAAAAAATGACAGCGGATTATACAAAACCGCGTGGGTTCATTTCCTGCCATCGCCAGTGGTCGACGCACATCTGCTCGATGCCGTATTGCGCGCGCCAGCCGAGCAGTTCGGCCGCCCTGGCCGGGTTCGCGTAGCATTCGGCCACATCGCCCGGGCGGCGCGCGACGAGTTCGTACGGGACCTCGCGGCCGGATGCCTGTTCGAACGCGCGCACGATTTCGAGCACGGAGTAGCCGCGGCCGGTGCCGAGGTTGACGGTGAAGCTCGCGTCGAGCGCGGCCAGCGCATCGAGTGCCGCGAGGTGGCCGCGTGCGAGGTCGACGACGTGGATGTAGTCGCGCACGCCCGTGCCGTCCGGCGTCGGGTAGTCGCTGCCGAATACGCGCAGCTTGTCGAGCTTGCCGATCGCGACCTGCGCGACGTACGGCATCAGATTGTTCGGGATGCCGGACGGATCTTCGCCGATCAGTCCGCTCGCATGGGCGCCGACCGGGTTGAAGTAGCGCAGCGTCGCGATGCGCCACGACGGATCGGCGATCAGCAGATCGCGCAGGATCTGCTCGGCGATCAGCTTCGATTGTCCGTACGGGTTGGTCGCCGACAACGGGAACGATTCGTCGATCGGCGATCGCTCCGGCACGCCGTACACGGTGGCCGACGAGCTGAACACGAACTGCCTGACGTCGCGCTCGCGCATCACGTTGAGCACCGCGAGCAGGCCGCCCATGTTGTTCCGGTAGTACTCGAGCGGCTTCGCGACCGATTCGCCGACCGCCTTGAGCGCCGCGAAATGAATCGCACCCGTGATCGGGTGGGCGTCGAACACCTTGCGCAACGCATCCTCGTCGCAGACGTCGATCTGGTAGAACGCGGGCGTCCTGCCGGTGATCTGCGCGATGCGTCTGACGGCTTCGGCCTTGCTGTTGACGAGGTTGTCGGCGATCACGACATCGTAGCCGTGGTCGAGCAGTTCGACCGAGGTATGCGAACCGATATAGCCCGCACCGCCCGTCACGAGAATCGTTCCTTTCGTGGTCATGGCTTCGTGCTCCTTCAGAGAGTGACGCCGGTCAAGGCGCGAATGGTGGTTTTGTAGCGTTCGACGACGTGCTGCTCGTCGAACTCGTCGATGACTTTCTGTCGTCCGCGCGCGCCCATCGCCGCGCGTCCGGCGGGGCCGAGCCCGATCATCTGCGTGAGGCGTGCCGCGAGGCTCGCGCTGTCGCGTGCGGCGCACAGCAGGCCGGTCTTGCCGTCGGCGACGACGTCGCGGCAGCCCGGCACGTCGGTCGCGACAATCGGGCGGCCCATCGCGGACGCTTCCATCAGCGTGCGCGGCACGCCTTCCCGATACGACGGCAGCACGACGCAGTCGGCGGCGGCGATGTACGGCCGCACGTCGTGCGCTTCGCCGAGGTACTCGACGACGCCTTCTCGCACCCATGCGTCGACGTCGGCCTGGCCGATCGCGCTCGGGTTGTCGACGCCGAGCGGGCCGAGCAGCTGGAAGCGCGCTTTCGGATATTGCGTGCGCACGACGCGCGCGGCCTCGACGTATTCGCGTACGCCCTTGTCCCACAGCAGGCGGCCGATCAGGATGAACACCGGTGCGTCGCCGCCCGGCAGCGGCGCCGGCGCGAAATGCTCGAGATCGACGCCTTCGCCATGCAGCAGGCGCGCGCGATCCGGATGCGCGAGCAGATGCGCTTCGGTGAAGGTCGCGAGATCGTCGCGGTTCAGGAACCAGACCTCACGCGGAAAGCGGAACGCGAAACGGTAGAGGCGTTTCGCGACGCTCGCCGCGCGGCTCTTCTGGATGAAGACGTAGCCGAGCCCGGTCGTCACCGCGATCGACGGCGTGCGCGCGAGCCACGCGGCGATCGAGCCGTAGATGTTCGGCTTGATCGTGTAGTGGAACACGAGGCTCGGCTTCAGCGCACGGTAATGGCGATGGAGCGCGGCGAGCGTGCCGAGATCCTGGCGCGGGTTCGTCCCTTTCGACGCGACCGCGAGCGGCACGTAGCGGCACCCCATCTTCTCGAGCAGCGGCACGGTGCGATCGTGTGGCGCAATGACGATCACCTCGGCGCCGCGTGCCACGAGCATGCGGATCAGCCCGTGACGGTACGTATAGATCGCCCAGGCCGTGTTGCAGACGAGCGCGATACGCAGCGGGGAGGTGGCGGTCATGAAAAAAAGAAAAAATAAAACATCGAAAATGCCGGATACGCGTCAAGCGGACGGCCGCGCGGCGAACAGCGTGTGCTTGATCCGTTGCAGCGTACGGTATGGCGTCACGAAATGCAGCAGGTTCTTGGCGAGGCCCGCCCAGTCGTATGGATTCAGTGCGTTGAAATGCCGGAGCAGCAGCGTGAGTGTCGACATCAGCTGACGCCGCCGCTTGGTCGCGCTGATACCGCCTTCGTTCAGTTCGTAATAGAGGCCGAGTTCCGGCAGGTTCGCGCAATCGTAGCGTTGCATTAAGCGCAAAAAAAGATCGAGATCTTCGGCGGCACGGTACTTCGCGCGGTAATTGCCGGCCTCGCGCACGGCGTCGACGCGCAGCATCACCGACGGATGCACGAGCGGCGAGCGCAGGAAGCGCGTGCGGCGCAGCGCGCGCGGATCGGCCGGCGGCGTCAGCATGAAGAGTGGCGCGCCGTCGCGCGAGACGACCTGCGCCCACATGCCGACGCAGGCGACACGCGGATGCGCATCGAGATACGCGCGCTGTTTCGCCAGACGCCGCGGCGCCGCGAGATCGCCCGCGTCAATCCGTGCCGCGTAGCGGAAGCCGCGCGCGGCGAGTGCATCGATGCCGGCTTGCAGCGCGCGCTCGATGCCGCCGTTCTGCGGCATGCTCAGCACCTCGACCGACAGGCCGGGCAGATCCGGCGCGGCGATCGGCGGCGTGCTGCCGTCGTCGACGATCAGCACGTGCACCGGCGCGTCCTCGCGGAACGACGCAAGGGTGCGGACGACGTCGTCATGCGCGTTGTAGGCCGGCATCAGCACGGCGACGTCGTCGAGCGGACCGGCTTCGCGCGGCGAGGGAATGGGGGACGTCATGGGCGCAGCTTGTAGCGAATGTAATAAAAGTTGACCGCGGCGGCCGCGAGATAGCCGCCGGCCAGCCCGACGAGCGCGCCGTACAGGCCGAGCCGCGGAATGGCGATCAGGTTGACGAGTGCGGCGATCGCCAGCGCGAGCACCCACTTCAACAATAAAACGAATTTTGCTTGATATTTGAGAACGATAAGATTTCCTATCGCCTCGATGCCTGCGGGCACGGACAGCCAGACCGCCCAGCGGAAGATGTCGACCGACGCTTCGTAGCCCGGCCCGAACACCTTGCCGACGATGAGCGGCGCGGCCGCGTCGAGCACGAGCGCGCCGGCGGTCATCACGCCGGCGGTCATCGCGGTCAGCCGGACAATGTTGCGGCGCAGCCGGGCGGCGTCCTGCACGCGGTAGACAAACGCGGGCGCGATCGTCTGCGCGAGCATCAGCGCGAGCGTGATCCAGTTCTCGTTCAGTTGCTGCGCAGCCGCATAGCGGCCGAGGTCGGCGAACGATACGTGACGCTCGAGCATCAGGCGGTCGAGCTTGAGGAACAGATACATGCAGATGAGGCCGAGCCAGAATATCGTGCCGGCCGTCGCGAAATGCCTGAACAACGTGTTGTCGAACGTCCAGCCGAGCGTGCCGCCGTTGCGCTGCCGGTAATAGAGCAGCAAGGCGAGGCCGATCGCGGCGGCTTCGAGCGCCCACAGCCAGGAAAACCGCGCGGGCGCCGCGGCCGCACGCACCAGCAGCCAGACGAGCGCCGCCTTGGCGAGCGCCGCGGCCATGCTGGCGACGAGCTGCGGCTTGCTGTAGGTCATGCTCTGCAGCCACGCGTTGACGACGCCGATGAACGGCTCGCGGAAGATCATCGTGACCGCGAGGCCGGCGAGCATCGCGCCGACGAGCGGATCGAACGCGCCCGCGGCGATCGCGATCCAGGTCGCGGCGAGCGCGGCGACGGATACCGCAATCCGCAACGCGAACGCGCTGCCGAGCACGGCGCCGATTTGCCCGGCCGGGCGCTGCACGATGGTCGGAACGAGAATTTCCGCGCCGCATACCCAGGTGAGCGGCGCCAGCACGAGGAGCAGCGTATTCGCGTACTGCCATTTGCCGAACACGTCCGGCCCGAAGTAGCGGGCCAGCAGACCGCTGATCGCGATCGCGACGCCGATCTGCGTGAGCCGTTCGAGCCCGAGCCAGACGAGATTCGCGACGGCCTTCGCGACGTCCGGATTGGCGAAGCGTTTCAGCATGGTGCGACGCGCCGGGGTGCGCCCGGAGCAACCGGGACGGCGCCCGCGGGCGTCAGCTTTGCGGCGGCGGAACGATCAGGCATTAAAATGGGCGGTATCCGCGTCATCAAAACCAGCGATTATAAGTTGTATCCGGATCGCTCCAGCCATCGCGCCGGCTTCTTCTGGAGCCATGCAGCGTCATGCTGCGCAAGGGCGGCGAGGCAGTCAAAATTTTTCCATGCACGCAACTGAGAGAGAATCGATGATCTCCCCATCCATCTTCAAGGCATATGACATTCGCGGCGTGGTCGGCAAGACGCTCGACGCCGACACGGCACGCGCGATCGGCCGTGCATTCGGCAGCGAAGTGCGCGCGCAGGGCGGCGATGCAGTCGTCGTTGCGCGCGACGGCCGCCTGTCCGGGCCCGAGCTCGTCGGCGCGCTGGCCGACGGCCTGCGTGCGGCGGGCGTCGACGTCGTCGATGTCGGCATGGTGCCGACGCCGGTCGGCTATTTCGCGGCCAGCGTGCCGCTCGCGCTGAAGGGCGGCGAGCGCCGCATCGATTCGTGCATCGTCGTCACCGGCAGCCACAATCCGCCGGATTACAACGGCTTCAAGATGGTGCTGCGCGGCGCCGCCATCTACGGCGAGCAGATCCAGGCGCTGTACCGTCGCATCGTCGACGAGCGCTTCGAGTCGGGCAGCGGCGCTTACGAGCAATATGACGTCGCGGATCAGTACATCGACCGGATCGTCGGCGACATCAGGCTGGCGCGGCCGCTGAAGATCGTCGTCGACGCCGGCAACGGCGTCGCGGGCGAACTCGCGCCGCGCCTGTTCAAGGCGCTCGGCTGCGAACTCGTCGAGCTGTTCACCGACATCGACGGCACGTTCCCGAACCATCACCCGGATCCGGCGCACCCGGAAAACCTGCAGGACGTGATCCGCGCGCTCAGGGAAACCGACGCGGAGATCGGTTTCGCGTTCGACGGCGACGGCGACCGTCTCGGCGTCGTCACGAAGGACGGCCAGATCATTTATCCGGATCGCCAGCTGATGCTGTTCGCGGAGGAAGTGCTGTCGCGCAACCCGGGCGCGCAGATCATCTACGACGTGAAGTGCACGCGCCATCTCGCGCAATGGGTGAAGGAAAAGGGCGGCGAGCCGCTGATGTGGAAGACCGGCCATTCGCTCGTCAAGGCGAAGCTGCGCGAAACGGGCGCGCCGCTCGCGGGCGAAATGAGCGGCCACGTGTTCTTCAAGGACCGCTGGTACGGCTTTGATGACGGTCTCTACACCGGCGCGCGCCTGCTCGAGATCCTCGCGAAGACGGCGAACCCGAGCGCGGTGCTCAATGCGCTGCCGGATGCGATGTGCACGCCGGAACTCCAGCTCAAGCTGGAGGAGGGCGAGAACTTCCGCCTGATCGAGCGCTTGCAGCAGGACGCGAAGTTCGACGGTGCGGACGAGGTCGTGACGATCGACGGCCTGCGCGTCGAGTATCCGGACGGCTTCGGCCTGGCGCGCTCGTCGAACACGACGCCGGTGGTCGTGCTGCGCTTCGAGGCCGAGACGCAGGCGGGCCTGAAGCGCATTCAGGAGGATTTCCGCCGCGTGCTGAAGGCGGCGAAGCCGGACGTCGAGCTGCCGTTCTGAGCCGGGGCGGCGGCGTGTCCGCCGCTTGCCGGATCGTCGGCCGTTCCCTGAAAGGCGGCGCACGCGCATTGAGCTGACCCCGTAAAGTCGGACGGGACAATTCACAGCGCGTGCGCCGCTTTTTGCGTGTGGAGACGGCCGGGCGCGATAAAATCGCATCTTTATGCCTGTTGCCGGCCTTCCGCCGGCATTTTTTCAGCGTGCAAAAGATTCTGATCGTGCGCGTGTCGTCGCTCGGCGACGTCGTGCACAACATGCCGGTGATCGCCGACATCCGGCGGCGCCATCCCGATGCGCAAATCGACTGGCTCGTCGAGGAGAGCTTCGCCGACCTCGTGCGGCTCGTCGACGGCGTCCGTCACGTCCTGCCGTTTTCGCTGCGCCGCTGGCGCAAGAAGCCGTTTTCCGGCGCGACCTGGCGCGAGATCCGCGCGTTCAGGCGCAAGCTCGAGGCCGAGCATTACGATCTCGTGATCGATTGCCAGGGCCTGCTCAAGACCGCATGGGTCGCGAGCTGGGCGCGCGGCTCGCTCGTCGGCCTCGGCAACCGCACCGACGGCGCCGGCTACGAGTGGCCGGTGCGCTTTTTCTACGACAAGCGCGTGCCGATCGAGCCGCGCACGCACGTCGTCGAGCGCTCCCGGCAGCTCGTCGCGGCCGCGCTGGGCGATCCGGCGCCGACGCCCGCCGATCCGGTCGACTTCGGCATCGACACGCGCGAGGCGACGCGTGCGCTGTCCGCGCTCGACCTGAACCTGCCCGTGCCGTACGTCGTGTTCGTCCATGCGACGTCGCGCGCCGACAAGCAATGGCCGGATGCCGCATGGATCGAGCTCGGCCAGGCGCTGGTGCGGCGCGGCGCGTCGCTCGTGCTGCCGTGGGGCAACGACGCCGAGCGCGCGACGAGCGAGCGGCTCGCGAAGGAGTTCGGCGCGGCAGCGATCGTGCCGCCGAAGCTGTCGCTGCCGGCGGTCGTCGGCCTGATCGACGGCGCGGCGGCGACGGTCGGGGTTGATACAGGTCTGGTTCACATCGCGGCGGCGCTGAAGCGTCCGACGGTCGAACTGTACAATTTCGCGACGGCCTGGCGGACCGGCGGCTACTGGTCGCCGAACGTCGTCAATCTCGGCACGGCGGGACAACCGCCGACGATCGGCCAGGTGAAGTCGGCGCTCGCGGGCTTCGGTCTCCTGTAACGCACGTATCTCGACGCGATCATGAGCGAATCCCAGATCATCGAAGTCTCGTCCGCCGATTGGCGCGGACACAACCTGTCGATCCCGCGCGAGCAGCTGCTGGCCGCGGTCGAAGAGGGCAAGGTGCTGTATTTCCCGCATCTGCGCTTTGCGATCGAAGGCGGCGAGGAAGCGCTGCTCGACCCGGCGCTCGCCGATCCGAAACGCAAGAACATCAGCCTCGCGCCGAACGGCGGCGCGCTCGCCGGCGTGCTCGGCGACAACGTCACGCAGTCGGCGGTGCGTGCGCTCGTCGCGCGCTTCCAGCAGCAGGCGGGTTCGCTCGTCGACGGCCTGTTCCCCGAATACCGCGGCAAGCTGCGCGTCGCGCCGACGAGCCTGCGCCTGATGCAGGTCGAGACGCGCCAGACGTCGTGGCGCAAGGACGACAGCCGGCTGCACGTCGACGCGTTCCCGTCTCGACCGAATTACGGCGAGCGGATCCTGCGCGTGTTTACGAACGTCAATCCGGCGGGCACGCCGCGCGTATGGCGCGTCGGCGAGCCGTTCGAGGACGTTGCCAGGCGTTTCCTGCCGCGCATCCGGCCGCAGTTGCCGGGTTCGGCGACGCTGCTGAACCTGCTGCACGTGACGAAGACGCCGCGCAGCGCGTACGACCACCTGATGCTGAACCTGCACGACGGCATGAAGGCCGATCTCGACTATCAGAAGCGCTGTCCGCAGGAAACGATGCCGTTCCCGCCGGGCAGCGTGTGGATCTGCTTCTCCGACCAGACGTCGCATGCGGTGATGTCCGGCCAGTTCATGCTCGAGCAGACATTCTTCCTGCCGGTCGACGCGATGGTCCGGCGCGAATGCGCGCCGCTCGGCATTCTCGAACGTCTGACGGGCAGGGCGCTGGTTTGAACGCGCGCAGCAATCGTCGACAAGAGGTGGCCGCGTCATGCTGAGAGCGGTCTATCGCGCACTGTGGTGGCTGGTCGCGCCGCTTGCCGTTGCACGGCTTTTCCTGCGGTCGCGCAAGGAGCGCGGCTACCGCGAGCATATCGGCGAGCGTTTCGGTTGCGGGCCGGGCCGCGCGCCGGACGATCATGCGCCGTTGATCTGGGTGCATGCGGTGTCGGTCGGCGAGACGCGCGCCGCGCAACCGCTGATCGACGCGCTGATGAAGGCGCGCCCGGACGCCCGCATCCTGCTCACGCACATGACGCCAAGCGGTCGCGCGACCGGCGAGCAGATCTTCGGCGATCGCGTGCTGCGCTGCTACCTGCCGTATGACATGCCGGGCGCGGTGCGGCGCTTTCTGCGCGCATGGCGGCCGACGTTCGGGCTCGTGATGGAAACGGAAGTGTGGCCGACGCTGATCGACGAGTGCCGTCGCGCGGACGTGCCGCTTGTCCTGACCAATGCGCGGATGTCGGCGCGTTCGTACCGGCGCGCCGCCAAATTCGGTGCGGCCGCGCGCGATGTGTTCGGCGGCTTCGCGCGCGTGCTCGCGCAGAGTCCGGCCGACGCGGAGCGTCTGGCGTCGCTCGGCGCACGGCACGTGGCGGTGCTCGGCAACCTGAAATTCGACATGACGACGCCGCCTGAACTCGCCGCGCGGGGGCGTGCGTGGCGCGATGCGATCGGCGCGCGTCCGGTATGGGTCGCGGCGAGCACGCGGGAGAACGAGGAAGCGCTGATCCTGCAGGCGTTCGAGGCGGTCAAGACGCCCGGCGCGCTGCTGATCCTGGTGCCGCGCCATCCGCAGCGCTTTGGCGAGGTCGAGGCGCTCGTCTCGCGCAGCGGCCTCAAGTGCGTGCGGCGCTCTGCGTGGGCGGCGGATGCGGCGGCGCCGGCTGCCGGCCGCCCGGCCGTTGCGCGGCCGCTGCCGTCGGATGTGTCGGTGCTGCTCGGCGATTCGATGGGCGAGCTGGGCGCGTATTACGCGGCGGCGGACGTCGCCTTCATCGGCGGCAGCCTGCTGCCGCTTGGCGGGCAGAACCTGATCGAGGCGTGCGCGGTCGGCGTGCCGGTGCTGATCGGGCCGCACGTATTCAACTTCACGCAGGCGACCGCCGACGCGGTGGCGGCCGGCGCGGCGCAGCAGGTGCAGGATCCCGCGGATCTCGCGCGCGTGCTCGATACGTTGTTCGCCGACAAGGCGCGGCGTATCGCCATGGGCGCGGCAGGCGCCGCGTTTGCCGCCCGGCATCGCGGCGCGACCGCGCGCTCGGTCGATGTGCTCGCGGCGCTCCTGCCGTCCGTCGAGCGCGGCGCAGGGATTACGCAGGACGAGTAAGCGGCGCGCGGCGTGATGCGGCTTCGACGGAACGGCGCCGTTCCGCGTCGTTGCGGGTGACCCGGCGGTGCGGCATCCGCCGGCCGATAGACGGACGCGCCGCCCGCCACCTGCATTCAGACGTTCAGCAAGCCCTTCTTCCCGATGAACGCGACGACGTCCGCGACGCCGTCGAGCGTTTTCAGGTTCGTCATCACATAAGGCCGTCCGCCGCGCATCTTCTGCGTGTCGGACGCCATCACATCGAGGTTCGCGCCGACGAGCGGCGCGAGGTCGGTCTTGTTGATCACGAGCAGGTCGGACTTCGTGATGCCGGGGCCGCCCTTGCGCGGGATCTTCTCGCCGCCCGCGACATCGATCACGTAGATCGTCAGGTCGGACAGCTCGGGGCTGAACGTCGCCGCGAGATTGTCGCCGCCCGATTCGATGAACACGATATCCGCATCCGGGAAGCGCGCCAGCATCCGGTCGACCGCTTCGAGATTGATCGACGCGTCCTCGCGGATCGCGGTATGCGGGCAGCCGCCCGTCTCGACGCCCATGATCCGTTCCTCGGGCAACGCCCCCGCCACGGTGAGCAGGCGCTGGTCTTCCTTCGTGTAGATGTCGTTGGTGATCGCGATGAGGTCGTACCTGTCGCGCATCGCCTTGCACAGCATTTCGAGCAGCGTGGTCTTGCCGGAGCCGACCGGGCCGCCGATGCCGACGCGCAGCGGCGGCAGTTTTTTCGTGCGGCGGGCGGAAGATGTGTGAGGTGTGTTCATGGCGTGTTGCGTCAGGGTCAGGAGCGGAACAATCGCGAATACTGGGTTTCGTGCCGAGCGGACAGAATGCCGAGCTGCGGCGCGAATGTGTTGATGCGATCGGGCGGTGTCGCGAGTGCGCGTTGCACGGCCGCATCGATCGCGCCGCGCAGCGCGACGATGATCTTCTGCCCGGCAAGCTGGCCGAGCGGCACGGCCTTCAGCGCGGCGGCGGTCTGGTTCTCGACCCAGCCGAACGCGTAGGCGGCGAGCGCCGCATCGGCGCTCGCGCCGTGCGCGGCGGCCGCATACGCAAATGCGGTCGGCAGCGCGATCGGCGAGAGGGCTGCAAGCGTCGCGCGTCGTGCCGCATCGCCCCATTCGAGAGACGTGCAAAGCCGGGCGAGCGACCAGCCCATCTGCTCGGTCTCGCGGCGCAGCTCGGACGATTCCCGGCTCGCGACGAACCACGCATTCTCCCGGGCGAGTGCGTCGAGGTCATGCGCGTGCCAGCGCGCGAGCTGGTGCGCGAGAAACGGCAGCTCACCGTGCGCGAGCACGTCGGTCAGGCCGCTCGCGATCCAGTCGCGGGCGCTGTCGGCATCGCGGATCAGATGGGCATCGAGCGCTGCTTCGAGGCCCTGAGAATAGCTGAACGCGCCGATCGGCAGCGCCGGCGATGCGAGATGCAGCAGCGCGACGAGCTCAGCGGTGTTCATGGCCGTGGCCGTGCGCGCATCCGGGACCATGCTGATGATCGTGATCGTGATCGTGATCGTGATCGTGATCGTGATCGTGATCGTGATCGTGATCGTGATCGTGATCGTGATCGTGATCGTGCGAG
>NZ_JAHACR010000362.1 GCF_018375725.1 Burkholderia sp. | reverse complement strand
CGATCGCCTCGGCGTGGCGGTCGGCGTCCGCGACCTGCTGGGCCTCGACCATCACGCGCAGCACCGGCTCGGTGCCGGACGCGCGGATCAGCACACGGCCGCTGCCGGCCAGCGCCTTTTCCGCCTCGTCGATGGCCGCGCGGATCGACGCGCTGCCCTTCCAGTCGGCGCCCGGCTTCATCCGCACGTTGATCAGCTTTTGCGGGAACAGCGTCACGCCCTCGAGCATCTGCGCGAGCGTGAGGCCGCTACGCTTCAGCGCAGCGAGCACCAGCAGCGCCGACACGATGCCGTCGCCGGTCGTATGCCGGTCGAGCGACAGGATGTGTCCCGAACCTTCGGCGCCAAGCTGCCAGCCGCGCTCGCGCAACCGTTCGAGCACGTAGCGATCGCCGACCGCTGCCCGGACGAACTGCACGCCCTCGCGCTGCAGCGCGACTTCGACGGCGAGATTCGTCATCAACGTTCCCACCGCGCCTTCGACTCGGCCGTTAGTTGCGACACGATCCTTCACCAGCACGTAGAGCAACTCGTCGCCGTTGTACAGCCGGCCGGACGCATCGACCACCTGCAAGCGGTCCGCATCGCCGTCCAGCGCGATACCGAGATCGGCGTGGTTCGCCCGCACCGCGCGCACCAGCGCATCGGGCGCGGTCGCGCCGACGCCGTCGTTGATGTTGAAGCCGTTCGGCGCGACGCCGATCGGAATGACATCCGCGCCCAGTTCATGGAATACATGCGGCGCGATCTGATAGGCGGCGCCATGCGCGCAGTCGATGACGAGCTTCATTCCGCGCAGGTCGAACGCAGCCGGGAACGTGCTCTTGCAGAATTCGATATACCGTCCGGCCGCGTCGTCGAGACGCCGCGTCTTGCCGAGCCCGTCCGACGGTGCGCATTCCAGCGGCTTCTCGAGCCATGCCTCGATCTGCGCCTCGATCTCGTCGGGCAGCTTGTTGCCGTCCGCCGAGAAAAACTTGATGCCGTTATCGTGATACGGATTGTGCGACGCGCTGATGACGACACCCGCCGACAGGCGCAACGCGCGCGTCAGATAGGCGACGCCCGGCGTTGGCATCGGACCCGCCAGCATGACGTCGACGCCTGCCGCAGAGAAACCCGCTTCGAGCGCCGCCTCGAGCATGTAGCCGGACACGCGCGTATCCTTGCCGATCAGCACCGTCGGGCGCGCGCCCGACACGACGTCTGCCGCGCCGGCGAGCACTTTGCCGGCCGCATAACCCAGGCGCAGCACGAAATCCGGGGTGATCGGCGCTTCGCCAACCTTGCCGCGAATGCCGTCCGTACCGAAATATCGACGTCCCATATAGACCCTTCCTCCTCGTATTGACTTATCGTTGCCGTGCGGCCTCGCGCACGGCGCTCCAGATTTGCAGTGCGTCGACGGTCGGCGCGACATCGTGCACCCGCACGATTGCCGCGCCCCGCTCCACCGCGCACAGCGCGGCCGCGACGCTGGCAGCCACGCGTTCCGTCGGCGGCTTGCCGCCGATCACGGCGCCGAGCATCGACTTGCGCGACATCCCGGCGAGAATCGGATAAGGCCTGCCGTCGGGCCGCGCGGGCGCGGTGTCCGGCAGTGCGGCAAGCAGCGCGTAGTTGTGTTCGACGACCGCCTTGCCGAAACCGAAGCCGGGATCGACGCAGATCCGCTCCGGCCCGATACCGCCCCCCATCAACGCGTGCGCGCGCTCCGCGAGAAACTCGCGCACGTCGGTCACGACATCGCCGTAATCGGGCTCGTGCACCTGCATCGTCTGCGGCTCGCCGAGCATGTGCATCGCGCACAGACCGCACTCGCTGTCACGCACCGCATCGATCGCGCCGGGCTGTCGAAAGCCCCAGATGTCGTTGATCAGATCCGCGCCCGCGTCGAGCGATGCGCGCATCACGGCCGGTTTGTAGGTATCGATCGACAGCGGGACGTTCAGCGGCCGCAGCGCCTCGATCAACGGGATCACGCGTGCGAGTTCCTCGTCGAGCGGCACAGGCGGTGCGCCCGGGCGGGTCGATTCGCCGCCGATGTCGAGCATGTCGACACCTTCGGCGATCATCCGCTCGGCCTGGCGCAGCGCATCGTCGCGCGCGAGGAAGCGGCCGCCGTCGGAAAACGAATCGGGGGTGGCGTTCAGAATGCCCATCACGAGCGGGCGCTCGAATGTCAGCGTGAAACGGCCGCATTGGAGCGGCTCGGGGATGAAAGTCGGAAAGGCGGACACAGGCGACAGACGCGAAATGAATGCAAAACGGGCCGGTGTGATAGCCACACCAGCCCGTCAACGATGCTACCTGGAGATTATGCCGGCGCGGTAGCGTTACCCGGCTTGACCTCGGAGCCGGACCCGCCCGACGACGGATCGCCCGCGGCCGGCGGCGTGCTCTTCGGCGAACGCGGCGGACGGCCTTCCATGATGTCGTTGATCTGATCGGCGTCGATCGTTTCCCACTCCATCAATGCGGCGGTCATCGCTTCGACCTTGTCGCGGTTCTCCTCGAGCAGACGGCGTGCAAGGTTGTACTGCTCGTCGAGCACGCGGCGGATTTCCGCGTCGACCTTCTGCTGCGTCGCCTCCGAGATCGTCCGCGTGAAGCCGCGGCCGAACGGGCTGCTGTCGTTTTCGTCGTCGGCGTACACCATCGGTCCGAGCGCGTCGGTCATGCCGAAGCGGGTCACCATCGCGCGCGCGGTCTGCGTTGCCTTGTTGAAGTCGTCCGACGCACCGGTGCTGACCAGATCCATGAACAACTCTTCGGCCACACGGCCACCGAACAGGATCGCCAGACGATCCAGCAGGTAATCCTTCGAATACGTCTCGTTGTCGTGCTCAGGCAGTTGCCACGTGACGCCCAGCGCACGGCCGCGCGGGATGATCGTCACCTTGTGGACCGGATCGGCCTTCGGCAACAGCTTCGCGATCACCGCGTGGCCCGACTCGTGGTAAGCGGTCGCGCGCTTCGCTTCCTCGCGGATCACCGCCGACTTGCGCTCCGGCCCCATGAAGATCTTGTCCTTCGCGTCCTCGAAATCCTGCATTTCGACGATGCGCTTGCCGCGGCGCGCCGCGAACAGTGCCGCCTCGTTGACGAGGTTCGCGAGATCGGCGCCCGAGAAGCCCGGCGTGCCACGCGCGATCACTGCCGCATCGACGTCGTTGGCGATCGGCACCTTGCGCAGGTGCACGCGCATGATCTGCTCACGGCCGCGGATATCCGGCAGGCCGACATAGACCTGGCGATCGAAACGGCCCGGACGCAGAAGTGCCTTGTCCAGCACATCGGAGCGGTTGGTCGCGGCAATCACGATCACGCCCGAGTTCGCCTCGAAGCCGTCCATTTCGACGAGCATCTGGTTCAGCGTCTGCTCGCGCTCGTCGTTGCCGCCGCCCATGCCGGCGCCACGATGACGGCCGACCGCGTCGATTTCGTCGATGAACACGATGCACGGCGCATGCTTCTTCGCCTGTTCGAACATGTCGCGCACACGTGCCGCGCCGACGCCGACGAACATTTCAACGAAATCAGAACCCGAGATGCTGAAGAACGGCACCTTCGCTTCGCCCGCAATGGCGCGCGCCAGCAGCGTCTTGCCGGTGCCCGGAGGGCCGACGAGCAGCACGCCGCGCGGAATGCGGCCGCCGAGTTTCTGGAATTTTTGCGGATCGCGCAGGAAGTCGACGAGCTCGGACACTTCTTCCTTCGCTTCGTCGCAGCCCGCGACGTCGGAGAAGTTGACCGCGTTGTTGTTCTCGTAGATCAGCAGCGCACGCGACTTGCCGAACGAAAA
>NZ_JAHACR010000361.1 GCF_018375725.1 Burkholderia sp. | reverse complement strand
CGGTATGGGACATCAACCCGTTCGACCAGTGGGGCGTCGAACTCGGCAAGATCCTCGGCAAGGTGGTGGAAGCGGATCTGAGCATGGATGCGCCCGCCGCGGCCACGCACGATTCATCGACGGCGGCGCTGATCGCGCGCGCACGCGCGGCGCTCAAGCGCTGAGGCAAAACGGCCGCACGGCACCGGCGCCTGTGCGGCCCTGACCGCCGCGCGTCACGCGCCGCGATAGACGGCAGGCGTCACGATATGACCACTATCGAGCGTCACGGTAGCAGCGCAACGGCGCGCCAGTTCCGGATCGTGCGTGACGAGCACGAGCGTCGATCCGTGCATGCGGTTGAGCTCGAACATCAGGTCGATGACCGCGTGGCCGGTCGCCGCATCGAGGCTGCCGGTCGGTTCGTCGGCAAACAGGATGGCCGGGCGCGTGACAAACGCGCGTGCAAGTGCGACGCGCTGCTGCTCGCCGCCCGACAGACGCTTCGGATAGTGCGCGATGCGCTCGGCGAGTCCGACCCGCCCGAGCAGCGTACGCGCACGCCCGGCGGCCTCTTTCGCGCTGATGCCGCCCTGCAGTTCGAGCGGCAGCATCACATTTTCGAGCGCCGTCAGATGCGGCATCAACTGGAACGACTGGAACACGAATCCGACAGCGCCATTGCGCAGCGCGGCCCGCTCGTCCTCGTCGAGTTCGCCGAGTGCGTGACCCAGCAGGCGAACCGTGCCGCTCGTCGCGCTGTCCAATCCCGCAAGCAGGCCGAGCAGCGTCGATTTACCCGAACCCGACGCGCCGACGATCGCGAGGCTGCTGCCGGGGCGCACGGCAAGATCGATGCCGTCGAGGATCGTCAGTTCCCCGGTCGCGTCCGCGACACGCTTGCACACGCCTCGTACTTCGATGATCGGATCGGTGATGTTGAGCATGGACACGACAATTCGCAAAAATAGACGCGCGGCGCTCGCCGCGCTGCTGAGCGGCGCGCTTGCCGCAACCACGGCCGGTCTTGCGTGCGCCGCAGCGCCGCCGGCCACGACGCCGCCCGGCCAGCCGGTGATCGTCGTGCTGGGCGACAGCCTGTCAGCCGAATACGGCCTGCCGCGCGATACGGGCTGGGTCGCGCTGCTGCGGCAGCGGCTTGCTGCCGAGCGGATCGATTATAGCGTCGCGAACGCGAGCGTCAGCGGCGACACCACGAGCGGCGGTCGTGCCCGCCTGCCTGCGGTGCTGGAACGGCTCAAGCCGGCGATCGTCGTCGTGGAACTCGGCGCGAACGATGCCTTGCGCGGCGTACCGCTCGCGACGACCGAGCGCAACCTGCGCGAAATCGTCGGCGATGCGCAGCGCGCCCGTGCGAAAGTCGTGCTCGTCGGCATGTATGTGCCGCCCAACTACGGCCCCGACTACACGCAGCAATTCCACGGAATCTATACGAAGCTGTCGAAGGATCTGCGCGTCCCGCTCGTGCCGTTCCTGCTTGCCGGCATCGAGAACAAGCCCGAAATGTTCCAGGCCGACCAGATTCACCCGACCCGGCAAGCGCAGGGCGTGCTGCTCGACAACGTCTGGCCGTCGCTGAGGCCGCTGCTCGCCAAGCCGCGCGGCTAGGCGCGCTCACGCCAGAAGCAGAAAGCCCCGCTCGATGGCGGGGCTTTTTGCTGACGGATGCGACGCTCAGTTCGCGTCGGCCTTCGACGTGTCGGCCGTCGTGCCGTACATCTTCACTTTCGAACGCGCACGCAGCGCGGCGAGATACGCTTCGCCCTCGCTCTGGGCTTCGACCTGCGCCATCTGCTGCTGCGCGGCAGCGAGCTGTTGCGGATCGACCGCCGAGCCCGGGATCACCGCGTTCACGCGATAAATCGCGTAGCCGTTCGCGCCCAGATCGACGCCGACGTAGGCCGGCAGCGTCTTCGCATCGACCTTGTAGACCGCGCTCAGCGCCGCAGGCGTCATGCCGTGCGATTCGGTGCGAGAGATCTTGTCGGCCGCCGAAAAGCCGTCCGCCGATTTCGACTTCTGCAGCTCGGCAAGCTTGGCCGCGCCATCCTTCTTCGCCAGTGCCGCAGCCTGCTCGGCAACGACGTCCTGGCGCACCGCATCCTTCACCGCGTCGAGCGCCGGCACGGCGGCCGGCTTGTAGTCGGTCACCCGCGCGGCGATCAGCGTGTTGTTGCCGACGTCGATCGCTTGCGTGTTATTCCGGTTCTTCACCGAATCGCTCGCAAACACCGCGGCGAGGAACTTCGCGTTGTTCAACGGGCTGTCCGGCGGCAGCTGACGATTCGGCGTCGGCGCGACGACCGCAGTCTGGATCGTCACCTTGTACTTGTCGGCAGCCGGCTGCAGGCTCTTCGCCTTCTCGTAGACGGTCGACGTGAAACCTTCCGCATTGTCGGAGAACGCCTTCGCCGCGTACTGCTGCTTCAGGTCGGCAGCGATTGCGTCCTTCACTTCCGCAAACGGCTTGACCGATGCCGGTTTCACATCGGTCGCCTTCAGGATGTGGAAACCGAGATCCGATTGCACGACGCCGCTCACTTCGCCCTGCTTGAGCGCAAACGCCGCGTCGTCGAACGCCTTGCCGCCCGCGGTGGAGCCGCGCGTGATGAAGCCCAGATCGCCGCCCTTCGCGGCAGATGGCGCGTCCTGCGAGTTCTTCTCGGCGATCTGCGCGAACTGATCGGGATGCGCCTTCACTTCGGCGAGCCACTGCTCGGCCTTCGCCTTCGCTGCCGCCTTGTCGGCCGCGCTCGCGTCGCTGCCCGCGGCAATGAAGATGTGGCTGACACGCACCTGCCCTTCAGTGCGATAGTGCGTCGGATTCTCGTCGTAGTACTTCTTGATGTCCGCGTCGGTCGGCAGCGCGCCGGCAGCCGCAGCCGCGGGCGAATAGACGAGGTACTGGATCATGGCCGTCTCCGGCGTCGCGAAGCGCTGCTTGTTCGCATCGTAATACGCGGCGAGCTGGGCGTCGGTCGGCTGCACCTTCGACGCGTAATCGCTCGTCTTCAGCACCAGCGCCTGCACTTCACGCTGCTGGGCGGCAAGCTCCGACAGACGCTGCGCGAGGCTCTTCGGCGTGAACGCGCTCGAGACGATGCTGGCCGGGATCTGCTGCAGCGACAGGCTATAGCGCACGCGCTCCTGGTATTGATCGGGCGTCATGCCCTGCATCGCGAGCAGCTGCGTATAGCGCTCGGCGTCGATCGAGCCGTCGGGCTTCTTCAGCGACGCGATCACCGGCTCGCTCAGCAGCGCTTCGCGCACGGCGTTGTCGGTTGCCGTCAGGTGCAGGCGTTGCGTCTCGTCTGCCAGCACACGTTGCTGGATCAGGCCGTCGAGGACTTCCTTGCGGTGTTCGGGCGTATCGAACGCCTTCATGTCGAACTGTGCGCCGAGCATCTGGCGGGCGCGGTCGATCTGCTGGCGGAATGCCCCGTCGAACTCGACCCGCGTGATCTTTTGCCCGTTGACCGCGGCGACGTTCGCGCTTTCGTCGAAAAAGCCGCGGAAGCCTTGGATCCCGACAAAACCCAATCCCGGCAACACGATCAGGATCAGGAGCGCCATCATCAGGCGCTGGTGATTACGGAAGAAATCGAGCATGCGTGATCGGTCTATTGGAACAAAACGACCGATATTACAACAGTGGACGGAAAAAAAGCGAACCCGGGCTCGCGTTGCACGCATGGCGGCAGCAGCACAGGGCACGTGAGGGCAACCTGCAAACAAAAATGCCCGCGAGCGCGGGCATGGGAATCAGAAACGCAAATGCCCGCACGAGGCGGGCATTTTTTGTTTGGCGGAGCGGACGGGACTCGAACCCGCGACCCCCGGCGTGACAGGCC
>NZ_JAHACR010000360.1 GCF_018375725.1 Burkholderia sp. | reverse complement strand
CGCCCTGCAACATCAGCCCGCGTCTCGCCGCCACTACCTGAAACCCGTCAGCGCCAATGTATTCATTGGTCATCCCGATTTTTGCAAGCGAAGCAGTGTTGGCAAAAATGGATTGACTCGAATCTATTCGGAGGCGTGGAGAGGAAAGATCCCGCCCCATGACGTCGCATACGAGCATTGGCGCGTTCGCTCGGCGCGCTGGCCGCCGCGCGTGCCGGCCAGCTGACCGATCAAGGCCTCGGTCAGGTGACGACCGGCATTGCACTGGTTCTGCCGGTCGCGTCGTGATTTCCCATTGCATTCACGGTCACATTCCCCTTCTTATAGTTGGCATCATCCTGCTCGATGCCGGCGGACAGGCGATCAACGTCGTCAATCAGAGCATGATATTCAGCACGCATCCCGAGGCGCACACGCGGCTTGTCGGGTGCTGCATGCTGTTTTACTCGATCGGCAGTGGTTTCGGTGCGATCTCGTCAACAGCAGTAAATAGGCATGCCCTATTGTCTGCATCAGAACTCTCAATTGGCCATACAGTCACACGCCGTTCGACAATTACGCGTGCATTTCACTACCCGAGCAGAACAGTGCTCGCGTGTTTTCAACTTTATGCCTGATTGCGAGGAGGACACTTGCAGACGAATTTCAAAAAAACGTTCTTGGCAGTTATCGCTGTGATGACCATGGGCACTGGCTCCGCTTCGACGTGGGCCGACGGCACTCCGCACCCGAACAGTTTCTGGTGGCCGGAGCGACTCGATCTTTCCCCGCTGCGCCAGCACGATGCGGAATCGAACCCGTATGGCAAGGATTTCGACTATGCCGAGAGATTCAAGCATCTCGATCTCGAGGCCGTCAAGAAAGACATCAGAACAACCCTGACGACATCGCAGGACTGGTGGCCGGCGGATTATGGCAATTACGGCCCGTTCTTTATCCGCATGGCGTGGCACGGCGCCGGTACGTATCGCATGTATGACGGTCGTGGCGGCGCGAGCGGTGCGCAGCAGCGATTCGAACCCCTGAACAGTTGGCCGGACAACACCAACCTCGATAAAGCACGCCGCTTGTTGTGGCCGGTCAAGCAGAAATACGGGCAAAGTCTTTCCTGGGGCGACCTCATGGTTCTGACCGGCAATGTCGCGCTTGAATCCATGGGATTTCAGACGTTCGGCTTCGGTGCCGGCCGCGAAGACGACTGGCAATCCGATCTGGTTTATTGGGGCGCCGGGAACAAGTTCATGTCGGACAACCGCGACAAGAACGGCAAACTTGAAAAGCCGCTGGCCGCTACGCAGATGGGCCTGATCTACGTGAACCCGGAAGGGCCGAACGGTCATCCGGATCCGGCCGCCGCGGCGAAGGACATTCGCGATGCCTTCGGGCGCATGGCGATGAATGACGAGGAAACGGTCGCGCTCATCGCCGGTGGCCACACGTTCGGCAAGGCGCACGGTGCGGCCTCGCCCGATAAATGTCTGGGTGCGGCACCGGCAGGTGCGGGACTCGAGCAGCAAGGCCTGGGCTGGGCCAACAAGTGCGGCACCGGCAAGGGCGCGGATACGATCACCAGCGGCCTTGAAGGCGCATGGTCGGCCGATCCCATTCACTTCACCATGCAGTATCTCGACAACCTGCTCGGTCACGAGTGGGTGCTGACCAAGAGCCCGGCGGGTGCGCATCAGTGGACGCCGAAGGATGCGCAGAACATCGTGCCGGATGCGCACGATCCGTCGAAGCTGCATCCGTTGATGATGTTCACGACCGACATCGCGCTGACGGTCGATCCGTCTTACAGCAAGATCGCCAAGCGCTTCGAGGATCATCCCGAGGAATTCAAGCTGGCCTTCGCCAAGGCCTGGTTCAAGCTGACCCATCGGGATATGGGGCCCAAGGCGCGTTATCTGGGCAATGAAGTCCCGAAGGTCGATCTGATCTGGCAGGATCCGCTCCCCGCTGCCCATTACAAGATGATCGGCAAAGCGGATGTGGCCGAGCTCAAGAGCAAGATCCTTGCTTCCGGC
Source organism: Burkholderia sp. (assembly GCF_018375725.1). Taxonomy (GTDB): domain Bacteria; phylum Pseudomonadota; class Gammaproteobacteria; order Burkholderiales; family Burkholderiaceae; genus Burkholderia. The sequence goes on along the minus strand of NZ_JAHACR010000360.1, from coordinate 1,877 downwards.
CTGTCCAAGGCGGAACTGGTCAAGACCGCATGGGCATCGGCTGCGTCGTTCCGCGGCACCGATTACCGGGGCGGGGCGAATGGTGCCCGCATCCGTCTTGATCCGGAGCGGAACTGGGCTGTCAACGATCCGGCGGACCTGGCCAAGGTGTTGAAGGTGCTGGAGGGCATTCAGGCCAAGTTCAACAAGGACAGAACGGACGGCAAGCAGGTGTCGCTGGCTGACTTGATCGTGCTGGGCGGCACTGCGGCAGTGGAAGATGCGGTGAAGAAGGCCGGATACGACATCCCGGTTCCGTTCGCACCGGGACGAACGGATGCTTCGCAGGAGCAGACCGACGTCCACTCGTTCGCGGCACTCGAGCCGACAGCGGACGGATTTCGCAACTACTACGCGCCGAGCAATGAACGATCGCCTGCCGATCTGTTGATCGATCGCGCAAGCAAGCTGGAGCTCACCGTACCGGAAATGACGGTCCTCGTCGGCGGCATGCGCGTGCTGGATGCGAATGACGGCCATTCGAAGCTGGGTGTATTGACCAACCGTCCTGGCGTCCTGACCAACGACTTCTTCGTCAACCTGCTCGACATGTCGACCAAATGGACGAAGTCGTCCAAGGGAGACGGCATCTACGAGGGGCACAACCGCAAGACGGACGCGCTCAAGTGGACGGCAAGCCCGGTCGACCTGGTGTTCGGATCGAGTTCGGAGTTGCGGGCAGTTTCCGAGGTCTATGCATCCGACGATGCACATGAAAAGTTTGCGCGTGATTTCGTTCAGGCGTGGACGAAGGTCATGAACCTCGACCGCTTTGACTTGAAGCGAGACTGACGGAACGTGAATCCGCTGGCCGGGGCATTGCCTCGGTCAGCACACAGGAGAAAGTGATGAAGAAGCGCGTATTGGGTTTGCTGATCTTGGGCATGGGGCTGATGGTTTCGTTGTTCAGCCATGCGGCCGAGGTCGAAGTAAAAATGTTGAATCGAACGTCGGACGGCCAGCGGGGATTCGAGCCGGCGGTTGTCCGCATCAATCCGGGCGATAGCGTGCACTTTGTCGCGGTCGACAAGGGGCATAGCGTCCAGCTTATTCCCGGCATGCATCCGGACGGCGCTAAAAGCTTTTCCGGCGACGTGAATGACGATCTGACCGTGAAATTCGACAAGCCGGGGGTTTATGGCTATCGCTGCGTGCCGCATTACATGATGGGCATGGTCGGCCTGGTGGTGGTCGGGAAGCCGGTGAATGAGGCTGCGGCCCGGAGTGTCGCGCAACCGCGTGACGCGAAGGCGCGGTTCGACCAGCTCTTTGCGGTGGTCGATGCGGGAAGCGTGGCTGCGCGGTAATGTGCAGGGCTGCGCCGGCAGTACAGGGCTGCTCGGTCAGGTGCAGAGTTGATTGAGGCGTGGGACTAACAGGCCGCTGAAACAACCTGCCGTTCGGCGGACAGTGATGACCCTGACCCAGAATTAGTCCCGGTCGGAAGTGGAGATTTCCGGCTTGGTTGAGTTGCCGGGCGAGGCGGTTTCCCTTGCCTGACGGGCGAATTCGGCGGGCGTCATCCACTGCAATGCAGAGTGGGGACGAACCTCGTTATAGTACGTGCGCCAGTCGTCGATTTTGCTCTGCGCGTCTGCCAATGACAAGAACCCATGCGCATTCAGGCATTCCTGGCGGAAGCGTCCGTTGAAGCTTTCGACTTTGGCGTTGTCAGTGCAGGACCACATGCACTCGGCGATATCCGTAGTGCACACGTGTGGACGCAATTTCCTTGATACGCATGAGCAGCGCCGACGAATCACGCGCGACTGACTGATACCGTAAGCGTGTCCCCAGCACCGTCTCGACGATGTGAAAGGAAGTTGCCAGAGTAGTCC
>NZ_JAHACR010000021.1 GCF_018375725.1 Burkholderia sp. | reverse complement strand
AACGCGTACGGCGTCGAGATGGCCGCGCGCACGTACTTCGACAAATCGGCCGGCGCGCTCGACGTGCTGGAAAGCGCGACACTTGTCGGCATGCTGAAGGGCAACAGCTACTACAACCCGGTGCTGAACCCGGACCGCGCGCTGCAACGCCGGAACACCGTGCTCGCGCAGATGAACAAGTACGGAAAGCTCAAGCCCGCCGCCTACGCGTGGCTGATCCGGCAGCCGCTGAACGTCGATTTCGAGCCGCAGAAGGAACCGCCGGGGCCGGCACCGCATTTCGCGCAGCAAGTGCGCAAATGGCTGATCGCGTGGGCCGACCGCAACAACTACAACATCTATTCCGACGGACTCGTCGTGCGCACGACGATCGATTCCCGGTTGCAGGCGATGGCGACGCAGGCGATGGAATGGCAGACGAACCAGTTGCAATGGATCGCGAACGACGCCTGGAACGAACGCACCGGCTGCCGGCCCGGCAACGACCTGTTCAGGAGCTTCATCCGGCAGACGCCCGAATACCGCGCGGCGCGCGATGCCGGCCAGACGGATCAGGGCGCGCTCGGCAAGCTCGGCTCGGATCGCGCGTTCGTTCGCACGCTTTGCGCAAGCAAGACGCAGATTCAGGCCGGCTTCGTCGCGATCGATCCGCACAACGGTGACATCAAGGCCTGGGTCGGCAGCCGCGATTTCCACGACGAGCCGTTCGACCACGTGCAGCAGGCGCGGCGTCAGCCCGGCTCGACGTTCAAGCCGTTCGTCTACGGCGCCGCATTCGCCGACGGCAAGCACCCCGGCGACACACTCGTCGATCGCCGTGTCGCGATACCGCTCACCGGGCATGACGTCTGGCGGCCGACCGACGCGGAGCCGCCGACCGGCCGGCCGATGACGCTGCGCGATGCGCTCGCCTACTCTCGCAATCGCGTCACCGCCCAGTTGATGCAGGCCGAAGGGCCCGCAAAGGTCGCGCGCCTCGCCCGTGCGATGGGCGTACGCGAAAGCCCGCTCGAACCCGTGCCGTCGCTCGCGCTCGGCACGAGCCCGGTCACGCTCAAGGAAATGGTGTCCGCCTATTGCACGATCGCGAACCGCGGCGCGTATGTCGAACCGCAGATGGTCACCCGCATCGAGGATCATGACGGCCGGGTGCTCGCCGAGTTCGGCGGCGCGCCGCCGGAACAGGCGCTGCCCGCCAGCGCGGCGCAGACGCTCGTCGATGTGATGCGCGACGTCGTCGACCGCGGCACCGGCGCCGGCATCCGCACCCGCTTCGGCATCCGCGCGGACGTCGCGGGCAAGACCGGCACCACGCAGGACAATACCGACAGCTGGTTCATCCTGATGCACCCGCAGCTTGTCGCCGGCTCGTGGGTGGGCTTCGACGACGGCCGCGTGACGCTCGCCGACGATTATTGGGGCGAAGGCGCGCACAGCGCGTTGCCGATGGTGGGCGCGTTCTTCGACATGGCGCTGCGTTCGAGGCTCATCGATCCGCGCGCGCGGCTGACGCCCGAGATGCGGACACGAACCGCTCCGGCGCGGACGCATCGGCACCTCGGCTGGCAAGGCTGGTTCCGTCAACTCTTTCACTGAGGGCGACGACCGGGATGCGCGCGCATCGTCGCTGTCCAGCCGGGCGCTCGTGAAACGACACGCCCAACCGCGCTATTCCGGTCTCGCCGCGACCTGCTCGAGCATCGCGTCGCCGATCGCATGATCGCCGCACGCCCTGAGCGCCTTGCCGGCGCCGGCGATATCGCGCGTGTCCTTGTTCTGGCTCAGCTTGCGCTTGCCGATCAGGCGCGTGATGTCGATCTGCAATCCGACGATCGACTTGAGCATCGTGTCGATATAGTCCGCCGGCGCGTCGGTCATCTTCCACGGTGCCGGCTGCGACGCCTCATGCGTGCGCGTCAGCCGGGCGACCACGCCGCGCACGAATCGCTCGTCGTCGCGCACCGTGATGCGCCCGTGCGCGTGCACGACGACGTAATTCCAGGTCGGCACCTGCCGGTGCGCGACATGCTTGCTCGGATACCAGTTCGGGGAGATATAGGCGTCGCCCGCATGGAAGATCACCAGCACGTCATCGCCGTTCGCGACCTCCTGCCACACCGGATTGGCACGCGCGACATGCGCATGCAGTACGCCCAGGCCGCCGTCGCCGGCGACCAGTTCGAACGGAATGTGATTGGCGTCCAGCCCGCTTCCGCCATGCGTGATCAGGCTGCCGAACGCCTGCTGCGCGATCAGCGCATGCAGCACGTCGGGGCGGGACTCGTCGAAATGGGCGGGTACGTACATGGCGGCTCCACTGTCCGGCTGCACGATCGCAGCGCGTCGGATTGATTGCGTCGTCCCCGGATTGTGATCGGAAACAGGGTGGCTCGGCAGAGCCGGACCGAAACCCTGTGAGCGGGCCAATTCGTCATGGCAGGCGCCGCCCGGATCGTCGACATTCCGCCGTCCGGCGCGCGATCGTCCTGAAAGCACGGGATGGCGGAACGCCGCATGCTCAGTCGAAGAACGTCAATGCCCCCGTGCCGAGGTTGTACATCGCACCGACGATCCTGATCGCCCCCGACGCCTCGAGCTCGGCAAGCACCGGACTGTCCCGGCGTATGTCGGCGATGGTCAGCTCGACGTTCTTGCGGGCGACTGCGTCCACAAACGCATAGTTCGTCGCGGAACGATCGCCGTCGTAGACCGTTGCCTGCACGGCGGGCTTGATCTTCGCCAGCAATCCGGTGAGATTGCACAGCTCGGCATTGGCGATGGCGCCCTTGATGGCGCCGCAGGCGGTGTGGCCCATCACGACGATCAGCTTCGCCCCGGACAATTTGCATCCGAACTCCATGCTGCCGAGGATGTCGCTGTTTTCGACGTTGCCGGCGACCCGGCAGTTGAAGATATCGCCGATGCCCAGATCCATGATCACTTCGGCGGGCGCGCGCGAATCGATACAACTCAGCAGCACCGCCGCGGGATACTGGCCGCTCGCGCTCGCGCGTTGCTCCCGCAAATAATTCCGGGCTTTCCGCTCCCCTTTCCGAAAGCGCGCGTTCCCCTGCTTCATGATCTCGATGATCTGCTCCGGCGTCATGCCGTCGCGCTGGGCCTTGGTCAAGGCATCGGCATGCGCAGGCATCGACGAGAGAGAACCGGCGGTGAAGCCGGCCATGGCGGCAGCGCCGGCAAACCTGAGAAAACGCCGGCGGCCGGATCCCCGGTACTGTTCCGGATAGTCGAATGTGGCGCACATGACGTTGTTCCTCTTGTTCGATCGCTGACGGCCGGAAAGCCGGGCATCCGTGCCAAGTCCCGATGGAATCCCCATATCCGTGGCCCGCGGATGATTGCGTCGGTTGATTGCGGGCACAACATCGAGATGGGATATCGGACCTGATGCGCGGCATGTCGAAAAGACATGCGATTACCGCGCCTGCCGGAATGATCGACAGCGGAGCGGTGTCGCAGCCCGCGCATCCGGGTGGGCACGGCCCCGCCGCGAGATTGATTCAATATAGGCCATCGCCTGCCGGGTTCAAGCGAAGCGCATGCTTCATTGATTGACCGCTCGCCAGTCCGGAGCTCGGTCGAGCCGCAACGCCACAACTTCGGCGAGAGTGTCCGCGCCACGCCGGCAGGTGCAGCCCCGGATTCGAATCGCGTGACGGCCGCGCGGCATCGCCGCATACGCGCATCCAACGTCGTCGATGCCGACACGATTGCCGCTTCGACCGACGTTGACCGCGGCAAATCGAGGTCGACGCACGCTGCCCAGGCACCCGCGAAGGCGGAGCCAAAATCACGGAAATCCGGTCCCCGCATGCGCATTTTGAACGGGGACCGATCACATCAAGGCAAAATACGGGTTTTGAGCCCTCGCCGGGCTCGGGTATGCCATGCCGGCATCCGCCCTTCCAGGCTCGATCGGGCCTCGTCGCGGGGCCGGCAGGACCGCTCGCCGTTCACGCGAGCCAACAGGAGTTGTATTTCATGACCGAACCGAATTTGTCCTTCGTCAGCAGGCTTTCCGTCGCCGTCGGATCGTTTTTCGCCATCCTCGGCAGCAGCGAATTGGCCGTCAATGTCCGCCGGCTGCGCGACGGGGCAGCCCCGGTCGCAGCGCCTGCCGCGGCACCTGTCGCCGCACCGGTCGCGGCGCCTCAGCCTGCGGCGCCGGCCGTTCCCGAGATCAGGGAAGCCAGCCCGGAAGCGGCACTTCAGCTGCTCGGGCTGCTCCAGCGCAACGCCCGCTTCGTCGACTTCGTCGAAGAGGATATCGCCGGCTACTCCGATGCCGACATCGGCGCGGCCGCGCGCCTCGTGCATGACGGCTGTCGCGCGACGCTGCGCGAACATTTCACGATCCGCCCGGTCCGCGCGGAAGCCGAAGGCAGCCGCGTGACAATCCCCGAAGGCTTCGACGCTGCCGCGATCCGCCTCACCGGCAACGTCGTCGGTTCGGCGCCGTTCCACGGCAGCATCAGCCACCGCGGCTGGCGCGTCGATGACGTCAAGCTCCCGAAACTCATCGAGACGCATGACGTCACCGTGATCGCACCGGCGGAGGTGGAACTGTGAGCGATCCGCGCTATTCCATCGGCATCGACCTGGGCACCACGCACTGCGCGCTCTCTTACGTCGACCTCGCGGCCAGCGACGGCGAGAAAACCCGTCAAGGCGTGCTGCCGATCACGCAACTCACCGCGGCCGGAACGATCGAATCGCCGGAACTGCTGCCGTCGTTTCTCTACCTGCCGCATCCGGGCGAACTGACGCCGGGCGACCTGACGCTGCCGTGGACCGCCGAGCGCGATTACGCGGTCGGTGAAATGGCGCGCAGCCGCGGCGCCGGCACGCCGATCCGCCTCGTGTCGAGCGCCAAGAGCTGGCTTTGCCATCCGGGCGTCGACCGCCGTGCGGCGATCCTGCCGAGCGACGCGCCGCCCGAAGTCGCGCGCGTCTCCCCGCTCGAAAGCTCGATTCGCTATCTGACCCACTTGCGCGAGGCCTGGAACAACGCGCATCCCGACGCACCGTTCGACGAACAGGAAATCACCGTCACGATTCCCGCATCGTTCGACCCGGCTGCCCGGGAATTGACGGCGGAAGCCGCGCAGGCGGCCGGCTACGGTCGCATGACGCTGCTCGAGGAACCGCAGGCGGCGCTCTACAGCTGGATCCAGAAGAGCGACGGCGCGTGGCGCAAGCAGGTGAAGGTCGGCGACATCATTCTGGTCGTCGACGTCGGCGGCGGCACGACCGACCTGTCGCTGATCGCGGTCGTCGAGCGCGACGGCAATCTGGAACTGCATCGTGTCGCGGTCGGCGAGCACATCCTGCTGGGCGGCGACAACATGGATCTGGCGCTCGCGCACGTGGTCGCGCGCAAGCTGGCCGCGCAAGGCACGCAGGCCGATCCGTGGCAACTGCGCGCCCTCACCTATGCATGCCGCGCCGCCAAGGAGACGCTGCTGAGCGACCCCGCAACCGACACGGTGCCGCTCGTCGTGCCGAGCCGCGGCTCGAAACTGATCGGCGGTTCGATCCGTACCGAGCTGACCCGCGCCGAACTCACGCAAACGATCCTCGACGGCTTCTTCCCGCAAGTCGATGCCTCCGCGCGGCCGATGAGCCGTGCGCGTGCCGGCCTGACCCAACTCGGCCTGCCCTATGCGCAGGATGCGGGCATCACCCGGCACCTCGCCGCGTTCCTCGGCCGGCAGGTCGCGGCACTCGCCGAACTCGAAGGATCGTTTGCATCGCAGTCGGCGGGCGCCAATTTCCTGCATCCGACCGCGGTGCTGTTCAACGGCGGCGTGTTCAAGTCGGAACTGCTCGCCCAGCGCGTGCTCGACGTCATCAACCACTGGCTCGCGGCCGACGGCGCAGCACCGGCGCGCCTGCTGGACGGCGCCGATCTCGACCTCGCGGTCGCGCGCGGCGCTGCCTACTACGGCTATGTGAAGCGCGGCAAGGGCGTGCGCATCCGCGGCGGCACGGCACGCGCCTACTACGTGGCGATCGAATCGGCGATGCCGGCCGTGCCGGGCCTGGAGCCGCCGATCTCGGCGCTGTGCGTCGCGCCCTTCGGCATGGAGGAAGGCACGGACGCGGCGTTGCCTCCGCAGGAATTCGGTCTCGTGGTCGGCGAGCCCGTGCATTTCCGTTTCTTCGGCTCGTCGGTGCGCCGGCAGGATCAGGTCGGCACGATGCTCGACTACTGGTCGCCGGACGAACTGCAGGAGCTTGAAGAAATTCAGGCCACGCTGCCGACCGAAGGACGGACACCCGGCGAAGTCGTCCCGGTGAAACTGCATGCGCGCGTCACCGAAGCCGGCACGCTGGAACTCGAAGCCGTGCCGAGCGGCACGAACGAACGCTGGAAAGTCGAGTTCGACGTGCGCGGCGGCGCTCAAGCCTGATCCCGATGAAGCAATACGTCGTCGGCATCGACCTGGGTACGAGCAATACGGTCGTTGCATATGTCGAGGCGGGCACTGACGCGATCCACGTCTTCGATGTCGATCAGCTGGTCGGTCTCGGCGAGATCGGCGCGGAACAGCTGTTGCCGTCCGCGCGCTATCACCCGGCGCCGGGCGAGCTGTCGCCCGGCGATCTGCCATTACCGTGGCCGGACGCCGGCAAGCACGACACGCCGCCGGCCGTCGTCGGGCGGCTCGCGCGCACGCTGGGCGCGCAGGTGCCCGGCCGGCTCGTCAGCAGCGCGAAAAGCTGGCTGTCGCACGCGTCGGTCGACCGTCTCGCGCCGATCCTGCCGTGGGGCGCGCCCGACGAAGTCGGCAAGATCTCGCCGGTCGCGGCGAGCGCCAGTTATCTGGCACATGTGCGCGCCGCCTGGAACCAGCGTTTTCCTGATGCGCCGCTGGAAAAGCAGGACGTGGTGCTCACCGTGCCCGCGTCGTTCGACGACGGCGCGCGCGCGCTGACGCTGGAGGCCGCCCGCATCGCCCGGCTGCCCGCGCTGCGCCTGCTCGAAGAGCCGCAGGCCGCGTTCTACGACTGGCTGTTCCAGCATCGCGCGACACTCGGCGACGCGCTTGCCGACACGCGGCTCGTGCTGGTCTGCGACGTCGGCGGCGGCACGACAGACCTGACGCTCATCAAGGTGCATATCGAGGACGGCGAACCGCGGCTGACCCGCGTCGGCGTCGGCAACCATCTGATGCTCGGCGGCGACAACATGGATCTGGCGCTCGCGCACCGGGTGGAGTCGCGCCTTGCCACGGAGCAGACGCGGCTGTCCGCCGCGAGCCTGTCGCAGCTTGTCGAACGGTGCCGCGTCGCCAAGGAGCAACTGCTCGGAGACGACGCGCCCGACACCGTTCCGATCACGCTGCTCGGCGCGGGCGCACGGCTCGTCGGCGGCGCACGCACGACGCATCTGAGCCGGCAGGAAGTCGGGCAGATCGTCGTGGACGGGTTCTTTCCGGCGGCCGGCCCGGACGAATTGCCCCGCCGGTCGCGCGCCGCGATCGTCGAATTCGGCTTGCCCTACGCGGCCGATCCGGCCATCACGCGGCATATCGCGGCGTTTCTGGCCCGCTTCGCCGCGCAGTCCCGCGACGCGCTCGGCATGCAGGACGCGGCGGCATCGCCGCTGCCGGTGCCCGACACGCTGCTGCTCAATGGCGGCGTGTTCCGCGCCAGGGCGCTTGCCGAGCGTCTGGCGAGCTCGCTTGGCGCCTGGCGCCAGCAGCCGTTGCATGTGCTGCAAAACGACCAGCCCGACGTCGCCGTTGCGCGCGGCGCGGTCGCCTACGGATTGGCGCGTGCCGGACGTGCGCCGCGTATCGGCGGCGGCTCGCCGCGCAGCTATTTCCTCGTCCTCGACGACGACAAGACAGCGTCGCGCGGTGTATGCCTGCTTCCACGCGGCACCGAAGAAGGTCACGAGGTGCATCTCGACGATCGCGTGTTTGCGTTGCGGCTCGGGCATCCCGTGCGTTTCAACCTGGTCTCGACCGTCGCCGACACGGTATGGCGGCCGGGCCAGCTTGCCGATCTCTCGACGGGCGACTTCGTCCGTTTGCCGCCGCTCGCCACGGTCGTCCCGCAGCAGGACGCGGGCGCGCACCGCGAGCGGCTCGTCAAGCTCACGACGTCGCTGACGGAACTCGGCACGCTGGAGATGCACTGCACGGCGACCGACGATGCTTCGCAGCGCTGGCTGCTCGAATTCCAGTTGCGCCGCGGCGATGCACAACAGGATGCCGCGGAAGCGGCGCGTCATCCGTCGCTCGACCATGCGATCGACCTGATCGATCGCGTATTCGGCGCGGCCTCGTCCAAGGTCGATCCCAAGGCGGTGAAGCGTCTGCGCGCGGAACTCGAACAGCAGCTCGGACCGCGTCAGAACTGGGACAGCGCACTGCTTCGCGATCTGTTCGGAGCGCTGTGGGCGCGCGCGGGCCGGCGGCGACGTTCGGCGGATCACGAACGCCTGTGGCTGAACCTGACCGGGTACTGCATGCGGCCCGGATTCGGCTATCCGCTCGACGAATGGCGCATCGAACAGCTCTGGTCGCTTTTCGACGACGGTATCCAGTATGTGAACGAAGGACAGGTCTGGTCGGAATGGTGGACGCTGTGGCGTCGCGCGGCAGGCGGGCTGAACGAGGCAGCGCAGAATCAGGTGCTCGAGGCCATGACCTGGCTCGAGGCGGAGGCGAGCGCGAAGCGGCCGAAGCTGCCGTTCGATCCGGCGAAGCTGGGCCGCGCGGATATGGTGCGCCTGTACGCTTCGCTCGAGCATATTGCGGTGGATCGCAAGATCGAGATCGCGGAGCAGCTTCTCGCGAGACTTCAACGGCCTTCGGAGAATCACCAGAGCTGGTGGGCGGTGGGCCGCATCGGGGCGCGCCGGCCGTTTTATGGCAGCGCGCATGGCGTCGTGCCGCCGGATGTGGCGGCACGCTGGCTGGATGCCATTCTGGCGCTCGACTGGAAAAAGGTCGAACCGGCGATGTTCGCCGCCGTGCAGATCGCGCGCATGACAGGCGATCGATCGCGGGATCTGGCGGCGCCGGTGCGTGAGCGCGTGCTGCGACGGCTGGAAGGCGCGCATGCGCCGCAAGCGTGGATCGAGATGGTTCGTGACGTCGTGACGCTCGATAACGTCGATACGGGGCGGGTGTTCGGCGAGTCGTTGCCGGCGGGGTTGAAGCTGGTGGCGGGGTGATCGGTTCGCGCACTCCGCCACCGCTGTTCTGCAACGATCAGGCCGGTCACCGGCCGAGCGCAGCATCCCACTGGCGCGGATCGTAGTTCACCAGATCCTGAAGCCCGCTGCGCTGGCTGGCCCGCAGGGCCAGCGCCCGCTCCTCCGCGGATGCGAACCGGCGATCCCACTCGATCACCTTCGGCGTCATCAGACGGTGCCAGACCGGCGGGACGAGCGCAAGGATGATCGTGGTGAGGTAGCCGCCGAGCATCATCGGCGCCTGCGGCAACGGCATCAGGTCCTGATAGGGCACCTCGCCTTGCGCATGGTGATGCGAATGGCGGCTCAGGTTGAACATCGCCCACGACGTGATCCGGCTGTTGGTATTCCAGGAATGGCGCGGCTGCACGGGCTGATCCGGCAGACGCACCATGCCGTAGTGCTCCATGTAGTTGACGATCTCGAGCAACGCCTTGCCGAACAGGGCGACGGCAGAGAACCCGGCCACGCCGGTCCATCCGGCCACCGCCCAGGACATGGCCACGAGCACCACGCTCATCAGCACGCCTCGCAGATACGCGTTGTGCCACGAAAACAGACGCAGATGCTTGCGCTTGAGCCGCTCGGCCTCGATCTTCCAGGCGCTGATGTTGCCCTTGCAGGTCGATGCGACGACATGGAAATACACGTTGCGGCCACGCGGCGCGGTTGCGGGATCATGCTCGGTCGACACATAGCGATGATGGCCGTAGACATGCTCGATGGAAAAGCCCGTGTCGTAGCTGAACGCCAGCAGCCATCGCCCGATCAGCAGCGACACCGGATCCCAGGTGCGATGCGTCAACTCATGCGCGGTCACGGTTCCGAGTACGCCGATCATCAGGCCGGTCAGGATCCCGCCCGCCACGTGATTCCCCACGCCGGTCGCCGCGCGCGCGGCCAGCATGTCATAGCCGCTCAGCCGGGTGACGAATGCGCCGAATCCGAACGGGTCGCCGGGCGCCACCGTCCACAGAAAACAGAACACGACGATCGCCAGCAACGGCAGCGCCAGCCAGAGTTGCGCGGTCAGGATCCACGGCTTGCGGAAATCCGGCGTCCTCGTGTCTTCGCCCAGGATCGCGTCGCCACCGACGTAGAAGGCAATCACGGCCAGCAGCCCCAGGAGCGTATAGAGGCCGCCGGCCATGAGCGCGATCGCGCTCGTCAGGCCCACCGCATGGAAGCTGAAGAACTTCAGGTAGTCGGTCACCGTGGCGGGCGTGCGCTCCACCGTCGGCAGGCCGGACGCGCCGTAAAACCCGGTATGCGTCTTCGGCTCGCGCGCCAGGAAACGGTCGGCATGCACGTTCTCGTCCGCGATGCCGATCTCGCGAAGCACCGCGACAGCGGCATCGATCATGGCCGGCGGCCCGCAGAGATAGGCCGACGTCGCATCGCCCGCGAACGCCTCGATGTGATGCGTGACCAGCCCTGTCCGGCCGTTCCAGCCGGTCGTGCGATCCTCGTCCGACAGGATGGGCACGAAGGAAAGCCCGGGCCAGGCGGCGCCGTAGGCGGCCAGTTCGTCCAGCGCATAGAGATCGCGCTGCGTGCGCGCGCCGAACAGCACCGTGACCGGCCGGCGGTCGCCGCGACGGTGCATGTCCTCGAGCATGCCGAGGATCGGAGCCAGCCCGCTTCCCCCGGCGACCATCAGCACCGGCTCGCTGCCGGGCCGCATCCAGAAGCTGCCGCCCGGACCGCGAACCTGGAGTGCTTCACCCACCGCGGCCCCGTCGACCACATGCGTCGAGAACCGGCCGCCAGGCACGCGGCGAATCGTGAAGCTGACCCGCCCGTCATCGCTCGGCGCCGTGGAAAACGAGTAGCTGCGCGGGCTGCCCGGCAATTCGGCCAGCGTCACCTCGGCAAACTGACCGGCGCGATAGGCGATCGGCTGCTCCAGCTGCACGTCGATCCGGCAAATGTCGTGCGTCAGCATCGTCTTGCCGACGATCACGCCTTTGACCGGTTTTCCGCCGCTCGCGCCGTCCCGATCGAGATCGACGCGAATGTCGCTGCGCAGACGGCTCTGGCAAGCCAGAATGTAGCCTTCGTCGATCTCCTTCTCGGTGAGGAGATAGGCCGTCTCGGTCAGTTCATCGACCTGGCCTTCCTTCAGGCGGCACTTGCATGTGCCGCAACCGCCGACCCGGCAGATGGATGGAAAATCGATGTCCTGCCTGAGTGCCGCCTGCAAGAGTGTTTCGTCGGACCGGACCGTGATGGTCTGGCCATTGATGTCCGCCTGATGGGTCGACGCCTGGAAGAATCCACGCATGGCGTTTGTCTCCTGTCCTGTTGTCATTCGTTTGTGTATCCATAGCATGTCATCGGGTGGCCGCCTGCCGTGAGAGGCTGAATTGACAAAAAGCAGTCATTTCTGGACATTGCTCCGACACGACGAAAGTTCTCCCGGCAAACCACGCCGATGAGCGATCGCGGTGTCGGCCGATGCCCGCCAGTCGATCGGCCGAGCCTTCAGGGGGCGGGTTCCTACGTATGCGCCGCGGCGGTCGCAACCGTTAGTATCCCGACGGGCCAATGTGTGCCAGGAGCATGTACGTGGAGAAGCACGAGTCAGTACCGGTCAACTATTTGCGTCAGGTGGCGGACCAGTTGGCCGACCTCGGCGCCGGCGTCGAGTCGTGGCTGGCCAGACAGGGACTTCGGGAGGCCGACCTGTCCAATGCCTCGGTCACGATTCCCGTGGAGACGTTCGGCGCGCTGGTCGCCGACGCGGTCACGCAGACCGCCGAATCCGGTTTCGGGCTGCTTGCCGGGCGACGCCTGATGCCGGGCGCGCACGGCGTGGTCGGCATGGCGGCCACGGCGAGCGCCTCGATCCGCGAAGCCATGGAAATCGCCGAGCGCTACGTCGCGCTCAGGACCGGCGTCATCTCGATTCATATCCGCATCGCGCAGCACGCGCTCGAGGTTCATATCGAACCGTCTCCGGGGCTTGGCGCGGCCGCCCCGGTCGTGGTCGAAACCGCGCTGGTCGCCGTGAAGAACATCGCGGACGACAAGACGCTCCACGGCAGCATGTGCAGCATGGCCGCCTTTGCCTTTCCCGAGCCGCCTCATGCCTGTCTCGCCCGGGACATCCTGGGCTGCGAGGTCCGATACGGTCACGCGTGGTCCGGGATGTCGTTTCCACTGTCCGCGGCCGAACAGGCGGTCTCGCGGCACGACGCCCTGGTATTGGCCGAGGCGCTGCGGATCTGCGGCAACGAGCTCGACAATCTGCGCGTCAACACGACCATGCGTGCGAAGCTGGAAAGACTGATGCTCGAGCGCAAGCCCGCCTTTCCATCGCTCGAACTCTGCGCCCGGCTGCTCGGCATGACGCCGCGGACCCTGCACCGACGCCTGACGGACGAAGGGACATCGTATAGCGAGGTGCTGGACGCGGTAAGACACCGCATCGCGCGGGAATGCCTGCGGGTCGAGCGATTGAGCGTGAAGGAAGTCGCCTACCTGCTCGGCTACAACGACGTGGCCAATTTCCGGCGGGCCTTCAAGCGTTGGGAAGGCGTTCCGCCTTCCGGACACTGACGCCGGTACGGCAGCCTCTGCGCGCGTAAACGTTGACCGCGCCGCCGTCGAGCCACGGACGGATCGCATGGCGTATCGACACCCCGCGCGAAGCGGTCGGACCGGCCGCGATCGGCTAAGATACGCGCCGCCAAGCCATTTCCCGGACAACGGAGTGTTTCAAGTGATCCAACCGACCCACGTATTCAAGGACAATCTCGCCCAGCTGCCCGCCATCGACGGTATCGAACGCATCGATCTGGTCGACGCCAAGGGCGCCGTCGTCGCGAGCATCGAGAACATGCCCGGCAAGCAAGGCTCGCTGGCGGTGTACCACTATCTGCAGCAAGCATTCGGCGCACTCGATGCCAAGGCGGCCGAACATGGGCTCGCCGTCTTTGCCGAGCACACGGCCGATGCGCGCAATCGTCCCGGCGCGCATCCGAACGTCGATCGCCTGCTGGCGATCGCCGCCGGCGGAGAAGCGCTGCGCATCGATATCGTCGCGAAGGCTTGAACACAGCACGTTGCATGACATCACGCATGCGGATCGAGTGACATCGATCCGCATGCGTGGGCGAGGCGGGTGCAGTGCCGCTCCGCCCGCGCGCATCGGGCCGGCACGCATCTACCCAGCAGCGCGCCGATCCTCGACGGCATGCGGACGCGCACGGTTGCTGGCCGGCCCGCATACCGCACATCGCATTCGACCGGCCATCCATCGCGCCCTATGCCGGTCGGTCACGGTTTCCCGGCACATGTGATGGCATTGTTGGATCCAGACGCGGTCCCGCCGATCTGACCGCTCGTAATCGTGATGCAGCGCGGCCTGGACGAAACCCCGGCGCCACTCACAATGACGGAATAATCACCCGGCGCCATGCCCGGCTTCAGTGTGAAGTCCACCGTCTCGTCCGACACGCTCTGGCCGATGCCCGTCTTGCTCCAGTTGCTGGTTCGCGCGTAGTAGACATGTCCCGTCGCGTCCTCCAGGCGGACGATCGGGTAGTTTTCATCCGACTCCACGTCGTCGCCATATGAGGAACCCGCTGAAGGTCCATTCATGCGCACTCCCTGCAACGTGAAGACGCCCCGCCCGCTGTATCGCGTGTTCGACATGACCGGCAGCGACGAAGGATCGGGCGCGCCGTCCGGGGTGTAGACCCACAGCTGCCGGGTCGAATCGGAGAAGAGGATTTGCCCGTTCGGCAGAACCAGCATTCTCGTGATGAACGCCGGCACGCTATTCAGAACGGTATCGGGGATGGACGGAGACACGGGTGAAATGGTGTTCGCGACCGGATCGAAATCGAAGAGTTGCGTCGGCGCGCTGAACGTACCGAGCGTCGGGCCGGCGTCCGCCGCGAACAGCACATGGCCGTTCGGCATGACGACCGCCGGCGCGTCGTCGGCCCCGAACAGGGCGGACGTTGTACCCAGCGTGCCACGCACATCCGGACCGGGTGACCAGGTATTGGTGGATGGCGAGTACAGGGCCGTGTGGCCGGTCGCGCCGATGCCGAAAATCTGCCCCTGGATGCCGTGTCCGCGCACGCGCAGGAGCGGTCCCAGTTCGGCGCCGAGCGCATTGCTGCTCAATACGGGAATCGTGCCTTGCGCCGAACCGTCGCTGGGGCTGATGCTCGACCATGTCCTCGTCGCCGGGTCGTAGATTTCCGCGTACTGTCCCGGCTGACCGATGCTCTCGAAAATGTCGTAGGTCAGCACCTTGCCGTTCACGAGCTTGACCCAGCTTTCTTCGTCGCTCCTGTCCGGGTAGACCTTCGACGCCGCGTAAGACCATGAATTCGTCGCAATGTCGTAGAGATAGGTCTGGTTCGTGATCAGCGAACCGGCCAGAATCTTGCCGTTCGGCAGCAGCATCGACGGATCGTCGCCAAAATTCGCCTCGGGATGATTCGCGATCGGCGCCCATGTATTGGAGAGCGGGTCGTACATTTCCCCGGTGTTCGTCCAGTTCGCGGTGAGCGGCGTACCGCTGTACTCGCCGCCAAGAATCCAGACTTTCCCGCTCGGCAGGACATGGGACGCAAAATACAGACGTGCCCGACTCATCGGCGCCAGCGAGGACCACGTCCCGTTCGCATAACTGCCGGAAGCGGCAGGACTCAGCCGCAGCCATGTATTGAGAGGATTGCCTTGTACCATGACCGTCCCGTCTGTCAGCAGCATCATCGTGCTGACTTCGGTGGGCGCGAGGTTGGTCAGCGGAGTCCATGAGGCCGCCTGGGACGACACCGACCATCCCAGCGTGCAGGCGAGCGCACACGCAGATGCCGCTGCCTTCATCGCACACGGCAGCTGACGATTGTTCTTCGAATCCATTTGATACCCCCATCATTCAATCAACGGTTACTTCGGAACCGGGAAATCATCGCAAAACGACAGGATTAAACGGGCTATTCAATCCGAATCTCCAATAAGGGATGCGAAGTAAGCCCCGGCTGGAATGAAATCGATGATCGAGACGAGGAGGCCCGGACGCAGCATCGGCGAACGGCTCGATATCTCGTGCCTGCATGCATCGACAAACCGTGGCGGGTGCAAGACCCCGCCGGGAATGTCGCGAGCGGCTTTGCATGGGAAGTCTGCCGCGCCGGCCATCCTATGCGTGGCGCGAATCATCGCGGCGCGTTCACCCGGCACGCATGACGCGGTGCAAAAGGCCAGGGCGCAAACGTTAAATTCGTCACGACAGCGATGATTTTACCGAAGCACGTATACTTGACTTCTCATTTATTATTAATTGTGCGTTCACTTTGGTGAACACCTAACTAGAATAGGAGACACGTCCGGCAAGCATCATTAAAAAATTTTCGTATCGCCGGCTGCCCGATGCGATGCAACTATATGTAAGCATTCAGGCAGTGTTATCAATGGCATTGTTGCGGCTCAAGCCATGCATCATGGTTATCACCGAGAAAGATTCGGCATTTTTCACATTATTTCGCAATGAATCTGTTTCGTCGATTTCACACGAACCGCCACATTTCAATTTTTCATTTTTGAAACATTTTGCCCCGTTCCACGTCGACCTCAGAGGAATTAAAAATCGAATAATTCTGTAATCGATATGGAAAATACCGCCAACGCTTTCATCGCCACTTCAATTGCTTTTCGATTATATAAATACGATCCATCGCGACCGCGCTCAATCCGCCGTATCGCCCTCCTTCGGCACTTTCGCCCAAGCCGTACGGCCCGGAACATGCGCCCAGGCGGGCCTCGTCTTGCGCATCGAGTCGACGACGACCAGATAGCGTCCCTCGATCGGCGTGACGTCACGCCCCGGATGCAGCACCCACAGCGACCTGCCCGCCTCGACCTGTGCCTCGTAATTGGCGTCGAGAATGCCGTGCCGGTCGATGAACACGTTCAGCGACGCCGGAATCCGCACGCAGCCTTTCGAATGACGGACGCCCAATAGCGGCTCGAGCCGGTCCGGATCGGTCGCATGCATCTGAAAACGCATCGGCGACGTGCCGCCCTTGCCCCAGCCGCGCTCGCTGTCGATCCAGCCGAAGTCGTAGATCCGCATGTCGCGGCGTCCATAGCCGCGAATGCCGTTTTCGTTCGTCGTGCCTTCCGCCCGGAAGTCCATGTTGTCCGGCGTGTGGTCGAATACGCCGAGCGGCGTCAGGAAGTGATCGAAGGTGCCGGGCAACCCCGTCGCAACCGGCGATGCGCCAATCAGGAACCAGGCATTGGCCGGCGTGGCACGGAAGTAGATGAACAGCGCCTGTATCGTCGCGGCGCGATCGACCATCACGACGTATTCGCCGGCGAGATCGGCAAGGTTCGCGGCGGCGAGTGCGCGCTGCAATTGCAGCACATACGCACGCTGTTCGACGACGGGCACAGTCAGTTTGCGCGTCACCTCCTGCGAGAACATTCTGCGCATGTCGAGGGCACGGGTTGTCGCGCTGGCGGCTTCGGCGGGAGACAACGGCGGATGCCGCGACGGCAGGACAGCGGCCGCACCGCTGGCGGAAACGGCCGAAACGGCGCGCCCCGATGAAGCGGGCGGCGAAGAAATGGCGATGGAGACAGTCGAGGCCGGCAGCGGCGCGCCGGCCGACGCGGGGGATGCGAGCCGCACCCGTCCCTGCGGCTCGGCAAGGGTGCGATACGCCGGAATACACGCCACCCCCACCGTTATCCACGCATAGACGACGAAGCGGACTGCACGACGACGCGTCCACCCGGATCGCCGCGTCGGTTCACGTGACTTCATGCGATCGATGCCATCGCCCGGCCCGGCCATCGCGTATCGCAACCGGCGTGGCATCCGCGCCACGCATGCGCATCATGTATGGGACAGCGACGCCCTGGCGCGTTGCCGCCGCTCGCGCAATTGACGTAACCAGACCGCTGAGGGCAAGAAAGTCGTCGGAATTTTTATTCTACGCCGCGGAACGCGAGCCCGCCGGATGCGAAACGAATCGTCGGGCATGCATGATCATGCATCGGCGCGCGGGCCGATGTCCCGTGAGCCCCCGACGATCTTCCCGCGTTCACGGCGGCTTCACGCATGTGGCGGCATACCTCGGCATGCCGCCGCTTTTTCGCGCAGCCTCGAAAGCCAGCAACGCGGCGCATCCGCGCCGCCGTCATTTCGAAATCGCCTCGAGCGCAATGCCCTTCGTGCGCGGCCCCATCAGGCCGATCGCGGCCATCACGATCGCCATCGCGCCTGCGATGAACACGAACACGCCGGCCGTGCCGAAGCCCTTCAGCACGGCGGCGATCACGAACGACGTGAAGATCGCCGAGAAGCGGCTCCACGAATAGACGAAGCCGACCGCACGCGCGCGAATCGCGGTGGGAAACAGCTCGGCCTGATACGCGTGATAGCTGTACGACATGATGTTGTTCGCGAGCGTGATGCCGATGCCGAGCACGATCAGCAGCGCCGCGACCGAAGTCTGGCTGAACAGCAGCCCGCAGACGACCGCCGTGCCCGCCATCGCGACGATCACGGTCTTGCGTTCGAAGCGATCGGCAATCAGGAGACCGATCAGCGGTCCGACCGGCGCCGCGAGCGCGATCACGCTCGAATACATCAGGCTCGTCGTGATCGTGATGCCCTGCTTGATGAGCAGCGTCGGCACCCAGTTCGCGAAGCCGTAGAAGCCGACCGTCTGGAATACGTTGAAAATCATCATCATGACGGCGCGCTTGCGGTACG
The DNA here is from genome assembly GCF_018375725.1 of Burkholderia sp. GTDB lineage: Bacteria > Pseudomonadota > Gammaproteobacteria > Burkholderiales > Burkholderiaceae > Burkholderia. The sequence goes on along the minus strand of NZ_JAHACR010000021.1, from coordinate 12,855 downwards.
GCGCGACCCACATGTCCTTGAAGCCGCCGCTTGCGGGCACCGGCTCGGCGGGGGCGGGCGGCGGCAGCGGCCGGCCGTATTCCGCCTCGACTTTGGCCTCCAGCGCGCGCATCACGCGGTCGGCTTCGTCGAGCCGTCCCTGCTGCGCAAGCCAGCGCGGGCTTTCCGGCAATCCGCGCCGAATCCACCAGACGAAGATCGCACCGTGCGCGCCGATCAGCACGACCCAGCGCCAGCCGTCGAGGCCGAACGGCGCATGCGGCACGAGCAGATATGCGAGGAATGCGACCACCGGCACCGCGACGAAACCGACCGCCTGCTCGCACGCGAACGCGCGGCCGCGGATCTGCTTCGGCACCAGCTCGGAGATGTACGTCCCGATCGTCACCATCTCCACGCCGAGCCCGAGCCCGACGACGAAGCGCCAGAAATTCAGCCCGGCCGCAGTGTCCTGGAACGCCATCACGACGTTCGCGGCGCAGTACCACAGCAGCGAATACGTGAAGATCGCGCGGCGGCCGAAGCGATCGGCAAGGAAGCCGCATGAGATCGTGCCGATGAAGAGGCCGGAGAACAGCGCGGCGATGAAGCTCGCGACGCCCGTCGTGCCGAACAGGCCGTGCGTCGTCGCGGTCAGGATGCCGCTTTTCACGAGGCCGGGCGCGACGTAGCCGCTGTAGAGCAGATCGTAGAGTTCGAAGAAGAAGCCGAGGCTCAGGAGGATGACGAGCTTCCAGACACTGCGGGTGGGCGGCAAGCGGTCAAGTCGGGCGGAAATGGAGCCGGCGTCGAGTACGACGGGCGATGCCGCGCATGTGCGCGAGTCACTTTCCATTGAGGCCATGTCGGTCTTGTCTCCGAATCCATGTTGTTGTCGTGAAGGACAGTCGGCGTGCGCTATGTCCGCCGATTTCGCGCATTTTACAGGCGCGGGCGGTTCGCGGCCGGTCGTCCCGGACATCCCGGCGCACGGGCCATGCGCGGCAAGCGCGCATCGCAACCCGCGCCGTGACCCCATCACCGCTCCGAAACGACGAAAGCCGCCCGAATGAAGGCGGCTTTCGCAGTTCGTTCATGCATACGCCGCGGCGCGTCACACGTCGAACTTCACTCCCTGCGCCAACGGCAGCTGACGGCTGTAGTTGATCGTATTCGTCGCACGGCGCATATACGCCTTCCACGCATCCGAACCCGACTCGCGGCCGCCGCCCGTTTCCTTCTCGCCGCCGAACGCACCGCCGATTTCCGCGCCGCTCGTGCCGATGTTCACGTTCACGATCCCGCAGTCGCTGCCCGCCGCCGACATGAACTGCTCCGCCTCGCGCATGTCGTTCGTGAAGATCGCCGACGACAGGCCCTGCGGCACCGCGTTGTGCATCGCGAGCGCTTCCTCGAAGTCGTCGTAGACCATGACGTAAAGGATCGGCGCAAACGTCTCGCGCTCGACCACCGCCGTTTGCTTCGGCATCCGCACGAGCGCCGGACGCACGTAATAGGCATCCGGATAACCGACATCGACGCGCTCGCCGCCCTTCACCTCGCCGCCTTGCTCGCGCGCATCGGCAAGCGCCTTCTGCATCGCGTCGAACGAAGCGCGATCGACCAGCGGGCCGACCAGCGTATCTGCCTCGAGCGGGTTGCCGACCTTCACGGATGCATAGGCCTTCTCGACGCGCGGCAGCAACTGATCGACGATGCTGCGATGGACGATCAGGCGGCGCAGCGTCGTGCAACGCTGGCCGGCCGTGCCGACCGCCGCGAACGTGACCGCGCGCACGACGAGGTCGAGATCCGCGCTCGGCGCGACGATCATCCCGTTGTTGCCGCCGAGTTCGAGGATGCTGCGCGCGAGGCGCTGGCTCAGCACCTTCGCCACCTCGATCCCCATGCGCACGCTGCCCGTCGCGCTGACGAGCGGCACCTTCTTCGACGATGTCAGCACCTCGCCGACATCGCGCGTGCCGAGCATGAGCTGGCTCAACCCTTCCGGGACGACGCCCGGATGCGTCTTCTCGAATTCGCGGATCGCCTTCTGGAACAGCACATGGCATGCGATCGCGGTGAGCGGCGTCTTCTCCGACGGTTTCCAGACAACCGAATCGCCACAGACGAAGGCAAGCGCCGCATTCCAGGACCACACCGCAACCGGGAAGTTGAACGCGGAAATCACACCGCACACGCCGAGCGGATGCCACGTTTCCATCATGCGATGGCCCGGGCGCTCGGACGCGATCGTCAGACCGTACAGCTGGCGCGACAGGCCGACCGCGAAATCGCAGATGTCGATCATTTCCTGCACTTCGCCCAGGCCTTCCGACGTGATCTTGCCCGCCTCGAGCGTGACCAGCCGGCCAAGCGCGGTCTTATGCTCGCGCAGCACATTGCCGAACACGCGCACCAGTTCGCCTCGCACCGGCGCGGGCACCGTACGCCACTTGAGGAACGCTTCGTGCGCGGCATCGATCTTGTGCTCGGCGTCGGCCGGGCTGTCGACCGCGAGCGTCGCGAGCGTCGCGCCGTCGAGCGGCGAGCGTGCGGTCAGCGCATTGCCTTTCCACCGGGCGAGATCGACGTCGAGCGCGGCGAGAATGTCATTGAATTGCATCACTTCCTCTTCAGGGACAAATTGATCGGTGCGGCGGCCACGCCGCCCTTGCGATTCGATTGGAGCGCGTTCGTCCATCTTGCGCAAGCGCGCCATGCACGCGCGGCGCGACACATCCGCCGCCCGCCACACGCCGTGCGCGTCGACCCGCGGCGCATGGCCGGCATGCGCGCCTGCGCCTCGCGAAACGCGCGATCCATGCCCTGCATTGTCGACGGCGGCACGCGCGGCGCGCTATTGATATTAACTCACCACTTTGTTCCGAAATCGCATCATGTCGCCCGACTCCCGCGCGCCGCGAGCGGGTCGCATAACGGCGCTGCAACCCAAACGCCCCGCTGCACTGCAAAGCACGCCGCCGGTTCGTTGCAAAGTGGCGCAGTCCGTGGCCACTTGATGACACACATGCATCATCCGGTGCGCAAATGTCGTTTGCGGCGGTCATTTTGACTGATCAGAATCAACCCGGCGCCGGCCTGTGCGCCACGGTCTGCCAGGCGCGCCACGCAGGCCGCGATGCGCCGCCCGTCCGGATTTTTTAGCATTCGACGCGGTGTGCGCGATCGGGCAAGATCGATGCACATCGCGCGCCATGTCGCCTTTATCGAATCGTCGAATCGCATGCAGAATTTCTACGAAGCCACCGTTTCCCGCCGTCCTTACCCACACCTGACCGGTACGGTCGATGCGCAGGTCTGTATCGTCGGCGGCGGTCTCGCCGGTCTGTGCACGGCGCTCGGGCTGGTCGAACGCGGGGTGCGCGACATCGTCGTGCTCGACAGCGAGCGGGTCGGCTTCGGCGCGTCGGGCCGCAACGGCGGCTTCGTGTTCGGCGGCTACAGCCTGGACAACGCCGACCTGCTGCGCACGCTCGGCCGCGACGAGGCACGCCGCCTGTACCGTCTGACGATCGACGCGGTCGAGCTGATTCGCACGCGCATCGCGCGCTACGGTATCGAGTGCGACATCGTCGATCGGGGCGTCATGCTTGCGAACTGGTTCGACGATCCGTCGCGGCTCGACGGATTGCGGCAGCTGATGAAGAGCGAATTCGACGTCGACTGGCAACCGGTCGACACGCCCGCACTGCGCGACCGGCTGAAGACGACGCGCTATCACGGCGGCCTGTTCGAGCCGAACGCCTTCCATTTCCATCCGCTCAAATACGTGCTTGGCGTCGCCGAAGCCGCGACGCGCGGCGGCGCACGCATTTTCGAGCAGTCCCCGGCACAGGCGATCGAGCGCGACGGCGCGGGCTTCGTCGTCCGGACGCCGCAGGGAATCGTGCGCGCGCAGGATGTCGTGTTCGCGGGCGGCGGGTACGCGCGTGGCGTATCGCCCCGCATCGAGCGTGCGGTGTTGCCGATCGCGACCTACGTGATCGCGACCGAGCCGCTCGGCACGCGCCTCAAGGACGCGATCGATGCGCCGTATGCGATCTACGACACACGTTTCGCATTCGACTACTACCGTCCGCTGCAGGACACGCGCATTCTGTGGGGCGGCCGGATCTCGGTGCTCGACCGCGGCCCGGATGCCATCGCCCGCCTGCTCAGGCGCGACCTCACGCGCGTCTATCCTCAGCTTGCCGACGCGAAGATCGAATACGCGTGGGGCGGGTTGATGAGCTACGCGCGCCACAAGATGCCGCAGATCGGCCGGGATGCGGATGGCGTCTGGCACGCGATTGCATTCGGCGGGCACGGCATGGCGCCGACGACGGTCGCGGGCGAGGCGCTCGCCGCAGCGCTGGCGGAAGGCCGGCCGGTTCCGGAAGGCTTCGCGGCGTTCGGCCTGACGCGCACATACGGGCTGGCCGGGCTGGCCGCCGCACAGCTGACATACACCGCGTATCAAGCGCGTGATGCGCTCGCGACGTACCGTCATTGAGCATGATCCGACCACGCCGATGCAGCGCCGCAGGCCGACAGGAAGCCGTTTTTTCGCATGCTAGAATGCCCCGTCCATGTCGCCGCACAGCCACAATAACCCCACATGAAAACAGGAAGCAGGGCCACCGCGCCCGAAGGCCGGACGGCTCCGTCCGATGCGCGACGCAAGTACGACCCCGAGCAAACCAAGCGCAACATTCTCGACGTCGCCACGCAGGAATTTTCCGCGATGGGTCTCGCCGGCGCGCGTGTCGATGCGATCGCCGAGCGCACCAACACGACGAAGCGGATGCTCTACTACTACTTCGAAAGCAAGGAAGGGCTTTACGAGGCCGTGCTGGAGAAAGTGTACGGCGATATCCGCGCGCTCGAACAGGCGCTGCACGTCGGCGATATGGAACCGCTCGAAGGCATGCGCCGGCTCGTCGAATTCACGTTCGACTACCACGACAAGCACCGCGATTTCGTCCGCCTCGTGTCGATCGAGAATATCCACGGCGCGAAGTATCTCGAACAGCTCAAGTCGTTCAAGAACCGCAACGTCAGCATCATCAAGACGATCGAGGAACTGCTCGAGCGCGGCGCGGCGAGCGGTGCGTTCCGCAAGGATGTCGATGCCTTCGACCTGCATCTGCTGATCAGTTCCTTCTGCTTTCATCGCGTGTCGAACCGCTACACCTTCGGCGCCGCGTTCGGCCGCGATCCGTCGGCGCCGCGGCTGCGCGCACGGCATCGCGACACCATAGCGGACGCGGTGCTGCGTTACGTCGCCGCCTGAATCCCGTCGCACACTGTCCGGGCAAGCCGCTCGATGGCGAAATGCAGTCTTTCCCGAACCGGATGAATCGGCGTGACGCAGATTGCTACACTCTGCGTTTCACCGAACGACAGATGATTCAGGAGGCTTGAGCGATGTATCGCAAAGGCGTCGTACTCGAAATCCAGTTTTCACCCGAACGACTCAACGACGCCGCCGGCGATCCGTACTGGATCGACCTGACGCTCGACGAGGCCCGCCGCCTGCATCGGCAACTCGCCGCACGCTTCGCGACCGAGGCGCGCGCGAACCAGCCGCTCGATACCTTCTCCCTCGACTGATCTCCGCTGCACGCCCCGCGCGATTGCAGGATTCGACAAGACGGCGGCGCCGTGCGGCCGGATACTGCGAGACTTCGTGAATCCGTCCGGCCGCCGTCCGCGGCCCGTCTCGCATGCTCAATTCGGTCGTCGCCGCGGCATTCGTCGCGCTCTGGTCCACCGGCTTCATCGTCGCACGCGCCATCAAGCCGTTTGCCGATCCCAACCTGTTCCTGCTCGCGCGCTTCGCGGGCACGGCGCTGCTGTTCGGCGTATTCGCGCTCGCCGCGCGCGCACCCTGGCCGGCACGCCGCGAATGGCCGCGCCACCTGATCGCCGGCGCCTTGCTGCAAGGCCTCTACCTCGGTGCGAGCTACTGGGCGGTCGCGCAGGGTCTGAACGCGGGCGTGATGGCGTTGCTCGGTGCATTGCAACCGCTCGCGACAGCGGCCCTTGCCGTCCCGCTCTTCAACGAGCGGCTGCCGGCGCGCGGCTGGCTCGGCATGCTGCTCGGGCTCGCCGGCGTGGCGCTGGTGCTCGCGCCGAAGGTTGCCGGCGGCGTCGCCGCGGCACCGGGAGCGGCGCCGGCGTGGCTCGTCGTGGCGGTGTCGGTGCTGGCGGTCGGCTCGATCACCACGGGCTCGCTCTATCAGAAAGGCAAGCTCGCGCAGAGCGATCTGCGCACCGCTGTCGTCGTGCAGAACCTCGGCGCCGCCATCGTCGCGGCCCTGTTCGTCGGCGTGCTGCACGAGACGCGCTGGATCGGCGCGCCCGCGCTGTGGCTGTCGCTCGTCTGGGGTGCCGTGTTCCTGTCGGGCGGCGCCGTCACGATGCTGATGTGGATGCTCCGGCGCGGCAATGCGGCCCGTGCGACGTCGCTGCTGTTTCTTGCGCCGCCCCTGGCCGCGTTGCAGGCTTATCTGCTGTTCGGCGAGCGGCTCGAACCCGTTCAGCTTGCCGGGTTCGCGGTCGCGCTGGCCGGCGTCGTGCTGGCGCGGCGCCGGCCCGATGCCGCTGCGGCACGGGCGCGCCGCGGCACAGCGCCGCAAATGCGCTTATGATGGGCGGCTCGACTTTCGCCCCGGAATCCCCCATGACATCCGCCGATTACGCCAGCCGCCAACGCGCAATCATTGCCGAATTGGCCGTCGCGCCCGACTTCGACGTCGATGCCGAGATCGAGCGCCGCGTCGGCTTCCTTGCGCAATACCTGCGCTCGACCGGCCTGCGGACTTATGTGCTCGGGATCAGCGGCGGGGTCGATTCGTCGACAGCGGGACGGCTCGCGCAACTCGCGGTCGAACGTCTCCGTGCGGAGGATATAGCGGCACGCTTTGTCGCGATGCGGCTGCCTTACGGCGCACAACGCGACGAAGAGGATGCGCAGCATGCGCTGGCGTTCATCCGCGCAGACGAGGTGCTGACCGTCGACGTGAAGCCGGCCGCCGATGCGATGCTCGACGCGCTCGCCGGCGCGCAGTTGCGGTTCGCCGACCATGCGCAGCAGGATTTTGTTCACGGCAACATCAAGGCGCGCGAGCGCATGATCGCGCAATACGCGGTCGCGGGCGCACGGCGCGGCATCGTGATCGGCACCGATCACGCGGCCGAATCGGTAATGGGCTTTTTCACGAAATTCGGCGACGGCGGCGCGGACGTGCTGCCGCTCGCCGGCCTGACCAAGCGCCGCGTGCGTGCGATCGCGCGTGCGCTGGGCGGCGATGAACGGATCGTGACGAAGGTGCCGACGGCCGATCTCGAGACGCTGCGCCCGCTGCATCCCGATGAACATGCGTACGGCATCACTTACGACGAGATCGACGACTTTCTCGAAGGCAAGCCGGTCAGCGATCATGTCTACGCGACGATACTGCGTTTCTACGACGGGTCGACGCACAAGCGCGCATTGCCGTATACGCTGTTCGACTGGCCCGGCCGGCACGGGTAAGCCGGCGCACGCGACGGCGCATGTCCGACCCGCCGCGCGCGACCCGCGCCGGTCAATCCATCGAAAGACGCAGCGCGAAGCCGATCAGCGCAGCCGAAAACGTCCAGCGCTGTACGGTCTGCGCCAGCGGATGCGCGCGCATCCACGAAGCGATCCGCGACGCACCGAATACGCAGGCCAGGTCGAAACATACTCCGACTGCGACAAGCAGCGCCCCCAGTTCGACCATCTGCCACATCACGGGCCCGGCATCGGTTCGCACGAACTGCGGCAGCAGCACCGAACAGAACAACAGCGCCTTCGGGTTCAGCAGATTGGTCAGCAGCCCCTTGAAGAACGACTGGCGCAATTCGCCGGCCGAGATCGCCTCACCGTCGCCGGACAGCGCGAACACGGGCGAACGAAACACCTGGATCGCGACATAGGCGAGATAAGCGGCGCCGCCATAGCGAATCCCTTCATAAAGCCACGGCGCGCTGCGGATCAGCGCTGCGACACCGCACGCGGACAACATCACGTGCACGGAGCGGGCCACACTGAGCCCCGCCGCCGCCGCGATCCCCGGCCGCACGCCGCGACCGATGCTGGTCTGCAGCACGAGCGCCATGTCCGGCCCCGGCAGGGCGTAAGTCGCCGCCAGTGCAGCGAGATAAATCAGTAACAAATGCGTGGAAATCATGCTCCGTCCCCGGACTTCATGGACGATATGATGCCGCCAGCAGACGAGTGATTTTTGGCCTTATTGGACGATCATCTGGCTTTGTGGAGCGGATTCCCCCAAAATTTCAGCATTCGAATATTGAATCCGCCCACATGCACGATCTCGACAAAACCGACCGCGCAATCCTCGCTGCCCTGCAACGCGACGGCCGCATGCCGATCGCGCGCCTCGCCGACACGGTCGGCCTGTCGGAGACGCCCTGCGCACGACGCCTGAAGCGCCTCGAGAGCGACGGCTACATCGAGCGCTACCGCGCGCAGCTGTCGCGCAAGGCGCTCGGCTTCGGCGTCGTCGCATTCGTGCTGGTGCGCTTCGCGGTGCACGACCGCGACGTCGCGAACCGCTTCGAGCGGGAAATCCTCGCGATCGAGCGGATCCTGTCGTGCCACAACGTGTCCGGAACCGCCGATTACCTGCTGCAAGTCGTCGCGCGCGATCTCGACGATTACGGTACGTTCCTGCGCGAATCGCTCCGAAACCTGCCCGGCGTGACGTCGATCGAATCGGCGTTGTCGCTGCGCGAAGTCAAGCGCGAGGCGGAGATGCCTTTGCCGTGACCGGCACGGCGTCGGACGGCTGGTGCGCACGCTCGAGATCCTCGAGAAACGCCTGCACGAGCGGGTTGCCGCGCGCGCTGCGCGCGACCACCATGTGGAACGTCACGTCGTAGTGCAGCCGCTCCGGGTTGAGCGGCGCGAGGAGGCCCTGCGCGACGTATGGCGCGGCGAAGTGCTGCGGCAGGTAACCGAGATGATGGCCGGACAGGATCAGCAGCGCGACCGCCTCCATGTTGTCGGCGGTCGCCGTCACGCGGTCGGGCGTCGTCGACATCTGCGCCTCCGGCAGCGGATACGAGCGCCAGGCCCATTCGAAGCCCGCGACGTCGGCGGGCATCAGCGCACCGGCGCGCGCGAACAGTGGATGGCCGCGGCCGCAATACGCAACCTGCCGCTCGATGAAGAGCGGCGTGTAGTGCAGCGCGGGCACGCGATGCCAGAAATAGCCGACGGCAATTTGTATCTCGTCGTTCAGCAGCTTTTCCTCGAGATCGCCCGGCGCGCGCACGGCAATCGAGAAGCGCACGGCCTGGTCACGCGAACGGAACGCGGCGATCGCCTCGGCGATCCGCGCGTTCTGGCTGACCGGCGTATGACCGATCAACCCGATGTTCAGCGTGCCGACCAGCTGCCGATCCATGTGCCGCGCCGCGATGCCGAAATCGTCGAGGGCGGTCAGCAGCTTGCGGCTCATCGCATAGAACCGCTCGCCCTTCGGCGTGAGCTTGAAACCGCTGCGGCCGCGCTCGCACAGCCGGTAGCCTAAGCGGGTTTCGAGCGACGACAGCTGCGCACTGATCGTCGATTGCCCGACGTTCAGTACCGACTGTGCCGCAGAGACGCCTCCCGCGTCCGTTACGGCCAGAAACACGCGGATCAGCCGCAGATCGAGCGTCGACAGATTTCCCAGCACTGCTTTTCCCCTCCATACATCGAAGAAAATCGATGTTTACGTCGATATCTTCGCATTCTTCTTTCCATCCGGAACGCGTACAACTGTGCGACATGCCGCGTCGGATGATACGGCAAGCCCAACAAAGGAAGAGACGCCCCCATGAACGCACACCCCCACTTTCAGCCGCTCGGCGGCAACGACATGCCGCGCTGCGGCGGCATCGCGACCATGATGCGCCTGCCCCACGTGGCGACCGCCGAAGGGCTCGACGCCTGCTTCGTCGGCGTGCCGTTCGATCTCGGCACATCCAACCGTACCGGCGCCCGCTTCGGCCCGCGCCAGATCCGCACCGAATCCGTGCTGCTGCGCCCGTACAACATGGCGACGCGCGCCGCGCCGTTCGATTCGCTGCAAGTGGCCGACGTCGGCGACGTGGCGATCAATCCGTACAACCTGCACGATTCGATCGCACGCATCGAAACCGCGTACGACGGCATCCTGAAATACGGCTGCAAGCCGATCACGCTGGGCGGCGACCATACGATCGCGCTGCCGATCCTGCGCGCGATCCACCGCAAGCACGGCAAGGTTGCATTGATCCACGTCGATGCACACGCCGACGTGAACGATACGATGATGGGCGAAAAGATCGCTCACGGCACGCCGTTCCGCCGCGCGGTCGAGGAAGGCCTGCTCGAGTGCTCGAAGGTCACGCAGATCGGCCTGCGCGGCACCGGCTATGCCGCCGAAGATTTCGACTGGTGCCGGGAGCAGGGTTTCCGCGTCGTCCAGGCGGAAGCGTGCTGGAACAAATCGTTGGCGCCGCTGATGGCGGAGGTGCGGGAGCAGATCGGCGACACGCCGGTCTACATCAGCTTCGACATCGACGGCATCGATCCCGCGTACGCACCGGGCACCGGCACGCCGGAAATCGCCGGACTGACCGTGCCGCAGGCGCTCGAAATCATCCGGGGTGCGCACGGCCTGAACATCGTCGGCTGCGACCTCGTCGAAGTGGCGCCGCCTTATGACCCATTCGGCACGACCGCATTGCTCGGCGCAAACCTCGCTTACGAATTGCTGTGCGTGCTGCCGGGCGTCGCTTACCGCGACTGACGCCGACACCATCAATTCAAAGGATTCACGAGGAGCGAAGAGCAGATGGGGACTTCCGTCAAGCAACCGAAACGTGCGGCGCTTGCGTCGTTCGTCGGCACCACGATCGAATGGTACGACTTCTATAGCTATGCAACCGCCGCCGCAATCGTGTTCGGGCCGTTGTTCTTTCCCGGCGAGAACCGGTTCGTCAGCCTGCTTGCGTCGTTCGGTTCGTTTGCTGTCGGCTTCTTCGCCCGGCCGGTCGGCGGCGTGCTGTTCGGCTACCTCGGCGACCGTTTCGGCCGCAAGCGTTCGCTGCTCGCGACGCTGATGCTGATGGCGGTGTCGACGGTCGCAATCGGCATGTTGCCGACCTATGCGCAAGCCGGGATCGTCGCGCCGGTTCTGCTCGTGCTGATGCGCGTGCTGCAAGGCATTGCGGTCGGAGGCGAATGGGGCGGCGCGGTGCTGCTCGCCGGCGAGCATGCGCCGGAAGGCAAGCGCACGTTCTTCGCGTCGTTCGCGCAGCTCGGCAGCGCAAGCGGCCTGATCCTGTCGATGCTCGCATTCGGCGCGATCAGCATGCTGCCGAAGGACGATCTGATGAGCTGGGGCTGGCGCGTGCCGTTCCTCGCGAGCGCGGTGTTGCTGGTGGTGGGTTTCGTGATCCGCGCGAGCGTGTCCGAATCGCCGGAGTTCGAGGAAGTTCGCAAGCGCGGCGATACCGCGCAGAACCCTGTCCGCGATGCGCTCAAGTACTGGCCGCTGCTGCTGCTCGCGATCGGCGCGAACGTCTATGGGATCGCCGGTGTGTATTTCAGCAACATCTTCATGATCAGCTACGCGACGCAGTTCCTGTCGCTCGACCGGTCAATGGTCCTGTACTGCATGACCATCGTCGCCGTGCTGCAATTTTTCGTGCAGCTCGTCGCTGCGTTCCTCGCGCAGCGCTTCGGCACGACACGAGTCTTGCTCGTGACCGGCGCGTGGGCGGCGATCGTACCGTTCATCATGCTGCCGCTCGTGCACATGGGCACGCCACTGTCGATCACACTCGGCATCGGCCTCGCGACGCTTGCGGAATCCGGTTATTACGCGGTGGTCGCGGGTTTCGTCAGCGGTATTTTCGTCGCGCGGATCCGCTATACGGCCATCTCGATCGCCTACCAGGTGTGCGGCGCGCTCGCAGGCGGCCTGACGCCGCTCGTCGCGACGGTCATCGCGCAACACGCCGCGTCACAATGGTGGCCGCTTGCGCTGCAGTACACGAGCGCAGCGATTCTGTCGTCGATCTGCGTGTGGCTGATCGCCCGACGCGTCGGCGATGTCGACGATACCGGCGCATCCCGCACGACGTCCGAGCCGTTGCCACACGGCGCCCGCACTGCATAAATGCGACAGCGGGGCGGCGCAAAGCCGCCCCGCTCATTTGCACCTTTCTCGCCCTATGGAGCTCCTGTCTTCGCGTTACACGTCGGTTCGGGCAAGCCATCCTTTCGATATCGCGTTGGCGATTGATGTTGGTTGATCTTCTCCGCTGAGCTCCGCGAATTCGGCCACGCGATCCTGCGGAAAATGAACGGTCGATACCGACCAAGGCCAGCTGTTTGCATCGCTGTACATGTCAGCCGGTACTTTCGCGCGTGCGTAATCATTGCGCGACATGAACTCGGGCGCGGCGAATGCGCATGCTTCCGAGCACCCTTCCCTCGATCATTCCAGTGACGCGAAGTGCACGCTATTGATAGGCATATACCGACCAGGCGTGGCCCGGTTGCCGATGCACGCAACAGACTTTTCCCACCGCCGTCGCGCAGAACAGATATGGCCAACGCCGTTACTACTGCACTATCGTTAGGACGACCACATCTTTGTGTATCAGAGGCTATATGGTGAAGACGTATTTTCGCTGTGGGCGACAAGCGACATTGTTGAAGCGGCTGTCTGGTCGGAGGCGGGGCGGGGCGGGGCGGGTTGCGGCGCTGCAAAGCAAAAACCCCCGCCTGACTGGGCGGGGGTTTTCAGATGGGGAGCCTGACGATTACCTACTTTCACACGGGAA
>NZ_JAHACR010000020.1 GCF_018375725.1 Burkholderia sp. | reverse complement strand
GCCGCCGCCGGCCGGCGCGCTCGGACGGCTCGTCGCCGCGCCGCCGCCGCTGCCGCCGCGCGCCGCGCCGCCCGCACGGCCACCGCCGCCGCCGCGCTCCATCTGCTCGCCACGGCCGCCGCCGTAACCGCCGCCATAGCCGTCGTCACCACCGCCGCCACCGCCCGAACCGCCGCGGCCGCCGAGCATCTGCATCTGGTCGGCGACGATTTCGGTCGAGTAGCGATCCTGGCCGTCCTGGCCTTGCCACTTGCGCGTGCGGATGCGGCCTTCGATGTACACCGACGAGCCCTTCTTCAGGTACTCGCTGACGATCTCCGCGAGGCGGCCGAAGAACGCGACGCGATGCCACTCGGTCATTTCCTTGAACTCGCCGCTCGCCTTGTCCTTATAGCGATCGGTCGTCGCGAGGCGGATGTTCGCGACCGCGTCGCCGCTCGGCAGGTAACGCACTTCAGGATCGGCGCCGAGGTTGCCGACGAGGATGACCTTGTTGACGGATGCCATGTGTTTCTCCAGTAAATTCGATGCCGGGCCGCCCCCGGGCGGCTCGCGGACTCCGTCGGCCGGCCCTCAGGGCGCCCCGGAAACGCGCCGCCCATGCCGGCCCGGATGATAGATCAGGCCTTGCGCGGCGGCTGTTTCATGCCGGCCGCGATTATAAGCCACACGGCCACCAGCCCTGAGCAGGTCAAGAACACCGTGTTCGGGCCGTCGTGCTTGAGCAGCCAGCCGCCCACGACGCCGCCAAGCGCCAGGCCGATGGACTGCGTCGTGTTGTACACCCCGGTGGCCGCGCCCTTGCGCGAGCCGGGCGCGAGCTTCGAGACCATCGAGGGCTGCGACGCCTCCAGGATGTTGAACCCAAGGAAGTAGACGAACAGGATCGCCGCGATAATCAGGATGGTATGCGGCGCCGTACCCAGCAGCAACTGGCCGATCAGGATAGCGACGATCCCGCCGAGCAGCACCGGCTTCATCTTGGCCCTTTTTTCCGCGACGATGATCGCGGGCACCATCATCACGAACGCGAGGCCCATCACCGGCAGGTAAACCTTCCAGTGCGACGCGACGGGCAGGCCGCCGTCGACGAGCAGGCGTGGCACGACGAGGAACAGCGCGGTCTGCGTCGCATGCAGCACGAGCACGCCGAAGTTCAGGCGCAGCAATTCGCTGTTGTGCAGCACCTCCGCGAACGGCGCGGGCACGTGCACCGGCTTCGCCGCATCCGGCACGACCCACAGCACGACGCCGATCGCCAGGATCGACAGCACGCCGACCAGCGTAAACAGTCCGCTCATGCCGACCCAGTGAAACAAGATCGGCGCGCCGACGATCGCGACCGCGAACGACACGCCGATGCTGCCGCCCACCATCGCCATCGCCTTCGTGCGATTCCGCTCGGAGGTCAGGTCGGCGATGAACGCGAGCACCGCGGACGATACGGCCCCCATACCCTGGATGACCCGCCCGACGATGATCCACGTGATGTCGTGCGCGGACGCGGCGACGAAGCTGCCGATCGCGAAGATCAGCAAGCCCGTGGCGATCACCGGCTTGCGCCCGAACTTGTCGGATGCCCAGCCGTAGAAGATGTAGAGCAGCGACTGCGTGACGCCGTACGCGCCGAGCGCAATGCCGACGAGCAGCACGTTGTCGCCGCCCGGAATGGTTTTCGCGTAGACCGAGAACACCGGCATGATCATGAACAGGCCGAGCATGCGCAGGGCGAAGATCGCCGCGAGCGACGTGGTCGCGCGCAATTCGGGCGCGGTCATGCGAGAGGACGTGGCAGACGGATTGGACATCGGGAATGAATTTCGAATGATCGGAATGTCCGCCCGGCGGCGGGCGGCGAAAGATCCGGGTCGTCGATCCGGCCTTGCGGCACGGGAGCGGCCGGGCCGCCGGCCGGCTGCATCGGGACACTGCCCGGCGCGCCTGAGCCGGCGCGGCACGGTGCCTCGCGAGGCGCCGCCGCGACCTTGCCGGCTGCGGCTGCAAAGGCTGGGAGCACCGAACGACGGTCTCGAAAAGCCGCTATAGTAGCAGGTTTGGTTTCCACCTTTTTGCCAGGTTCATGGAACAGATCCGTATCCGTGGGGCGAGAACCCACAACCTGAAGAACGTCAATCTCGACCTGCCGCGGCACAAACTGGTCGTGATTACCGGGCTGTCCGGATCGGGCAAATCGTCGCTCGCATTCGACACGCTCTATGCCGAGGGCCAGCGCCGCTACGTCGAGAGCCTGTCGGCCTATGCCCGTCAGTTCCTGCAACTGATGGAGAAACCGGACGTCGACCTGATCGAGGGGCTTTCGCCCGCGATCTCGATCGAGCAGAAGGCGACGTCGCACAACCCGCGCTCGACCGTCGGCACGGTCACCGAAATCCACGACTACCTGCGACTTTTGTACGCACGTGTCGGCACGCCTTACTGCCCGGACCACGAGATCCCGCTCGAAGCGCAAAGCGTGTCGCAGATGGTCGACGCGGCGCTCGCGCTGCCGGAGGATACGAAGCTGATGATCCTCGCGCCCGTCGTCGCGAACCGCAAGGGCGAGCACGTCGAGCTGTTCGAGGACATGCAGGCGCAGGGCTTCGTGCGCTTCCGCGTGCGCTCGGGCGGCGGCACCGCGAACGAAGGCGTCGCTAAGATCTACGAGGTCGATTCGCTGCCGAAGCTCAAGAAGAACGAGAAGCACACGATCGACGTCGTCGTCGACCGCCTGAAAGTGCGCCCGGACATGAAGCAGCGCCTCGCCGAGTCGTTCGAGACCGCGCTGCGCCTGGCCGACGGCCGCGCGATCGCGCTCGAGATGGACACGGACAAGGAACACCTGTTCAGCTCGAAGTTCGCGTGCCCGGTGTGCTCGTACTCGCTGCAGGAACTCGAGCCGCGACTGTTCTCGTTCAACAACCCGATGGGCGCGTGCCCGGAATGCGACGGCCTCGGCCAGATCACGTTCTTCGATCCGAAGCGGGTTGTCGCGCATCCGTCGCTGTCGCTCGCCGCGGGCGCGGTGAAGGGGTGGGACCGGCGCAACCAGTTCTACTTCCAGATGCTGCAAAGCCTCGCGGCGTACTACGATTTCGACATCGACACCGCGTTCGAGGATCTGCCCGAGAAGATCAAGAAGGTGCTGCTGTACGGTTCCGGCAAGCAGACGATCCCGTTCTCCTACATCAACGAGCGCGGCCGCACGACGGTTCGCGAACATGTGTTCGAAGGGATCATCCCGAACCTGGAACGCCGCTACCGCGAAACCGATTCCGCCGCGGTGCGCGAGGAACTGTCGAAGTACCAGAACAACCAGCCATGCCCGTCGTGCGACGGCACGCGCCTGCGCCGCGAGGCGCGCTTCGTGCGGGTCGGCACGGGCGATTGCGCACGCGCGATCTATGAAGTGAGCGGCTGGCCGCTGCGCGATGCGCTCGGCTACTTCGAAGGCCTGACGCTCGAAGGCGCGAAGCGCGAGATCGCCGACAAGGTGATCAAGGAAATCGTCGCGCGGCTGACCTTCCTGAACAACGTCGGCCTCGACTACCTGTCGCTCGAGCGCAGCGCCGAGACGCTGTCGGGCGGCGAGGCGCAGCGGATCCGCCTCGCGTCGCAGATCGGCTCCGGCCTCACGGGCGTGATGTACGTGCTCGACGAGCCGTCGATCGGCCTGCACCAGCGCGACAACGACCGGCTGATCGCGACGCTCAAGCACCTGCGCGACCTCGGCAACTCGGTGATCGTCGTCGAGCACGACGAGGACATGATCCGCACCGCCGACTATGTCGTCGACATGGGCCCCGGCGCGGGCGAGCATGGCGGCACGGTGGTCGCCGAAGGCACGCCGAAACAGGTGCAGGCGAACCCGCAGTCGCTGACCGGCCAGTATCTCGTCGGCAAGCGCACGATCGACTTCCCGGACGAACGGCTCGCGCCCGATCCCGAACGGATGCTGCGCATCATCGACGCGCACGGCAACAACCTGAAGCACGTCGATCTCGAGCTGCCGGTCGGCCTGCTGACCTGCATCACCGGCGTGTCCGGCTCCGGCAAGTCGACGCTGATCAACGATACGCTGTACCACGCGGTCGCGCGCCACCTGTACGGCTCGGCGGCGGAACCCGCGCCGTTCGAGGCGATCGAGGGCCTCGAGCACTTCGACAAGGTGATCAACGTCGACCAGTCGCCGATCGGCCGCACGCCGCGCTCGAACCCGGCGACGTACACCGGTGTGTTTACGCCGATCCGCGAACTGTTCTCCGGCGTGCCGACATCGAAGGAGCGCGGCTACGATCCGGGCCGCTTCTCGTTCAACGTGAAGGGCGGCCGCTGCGAGTCGTGCCAGGGCGACGGCGTGCTGAAGGTCGAGATGCACTTCCTGCCGGACGTGTACGTGCCGTGCGACGTCTGCCACGGCAAGCGCTACAACCGCGAGACGCTCGAAGTCCAGTACAAGGGCAAGAACATCAGCGAAGTGCTCGACATGACGGTCGAGCACGCGTACGAGTTCTTCAACGCGGTGCCCGTCGTCGCGCGCAAGCTGAAGACGCTGCTCGATGTCGGCCTGGGCTACATCCGCCTCGGCCAGTCGGCGACGACGCTGTCGGGCGGCGAGGCGCAGCGCGTCAAACTGTCGCTGGAGCTGTCGAAGCGCGACACCGGCCGCACGCTGTACATCCTCGACGAGCCGACGACCGGTCTGCACTTCCACGACATCGCGCTCCTGCTCGAAGTCATCCACCGGCTGCGCGACCAGGGCAACACGGTCGTGATCATCGAGCACAACCTCGACGTGATCAAGACGGCCGACTGGGTGATCGACCTCGGGCCGGAAGGCGGCGCGGGCGGCGGCCAGATCATCGCGCAGGGGACGCCGGAGCAGGTCGCGAAGACGAAGGCGAGCTTCACCGGCAAGTACCTCGCGCCGCTGCTCAAGCGCAACAACGGCAAACGGGCGACGGCCTGACCTTGCCTCGGCGCCCGGCCGCGCGCGTTCTTCCCGCCGTTCCCTCCCCTTTTCCGCCCCGCTGCGCGCCGTCGCCAGCCGTTTCTCCCCGGTTGTCCGATACGCGCGCCAAACGCCGGTTTCCGGACGATAATGGCAGCTATATACTCTGCGGTCGTCAGGTTTTGCACGCGCCCGCCATGCCCGGCGTGCCGCGTGCAGCCGCTGCGCCAGTCGGGCGGGCATGGCGCATGAACGGCCGCCCCGGCCGACAGCTTTGCATGAGATCCGAAAGCGCCGAAGCGCCCACGCCGATCGACACCAGGAACACACGATGGAGAAGCAACAAGAGTCGTCGCGCGAATCGCAGCCGAAAGAGCCACACCTGCGCAGCGTGCGGCTGACGAGCGATTTCAGCCTGCCGAAACTATCGGCGATCGAGATCGGCAGCTATCTCCTCGTCCTCGTCTCGATGTGGCTCGTCCTCGAACTGAAACTGCTCAGCGGCCTGCTGGCCGGCCTGCTCGTCTACCAGCTCGTCCACACGATCGCCCCGGTCATCGAGCGTCACACGACCAGCCAGCGCGCCCGCTGGGTCGCCGTCGTGCTGCTGTCCGCCGCGATCGTCAGCGGACTGGCCGGCCTGACGGTCGGCCTCGCCGAATACTTCGAACACACGGTGCCGAACCTGCAGAATCTCCTCGGCCAGCTGATGCAGATCGTCGAACAGGCCCGCCCCCGGACGCCCGCATGGATCGCGAACGTGCTGCCGGTCGACGTCGAGCAGATGAAGACCAAGGCCATCGTGCTGGTGAACACGCATATGGATCAGCTCCAGCAAAGCGGCAAGAATTTCGCGCGCGGCTTCGGACATGTGCTGTTCGGGATGATCATCGGCGCGATGATCGCGATCAGCGTCGAGCACAACAAGCCGCGCATGCCGCTGTCGACCGCGCTCGTCACGCGCGCGTCGCGCTTTGCCGAGGCGTTCCGCCGGATCGTGTTCGCGCAGATCAAGATCTCGGCGATCAACGCACTCTTCACCGGCATCTACCTGCTCGTCGCACTGCCGGTCTTTCATCAGCGGCTGCCGCTGTCGAAGACGCTCGTGCTCGTCACCTTCATCACCGGTCTGCTGCCGGTGGTCGGCAACCTGATCTCGAATGCGCTGATCGTCGCCGTGTCGCTGTCGGTGAGCATGGGCACCGCGATCGCCTCCCTCGTGTTCCTCGTCGTCATCCACAAGTTCGAGTATTTCCTGAATGCGAAGATCATCGGCGGGCAGATCGAATCGCGCGCGTGGGAACTGCTGCTGGCGATGCTCGTGATGGAAGCGGCGTTCGGGCTGCCGGGCGTGATCGCCGCGCCGATCTTCTACGCGTATGTGAAACGCGAACTGCACGCGTTGCGCCTGATCTGAGGCGCACGCCGCCCCGTTGCGATGCGGCAAACGAAAACGCCGCCCCCGTTGCCGGGGGCGGCGTTTTCACATGTGGCGCCGGGATGCCGCTTCAGCGGAACACGACCGTCTTCGTCCCGTTCAGCACGATCCGGTGCTCGACGTGCCATTTCACCGCGCGCGCGAGCGTCACGCACTCGACGTCACGGCCGATCGCGGTCAGCTGGTCCGGCGTCATGCTGTGATCGACGCGCTCGACTTCCTGCTCGATGATCGGGCCTTCGTCCAGATCGGTCGTCACGTAGTGCGCGGTCGCGCCGATCAGCTTCACGCCGCGGTCGAACGCCTGGTAATACGGCTTCGCGCCCTTGAAGCTCGGCAGGAACGAGTGATGGATGTTGATCGCGCGCCCCGCGAGCTGCTCACACATGTTCGGCGACAGGATCTGCATATAGCGCGCAAGCACGACCAGGTCGGCCTGATGCTCGTCGATCACCTCGAGCACGCGCGCTTCCTGCGCGGCCTTCGCCGCGTCGGACGAGCCGCCGACGAGCGGGAAGTGATGGAACGGGATGTCGTAGCTCGCGGCGAGCTGGTAGAAATCCTTGTGGTTCGACACGATCGCCGGAATCTCGATCGGCAGCTGGCCGGTGCGATAGCGGAACAGCAGATCGTTCAGGCAGTGACCGATCTTCGACACCATGATCACGACGCGCGGCTTCACCGACGCATCGTGCAGTTCCCAGCGCATCGCGAACTGCTCGGCGAGCGGCGCGAACGCCTCGCGCAGCGTCGCGAGCGTGGTCGCGGCGTCGGCACCGGTGCCGTTCTGGTCGAAATGCACGCGCATGAAGAATTCGCCGGTGCGGCTGTCGCCGAACTGCGCCGAATCGAGGATGTTGCTGCCGCGCTCGAACAGAAAGCCCGAGACCGCGTGAACGATGCCGTGCCGGTCGGGGCACGACAGTTTCAAGATAAAGCTGTGATCGGCCGACATGACCGCTACTCCCTTCGTTTTCGTGTTCGTGTATTCGATTGCGTGTGCGCCGCGCAACCGCGTCAGGCGGCCGGCGCGAACAGCGCGTCGATGCCCGCGGCATCGCCGGCTGCGATCCAGCGGTGACGCAGCAGCGTATCCAGTATCGCGAGGCTCGCGTCCATGGTCGCCCGGCCTTCCCGCAGCCAGGCGATCACCTCGGGCACGCCAGCCAGCAGATGTTCGGCGACCTCGCCGTCCTGGTTATGCGGAGCGAAGTCGCCCGGCAGCGGCAGGTCGTAGACGAAGATCAGTTCGGACTGCGTGCCCTCCGGCAGCGAGCTGAGCACCTGCACCGCGCGGCCCGCGATCGCGCGCGCCGCAAGTTCTGCCGGAATGCCGGCTTCTTCCCAGCATTCCTTGGTCAGCGTCTCGTGAACGCCGAGCCCCCAGCCGATACCGCCCGCGACCACGTTGTCGAGCATGCCCGGATCGGTTGCCTTGGTCGCGCTGCGGCATCCGAGCCACATCAGCGGCGCTGGCGTAGCCGCATATTCTACGATGCCGTTCAGGTGCACTGCATAAGTCTGCGTGCCGAAGAAGCGCGACGCCGCGCGTTCGATATACGCGAGCGGCGGATCGTCGAAGCGGTTCCGGATCGCATAGATCTCGTCGCGCCAGCCGGGGATCGCCCCTTCCGCCGCGAGTGCGCCGATCGCACCGGCCAGCGCCATGCTGCGCGCATCGACCGTGTCGTAGCGGTCGGACAGCACGATGCGGTCGTCGAGCCGCTCGAATACGTCGGGCCAGCGCGCGAGTCGCGCCGCATCGGAACGGCGTACCCAGCCGACCGGCTCGCCGGCGATCTCGAAGCGCAGATGCGCGGCCGGATCGAAACGGCGCGCGGCGGCGATGCAGGGAAACGTCATCGGCAACGCCCTCAATCCTTCAGCGCGACACGGATGCCGATCGCGATGAACGTCGCGCCGGCAAACCGGTCGAGCCACACGCCCGCCGTCGGCCTGCGCTTCAGCCAGGTTCCGATCGCGCCCGCGCACACGCCGAACAGCGAGAAGATCGCGGCCGCCTGCAGCATGAAAAGCGCGCCGAGCTCGAACATCTGCAGCGTCACGCCCTGCGCGCCATGCGGATCGACGAACTGCGGCAGGAACACGACGAAGAACAGCGTCACCTTCGGATTCATCATGTTGCCGAGCACGCTCTGGCGGAAGATCGACGCGAGCGGCTGCGACGCGCGCTCGCGCGCGGTCGCGAGCCCCTGGCTGCGCAACGCCTTGATGCCGATCCAGATCAGGTACGCGGCGCCCGCGAGCTTCAGGATCTGGAAGGCGACCGGCGACGACCGCAGCACCGCCGCGATGCCAAGCGCCGCGAGCGTCGTGTGGAACGTCACGCCGGCGGCAAAGCCGAGCGCGGCGACCAGGCCGGCCGCGCGGCCCTGCGAGATGCCGCGCGCCAGCACTTGCAGGTTGTCCGGGCCGGGTGCGAGCGTGATCGCGACCGACGTGGCGAGGAACAGCATGAAATTCGGCATCGTGGCTTCGCTCCGGAAAACGGTGCTCAGTGGCCGGAGAATTCCGTGACCGTATAGACGGGCAACCCGGCGTCACGCAGCAGCGTCGAACCGCCGAGCTCCGGCAGGTCGATGATCGCCGCTCCCTCGACGACGACTGCGCCGAGTCGCTGCAGCAGGTTGCGGCCCGCCATCATCGTGCCGCCGGTCGCGATCAGGTCGTCCATGATGACGACGCGGTCGCCCGGCCGGCACGCGTCTTCGTGGATCTCGACGGTCGCGCTGCCGTATTCGAGCTGATACGACTCCTGCTGCGTCTTGTACGGCAGCTTGCCAACCTTGCGGATCGGCACGAAGCCGACGCTCAGCTCGTACGCGACGATCGGCGCGATGATGAAGCCGCGCGCGTCGAGACCCGCGACGTAGTCGAGCTTCGCGTCGACATAGCGCTCGACGAACAGGTCGACGAGCACGCGCAGCGCCTTCGGGCTCTGCAGCAGCGTCGTGATGTCACGAAACATCACGCCCGGCTGCGGCCAGTCGGGCACGGTGCGGATCTGGCTTTGAATGAAGGCGATGGGATCGAGCTGGGCGCCCGACGACGAATGCGGCATGAAACTCTCCGAAAAAAACGGTGCGCGAAGCTATCGGGCACCGTTCGAAAAATACGGGACAGATTGTGGCGGCGCTCAGGCGACCGCGGCCGGGCCTTCGCGCCGATGGCGCGACAGACGCTCCTCCGCGAGCGCGAGCGCCTCGGGCAGCCCGCGCAGCACGACGATGTCGCTCGCGCGCAGCTTGGTCTGCGGATCCGGCTCGACGCCGCGGATGCCGTGACGGCGAATCGCGGTGACCTCGAGCCCGAGCGCGAACAGCCCGAGCTCCTCCAGCGAGCGTCCGACGGCGTCCGCGCGCGCGTCGACCGGGACAGATTGTAGCCGCACCTGCTCGTGGTCGTCGTCGTCCGTGTCGTCCGCGCCGCGGAAATAGCCGCGCAGCAGGCTGTAGCGCTCGTCGCGCATCTCCTCGACGCGCCGCACGACGCGCCGCATCGGCACGCCGACCAGCACGAGCGTATGCGACGCGAGCATCAGGCTGCCCTCGACGATTTCCGGGATCACCTCGGTCGCCCCGGCGGCGAGCAGTTTCTCCAGGTCGGCGTCGTCGACGGTGCGCACGATCGCCGGCAAGGTCGGCTCCAGTTCGTGCACGTGATGCAGCACCCGCAGCGCGGACGGCGTGTTCGCATAAGTGATCGCCACCGCCTTCGCACGGTGGATACCGGCCGCGAGCAGCGACTCGCGGCGCGCGGCGTCGCCGAACACGACCGATTCGCCGGCCGCCGCGGCCGCACTCACGCGGTCGGGATCGAGGTCGAGCGCAACGTACGGAATGCCTTCGTGCTCGAGCATGCGCGCGAGGTTCTGCCCGGCGCGGCCATAGCCGCAGATGATCACGTGGCCGCGCTGCTTGAGGCTTTGCGTTGCGATCCGCGTCATCTGCAGCGACTGCTGCATCCATTCGGTCGACGACAGCCGCATCACGATCCGGTCGGCGTTCTGGATCAGGAACGGCGCGGCGAGCATCGACAGCAGCATCGACGCGAGAATCGCCTGCAACAGCGTCGCATCGACGAGATGCCGGTCGAGGATCAGGTTCAGCAGCACGAAACCGAATTCGCCGGCCTGCGCGAGCCCGAGGCCCGTGCGCATCGCGACGCCCGGCGATGCGCCGAACAGCCGCGCGAGCCCGGCGATCATCGTGCCCTTGAACAGCACTTGCCCGACGAAGAAGCCGATCACGAGCAGCGGGTGTTCCCAGATCACGCGCGGATCGAGCAGCATCCCCGTCGTCACGAAGAACAGCCCCAGCAGCACGTCGCGGAACGGCTTGATGTCCTCCTCGACCTGGTGCCGGTACGGCGTCTCGGAGATCAGCATCCCCGCGATGAATGCGCCGAGCGCGAGCGACAGGCCGAACCGGTCGGTAATGAACGCCGCGCCGAGCGTGATCAGCAGCAGGTTCAGCACGAACAGCTCCTGCGAGCGCCGCCGCGCGACGACGTTCAGCCAGCGCGTCATGAAGCGCTGCCCGACGATCAGCAGCAGCGACAGCGCGATGACGATCTTGACGGCCGCCAGGCCGAGCGTCATCGCGAGATCCGTCGACGATTCGACGCCGAACGCGGAGATCACGATCAGCAGCGGCACGACCGCGAGATCCTGGAACAGCAGCACGCCGAAGATGTTGCGGCCGTGCCCGGTCTCGATTTCGAGACGCTCGGCGAGCATCTTCGACACGATCGCGGTCGACGACATCGCGAGCGCGCCGCCCAGCGCGACGCTGCCCTGCCACGTGATGTGCACCCAGCGCTCGAACAGCGCGCCGAGCACGACCGCGAGCGCGAGCGTCGCGAGCACCTGCAGCAGGCCGAGGCCGAACACGAGCCGGCGCATCGCCCGCAGCTTCGAGAGCGAGAATTCGAGACCGATCGAGAACATCAGGAACACCACGCCGAATTCCGCGAGATGCTCGGCCCGCTCGAGATCCGACGTGACGCCGAACGCGTGCGGGCCGACCAGGATGCCGACGGTCAGATAGCCGAGCATCGGCGGCAGGTTCAGCGAACGGAACACGACGACGCCCACCACCGACGCGAGCAGCAGCAGGATCGTCATTTCGAGCGGGGAAATCACGGGCAAAGCGTCCTCGTTCGTCAGGGCCACGGCAAGGCGGGCGCGGGATTGGGCCGGGAACCGAGGAGGCCCGGCCCGGGCGGGCGCGGCGAACAAACGCCTTTGCTATACTCCGCGCATGATAGCGAAAATCAATGATGATCGGGCGCTCGCGCTCGCCCGCGACGTGCTCGACATCGAGGCGGACGCCGTGCGCGCACTGCGCGACCAGCTGAACGGCACCTTCGTCGAAGCCGTCGCCCTGCTGCTCGGCTGCCGTGGCCGCGTGGTGGTTTCCGGAATCGGCAAATCGGGGCATATCGCCCGCAAGATCGCGGCCACGCTCGCGAGCACCGGCACGCCCGCGTTCTTCGTTCATCCTGCCGAGGCCAGCCACGGCGACCTTGGAATGGTGACGGAAGACGACGTCTTCATCGGCATCTCCTATTCCGGCGAGTCGGAAGAACTCGTCGCGATCCTCCCGCTCGTCAAGCGGATCGGCGCGAAGCTGATCGCGATGACGGGACGCCCGGATTCGAGTCTCGGCCAGCTTGCCGACGTGAACCTGAACGCCGCCGTCGCGAAGGAAGCCTGCCCGCTCAATCTCGCACCGACCGCCAGCACCACCGCCGCGCTCGCGCTCGGCGACGCGCTCGCGGTCGCCGTGCTCGACGCGCGCGGCTTCGGCTCGGACGATTTCGCCCGCTCGCACCCGGGCGGCGCGCTCGGCCGGCGCCTGCTCACCTACGTGCGCGACGTGATGCGCACCGGCGACGAGGTTCCGTACGTCGGGCTCGACGCGACGCTGGCGGACGCGCTGTTCCAGATCACCGCGAAGCGGATGGGCATGACGGCCGTCATCGACCCGGACCGCAAGGTCGTCGGGATCTTCACCGATGGCGACCTGCGCCGCGTGCTCGAGCGGGACGGCGACTTCCGCAAGCTGCCGATCGCGGACGTGATGACGCGCCAGCCGCGCACGATCGGCGCGGACCACCTGGCGGTCGAGGCGGTGGAACTGATGGAGCGCCACCGGATCAACCAGATGCTGGTGACCGATGCCAACGGTGCGCTGATCGGCGCGCTCAACATGCACGACCTGTTCTCGAAGAAGGTAATCTGATGACGGCTCCGCTGACTGCCGCCGAACGCGCGAGCCGCGTGAAGCTGATGATTTTCGACGTCGACGGCGTGCTGACCGACGGCGGCCTGCTGTTTACCGCCGCGGGCGACGCGATGAAGTCGTTCAACTCGCTCGACGGCCACGGCGTGAAGCTGCTCGGCGAAGCGGGGATCGCAACCGCGATCATCACCGGCCGCCGCTCCGACATCGTCGCCGCGCGCGCGAAGGAAATGAAGATCGCGCACCTGTTCCAGGGCGTCGAGAACAAGATCACCGCCTTCACCGAACTGACCGCCCGGCTCGGCATCGCCCCGGAAGCCTGCGGCTACATGGGCGACGACTGGCCCGACCTGCCGGTGATGCTGCGCTGCGGTTTCGCCGCCGCGCCGGCGAACGCCCATCCCGAGGTGATCGCCCGCGCGCACTGGGTCGCAGAGGCCCGCGGCGGCCAGGGCGCTGCGCGCGAAGTCTGCGATGCCATCCTGCGCGCGCAGCGCCGCTACGACGCGCTGCTCGCAGCCGCCTGCGGAGCCTGACGGATGAGCGGCCGATTCCGCTGGACCCAGCTGCTGCCGCTCGCCGCGGTCGCGGCGCTCGCCGGCATCACCTGGTGGCTGGTGCAGGCGACGCTGCCGCCGCCCGGCGAAGGCATCGCGCAGCCCAAGCGTCACACGCCCGAATATTTCGCCGACAACTTCTCGGTCACCGAACTCGACCAGTCCGGCGCGACCCAGTACCGGCTGACGGCGGCGAAGCTGATCCACTACGAAGACGACGAGAACAGCGTGCTGACCGCCCCGGCGATGCGCGCGTTCCAGCCCGGCAAGCCGGTCGTGACGACGACCGCGAAGCGCGGCATCACCAACGGCGACGCGTCGGTGGTCGACCTGTACGACGACGCGCGGATCGAACGCGCGGCGGGCGGCGGCGACCCGCAGATGCAGGCCGATTCCCAGCATTTCCGGATCTTCGTCAATGACGATGTGATCCAGACTGAAAAGCCGGTTAAACTTCAGCGCGGCCTGTCGGTCGTCAACGCAACCGACGGCATGAAGTACAACAACGTCACCCGGGTCATCGAGCTTTACGGCAACGTGCGCGGCACGATCGCCGCCTCGGACACGTCCGGCGGCTCGAAAGGTCAACCCAAGTAACTCATCCCACGCGTGACCGCATGAACGAACCGTTCCCGTCCCAGATTTACGGCGGCGCCAGGCGCGTCGCCCGCGCCGCGCTTGCCGTGGCGTTCGTGGCGCTCCCGCTGGCCGGGCTGGCGCCGCTCGCGCACGCCGAAAAGGCCGACCAGAACAAGCCGATCAACGTCGAGGCGGACAACCTGACCTACGACGACCTGAAGCAGGTCACCGTCGCCACCGGCAATGTCGTCATCACGAAGGGCACGATCGTCATCAAGGGCGATCGCGTTGAAGTCCGGCAGGATCCGGGGGGCTACCAGTACGCGACGTCCTACGGCAGCGGCCGGAAACACGCGACCTTCCGCCAGAAGCGCGAAGGGCTCGACGAATACATGGACGGCGACGCGGAGCGCATCGACTACGACGGCAAGCAGGATCTGACGACGCTCACGACCGCCGCGACCGTGCGCCGCCTGCAGGGCCTGTCGACGATCGCCGACACGGTGCACGGCAGCGTGATCACCTACGACGGCCAGCGCGACTTCTACACCGCGCGCGGCGGCAAGGACGTCGCCGCGCCGGGCAATCCGACCGGCCGCGTGCGCGCGATGCTGTCGCCGAAGAGCGGCGGCGCAGGCCCGCTGAACGGCGCGCCGGCCAAGCTCGCGCCGTCGACGACACTGCAGGGAGCGCCCGGCCAATGAACGCACTACCGAATCGCCAGCCGGCCGGCACCACCAGCTCGCTCGTCGTCCGCAACCTGAAGAAGCGCTATGGCTCGCGCACGGTCGTCAAGGACGTGTCGCTCGACGTGAAGAGCGGCGAAGTCGTCGGCCTGCTCGGCCCGAACGGGGCGGGCAAGACCACATCGTTCTACATGATCGTCGGGCTCGTGCCGCTCGACGCGGGCGAAATCTCGCTGAACGGCAGCTCGATCAGCCTGCTGCCGATCCACAAGCGCGCGTCGCTCGGCCTGTCGTACCTGCCGCAGGAAGCGTCGGTGTTCCGCAAGCTGACCGTCGAGGAAAACATCCGCGCAGTGCTCGAACTGCAATACGACGACAACGGCAAGCCGCTGACGAAGGATGAGGTCGCGTCGCGCGCCGAGGCGCTGCTCGACGAGCTGCAGATCGGCCACCTGCGCGAGAATCCGGCGCTGTCGCTGTCGGGCGGCGAGCGCCGCCGCGTCGAGATCGCGCGTGCGCTCGCGACCAATCCGAACTTCATCCTGCTCGACGAGCCGTTCGCGGGCGTCGACCCGATCGCGGTGCTGGAAATCCAGAAGATCGTCAAGTTCCTGAAGCAGCGCAACATCGGCGTGCTGATCACGGACCACAACGTCCGCGAGACGCTCGGCATCTGCGATCACGCCTACATCATCAGCGACGGCACCGTGCTCGCAGCCGGCGCGCCCAGCGAGATCATCGAGAACGAAAGCGTGCGCCGCGTCTATCTCGGCGAACATTTCCGCATGTAACGGCGGTCCGCGCCGGCGCGCCCTGCCCGGCACGGCCGCGCGGGGCCGTGCCCCGTTTCGCGGCCGAACTTCGCGCCGCGCGTAATCGCGGATGGCTCAACGCGGCTGGGTCGTGGCAAACTCCGGGTATGACTCCCTCATTGCCATGAAAGCCAGCCTCCAACTCCGCCTGTCGCAACATCTGGCGCTGACGCCGCAACTGCAGCAGTCGATCCGGCTCCTGCAGCTGTCGACACTCGAACTGCAGCAGGAAGTGGCGATGGCGGTCGCCCAGAATCCGCTGCTCGAGAACGACGATGAATGGATCGCGAGCCCGCTGCGCGTCGCCGCGGACGGTTCGCTGATCGCGCAGACGCCGCCCGCGACGAACGCCGAGCCGATGGCGGGCGCGAACGGCGCCGGCCAGACGAGCGAGCGCACCGAACGCGACGAGCCCGCCGCGGCCGACGAATACGACAGCTACGCAGCCTCGGACAACGGCGACGCGTCGCAATGGAACCTGGACGACTTCGGGCGTGCGAGCGGCGCATCGGACGATGACGACCTTCCGCCGCTGCAGGTCCAGGAAGCCGCGACGTCGCTGCGCGACCACCTGTCCGCGCAATTGCGCGTCACGCAGGCCGGCCCGCGTGATCGCGCACTCGTGATGTTCCTGATCGAATCGCTCGACGACGACGGTTATCTGACCGCCTCGCTCGACGAGGTCCTCGGCGATCTGCCGCCCGAACTCGAAGTCGATGCCGACGAGCTGAACGCCGCACTCGCACTGCTGCACAGCTTCGATCCGGCCGGGGTCGGGGCGCGCTCCGCGTCCGAATGCCTGAGGCTGCAGCTGCTGCGGCTCGATCCGTCCCCGGCGCGCACGCTGTCGCTCGAGATCGTGTCGCAATACCTGGAACTGCTGGCCGCGCGCGACTTCACGCGGTTGCGCAAGCATCTGAAGGCCACCGACGACGCGCTGCGCGACGCGCATGCGCTGATCCGCTCGCTGGAGCCGTTTCCCGGTGCCGCATACGGCAAGGCCGAGGCGGACTACGTGGTGCCCGACATCATCGTGAAGAAGATCGGCCAGGGCTGGCAGGCCGAACTCAATCCCGAAGTCATGCCGCGCCTGCGGATCAACAATCTCTACGCGAACATCCTGCGCAACAGCCGCGGCGATCCGTCCGCGGGCTCGCTCAAGCAGCAGCTGCAGGAAGCCCGCTGGCTGATCAAGAATATCCAGCAGCGCTTCGACACGATCCTGCGCGTCGCGCAGGCCATTGTCGAACGCCAGAAGAATTTTTTTGTGCATGGCGAAATTGCCATGCGCCCCTTGGTTTTGCGGGAAATAGCTGATACGCTGGGCCTACACGAGTCGACTGTCAGCCGTGTGACAACCGGCAAGTACATGCTGACCCCGTTCGGGACGCTTGAATTTAAGTACTTCTTCGGATCACACGTCTCGACCGACACCGGTGGCGCCGCCTCATCGACGGCCATCCGTGCCCTCATCAAGCAACTGATAGGAGCCGAAGACCCAAAATCGCCTCTTTCGGACAGCCGCATCGCTGAGCTGCTGGCAGAACAAGGTTTCGTGGTCGCGCGCCGCACGGTTGCAAAGTATCGCGAAGCCCTCAAGATCCCGGCAGTGAATCTGCGCAAGTCTCTTTAAGCCTGCTGCCTGCTCGGCGGCAGGCGTGTTCCGGCCACCGCGCATTCGGCGGCCAGACCGGGCGACCTGTCCGTCATGAGCCGCATCATGCATGCGGCACAGGCAAGTCGACCGGACGACCGCAACAAAGCGGACAGGTGGTCACTCGCTTGGAGAAGCACTATGAACCTGAAGATCAGTGGACATCATCTCGAAGTCACGCCTGCTATTCGCGAATACGTGGTCACCAAGCTGGATCGGGTGCTACGGCATAGCGATCAGGTGATCGATGGCACTGTGATCCTCTCGGTCGACAACCACAAGGAAAAGGACAAGCAGCAACGCGCGGAAATCAATCTGCACCTGAAGGGGAAAGACATCTTCGTCGAAAGCGCAAACGGCAATCTGTACGCGGCAATCGACCTCCTGATCGACAAGCTGGATCGTCAGGTCGTCAAGCACATGGAGCGTCTGCAAACGCACGTGCACGATCCGATCAAGCTTCAGCCGGCTGTCGAACAGATCGAAGTGCCGCCGCAATAAGCGCGCTGTCGCACCATCACACCGCCCGGTTCGCCGGGCGGTTTTTTTATGTTCCGCGCAACGGGTGCGGCACCGCCGCGCAGGCCGCCCGCCGCCGCGCCACGCTCGCAGCTGTGTTCTATAATGCTCCGGTTATTGCCGGGGGGCGTTGGGTGCGGTCGCCGTACCTTGCAGGTCTCCATCGCCTAACGCCTTGATATTGCCAAACATGGATAATCAGTCTGCCGCCGCGAGGAGCCCCCAGGCCGCCCAACCGCCTGCAAACATGAATCGCCTAGCCAAAATCCTGCCCCTAGAGAACGTCGTCGTCGACCTCTCCGTCACCAGCAAGAAACGCGTCTTCGAACAAGCCGGACTGATGTTCGAGAATCAGAACGGCATCGCCCGCAGCATCGTCACCGACAATCTGTTCGCGCGCGAGCGCCTCGGCTCGACCGGCCTCGGCGAAGGCGTCGCGATTCCGCACGGGCGCATCAAAGGCCTCAAGCATCCGCTCGCCGCGTTCGTGCGGCTCGCCGATCCGATTCCGTTCGAAGCGCCCGACGGTCAGCCGGTTTCCCTCCTGATTTTCCTGCTCGTGCCCGAGCAAGCCACTCAACAGCACCTCGAGATCCTGTCGGAAATCGCGCAATTGCTGTCCGACCGAGACGCACGCGAGCGTTTGCACACCGAAACGGATCCCGCCGAGTTGCATCGCCTGCTCACTCAGTGGCAACCTTGAGTTGATCCGGGCGGTATATTTTCCCGAGCAAGGCGGCGCAAGCCGCCGCACCGGGCCGTCCGGCGCCGGCCCGGCATGGCGACGACCGTCGCCGTGCGCGCGCACCGGCTCTTTGGAGTGACGGACTCATGGATACGTCCAGCATCAACGCCCAGAGCATCTTCGACGACAACGCCGCCACGCTGAAGCTCAGCTGGCTGACGGGGCATGAAGGCTGGGAACGCGGATTTTCCGCGGACACCGTCGCCAACGCGACGTCGAGCGCCGACCTCGTCGGCCACCTGAACCTCATTCACCCGAACCGCATCCAGGTGCTGGGCGAAGCCGAAATCGACTATTACCAGCGGCAGACCGACGAGGATCGCTCGCGCCACATGGCCGAACTGATCGCCCTCGAACCGCCGTTCCTCGTGGTCGCCGGCGGTGCCGCGGCGCCGCCCGAACTGGTCCTGCGCTGCACGCGCTCGTCGACCCCGCTGTTTACGACACCGATGTCGGCGGCGGCCGTGATCGACAGCCTGCGGCTCTACATGTCGCGCATCCTCGCGCCGCGCGCGACTCTGCACGGCGTGTTTCTCGACATCCTCGGAATGGGCGTGCTGCTGACGGGCGACTCCGGGCTCGGCAAGAGCGAACTCGGCCTCGAGCTGATCAGCCGCGGCCACGGCCTCGTCGCCGACGACGCAGTCGATTTCGTGCGACTTGGCCCCGATTTCGTCGAAGGGCGCTGCCCGCCGCTGCTGCAGAACCTGCTCGAAGTGCGCGGGCTGGGCCTGCTCGACATCAAGACGATCTTCGGCGAGACCGCCGTGCGGCGGAAGATGAAGCTGAAGCTGATCGTGCAGCTGGTGCGGCGCCCGGACGGCGAATTCCAGCGACTGCCGCTCGAAAGCCAGACCGTCGACGTCCTCGGCCTGCCGATCAGCAAGGTCACGATCCAGGTGGCGGCCGGCCGCAACCTCGCGGTGCTCGTCGAGGCGGCGGTTCGCAACACGATCCTGCAGTTGCGCGGCATCGACACCCTGCGCGACTTCATGGACCGGCAACGCCTCGCGATGCAGGATCCCGACAGCCAGTTTCCCGGCAAGCTCGTGTAACCCGCGCCAGGCGGTCGCGCAGCGCGGGCGCGCCATGCCGGTGCTATGATGAAACGTCCGGATTTTCTGCTTCCCATGCGCATAGTCCTCATCACCGGTATTTCCGGCTCCGGCAAGTCCGTCGCGTTGAACGCCCTGGAGGACGCAGGCTACTACTGCGTCGACAACCTGCCGCCGCACGTGCTGCCCGAGCTGACCCGCTATCTCGCCGAAGCGGGCCAGCACCGGCTCGCGGTCGCGATCGATGCGCGTTCGAGCGCGTCGCTCGACGAAATGCCCGGCCTGATCCGCACGTTGTCGCGCGATCACGACGTGCGCGTGCTGTTCCTCAATGCCAGCACCCAGGCGCTGATCCAGCGCTTCTCCGAGACGCGCCGCCGCCATCCGCTGTCCGGTTCGCCGTCGCACGACGCCGGCGTCGGCCTGCTGTCGTCGCTCGAAGAAGCGATCGAACGCGAACGCGATCTGGTTGCGCCGCTGGCCGAATTCGGCCACCAGATCGACACGAGCAACCTGCGCGCGAACGTGCTGCGCGCCTGGGTCAAGCGCTTCATCGAGCAGCAGAACGACGACCTCGTGGTGATGTTCGAATCGTTCGGCTTCAAGCGTGGCGTGCCGCTCGACGCGGATCTGATGTTCGACGTCCGCGCGCTGCCGAATCCGTACTACGACCACGAATTGCGCCCGCTTACCGGGCTCGACCAGCCGGTCATCGCGTTTCTCGACGCATTGCCGATCGTCCACCAGATGATCGACGACATCTATGCGTTTCTCATGAAATGGCTGCCGCACTTCCGCGAAGACAACCGCAGCTATCTGACCGTCGCCATCGGCTGCACGGGCGGCCAGCATCGCTCGGTCTTCATCGCGGAAACGCTCGCCGCGCGCCTCGCGCAACAGGCGAACGTGATCGTGCGGCATCGTGACGCGCCGGTGGATGTCAGCGCGTCGTCGCGGCTCGTGACTTAGGGTCCTCGCCGCCTTCCGTCAGCGCGCGCCATGTCCTCTCTTTCGACCACCTTGCTCGATCTGCCGCTGTTTCCGCTGCACACGGTGTTGTTCCCCGGAGGCTTGCTGCCGCTGAAGGTGTTCGAGGCGCGCTATCTCGACATGGCGCGTGCATGTCTGCGCGCCGAGGCGCCATTCGGCGTGTGTCTGCTGAGAAGCGGACCGGAAGTCGCGCAGGAAGGCATGGCGTCGGTGCCGGAAACGATCGGCTGCATGGCGCGCATCGTCGAATGCGATACGGGTGAATTCGGGATGCTGTTCCTGCAGGCGATCGGCACACAGCGCTTCGAACTGCTGTCGTACCGGGTCGAGGCGAACGGGCTGCTCGTCGGGATCGCCGAGCCGCTGCCCGAGGACATCCCGCTCGAAGGCGAGCAATCGCTTGCGCAGTTCGGCGCGTGCGCCGAAGTGCTCGAACGCATCATCGAAGCGTTGCGCAAGACCGAGGAAGGCCCGCTACCGTTCGCCGAACCGTTCAGGCTCGACGATCCGACCTGGGTGTCGAATCGCCTCTCGGAATTGCTGCCGCTCGATCTGCGCGCGCGGCAAAAGCTGATGGAGTTTCCCGACGTCGGTGCGCGCATCGACGCCGTGCATCACGTGCTGAACCGGCACGGCTGGCTCTGACCGGCGCGCCCGCGCGCCGCGTTTCACAGCAGCGTTCCGCTCAATCCGTCGAGCAACTTGCGCACCGGCGCCGGCACGCCATATGCGTCGAGCCGGCTCAACGGCACCCAGGCCGTTTCCGCATCGCGCACAGCCGCCGCCCCGCAACTCCCGGCGTCGGTCATGTCGCTGAGCCGCGGTTCGATCTCGAGCTTGAAATGCGTGAACGTGTGTGTCATCGGCGCAAGCGGCATCGGAGCGCCGCCGCCGAAACCGCGCGCGCGTTCCGCGAGTGCCGGATCGCCATCGGCTTCCGGCAGGCTCCATAAACCGCCCCAGATGCCGGCCGGCGGCCGGCGCTCGAGCAGCACCGAATCGCCGTCGCGCAGCACCAGCATCCATGTCCGGCGTGTCGGCACCGCCTTCTTCGGCCGCGCGGCGGGCAGCTCGCGCTGCCGGCCGCTCGACTGCGCGACGCAATCGCCCGCGAACGGGCACCGCACGCAGTCGGGCTTACCGCGCGTGCACAGCGTCGCGCCGAGATCCATCAGCCCCTGCGTATAGGCGCTGACGTCGGCCGGATCGGCGGCGGGCGGCAGCAGCGATTCGGCAAGCGCCCACATCGCGTTCTCGACGCGCTTTTCGCCCGGAAAACCCTCGACGCCGAACACACGTGCGAGCACGCGTTTCACGTTGCCGTCGAGGATCGTCGCACGCGCGCCGTATGCGAACGATGCGATCGCCGCCGCGGTCGAGCGGCCGATGCCTGGCAGTTCCGCGAGCGCTTCCGGCGTCGCCGGAAACACACCGCCATGTTCGGCGGCCACGACCTGTGCGCAACGATGCAGGTTGCGCGCGCGCGAGTAATAGCCGAGGCCCGCCCAAAGCGCCATCACGTCGTCGATCGGTGCGGCCGCGAGCGCGCCGACGTCCGGATAACGCTCGAGAAAACGCGTGTAGTACGGCACGACGGTCGATACCTGCGTCTGTTGCAGCATGATTTCCGACAACCAGATGCGATACGGGTCGCGCGTGTTCTGCCACGGCAGGTCGTGACGTCCGTGCGCGCGCTGCCATGCGATCAGGCGGGCGGCGAACGTGCGGTGCAGCGGTGTGACGGGAAACGGAGCGGGGGCGATGCGGGGAGGTTTCAAGGTGCTTTAACGCTGGCAGGTCGGACAATAGTAAGTGGAACGCTGGCCCTGCACGATCTGCCGGATCGGCGTGCCGCACACGCGGCAAGGCTGGCCAGCGCGATCGTAGACGGCGCATTCGAGCTGGAAATAGCCGCTTTCGCCGTTGCTGCCGACAAAATCGCGCAGCGTGCTGCCGCCGCGCTCGATCGCGTCGGCAAGCGTCGCGCGTACGGCTTCGGCAAGCCGCTCGTAACGCGGCAGCGATATTTTCCCGGCGGCCGTGGTCGGCCGGATACCCGCGCGAAATAGGCTTTCCGACGCATAGATGTTGCCGACGCCGACGACGATGTCGCCCGCGAGCAGTGCCTGCTTGACCGAAACCGAGCGCCCGCGCGTACGCGCATGGAGCAGCGCGCCGTTGAACGCCGGCGAGAACGGATCGACGCCGAGGCCGGCGAGAAGCGGATGCGCATGAACGTCGCCCGCCTCGCGCGGATGCCACAGCACGGCGCCGAAGCGGCGCGGATCGCGATAGCGCAGCACGAACTCGTCGAAGATCCAGTCGATGTGATCATGCTTCGCCGCGGCCGGCGGCACGCCCTCGGTCGGCAATACGCGCAGCGTGCCCGTCATGCCGAGGTGCACGATGAACCAGCCGGCATCGATTTCGAACAGCAGATATTTGCCGCGCCGTTCGACGCGCAGCACCGTTTTCGCACGCAGCTGCTCCGCGAGCCCGGCGGGCACCGGCCATCGCAACATCGCGGTGCGCACGTCGACGCGCGCGACGCGACGCCCGGCGACAAAGGGCTCGATCCCCCGACGCGTCACTTCGACTTCTGGCAACTCAGGCATTTTTTACCGGTCTTAAACTGGGTGATGACGTTCGTGCCTGTATTGTAGCGAGCGCGTTACAATCGGCTGAAACATCGAACGGATTTCCATGACCCTGCCCTCGAAGCTGCTTCAGAAGCGCCCCGCCGTCGCGCGCGCTGTCCCGGTTCGCCGCGCGCTCGGCGCCGCGCTGA
Source organism: Burkholderia sp. (assembly GCF_018375725.1). Classification (GTDB taxonomy): domain Bacteria; phylum Pseudomonadota; class Gammaproteobacteria; order Burkholderiales; family Burkholderiaceae; genus Burkholderia. The sequence continues at coordinate 7,801 of NZ_JAHACR010000020.1, read as the reverse complement.
TTGCCGCATGGACGCTCGCCGCCTTTCCGGCACACGCACAGGATCCGGCGCCGGACGACGCCGTGCCGCAGAGCGCGTTCGAGCGCGCGCTGCCTGACGAGAAAAAAGATCTCCCGAATGTCTCATTGACGAGCCAAATCGTCTATCAGGTGCTCGCGGCCGAAGTCGCGCTGCAGCGCAATCAGCCTGCGCCGGCGTACCAGACCTATCTGGCCCTCGCGCGCGACACGCACGATCCGCGCATGGCGCAGCGCGCGACGGAAATCGCGCTCGCCGCACAAAGCCCGGCCGATGCGCTCTCTGCCGCGAATCTGTGGCGGCAGTACGCGCCGGATTCGAACCGCGCATCGCAAGTCGATGCCGCGCTGCTCGTCCTCTCCGGCAAGCCAGCCGAGGCCCAGCCGCTGCTCGCGCGCGAGCTCGCGCGCGCCACCGGCGAATCGCGCAGCACCGCGATCCTCGCTCTGCAGGCGCTCCTCGCGCGCAGTCCCGACCGCGTGGGCAGCCTCGCGGTACTGAAGGACATGCTGAAGAACGACATGGGACGCCCGGAGGCGCAACTCGCGATCGCGCGGCAGCAACTGGCGGCCGACGACAAGGCCGGCGCAGCACAATCGCTCAAGCAGGCGCTGCAGATCCGGCCCGACTACCTCCCCGCGGCGTTGATGCTCTCGCAGATGGGACCCGCGGAACGCGCGGCCGGCATCGCGTCGTTCGAAAAATACGTGCAGCAGAATCCGAAGTCGCGCGACGCGCGGCTTGCGCTGTCGCAACTCTATCTGTCCGACGATCGTCTCGACGACGCGCAAAAGCAGTTCGAGACGATGCGCAAGCTCAACTCGAAAGATCCGACGCCGCTGATGGCGCTCGCGCTGATCAAGATCCAGCAGAAGAAACTCGACGATGCGACAGCCTACCTGAAGCAGTACGTGCAAATCGGCAGCAAGACGCCTGGCGCCGACGTCGGCCAGGGCTACATCTACCTCGCACAGATTGCGATCGAGCAGAACAACGATGCGCTCGCATCGCAGTGGCTCGACAAGGTCGATCAGACGAGCCAGCACTACCTCCCCGCACAGGTCACGCGCGCGCAGTTGCTGCAAAAGCAGGGCAAGACGGACGAGGCGCGCCGGGTGCTCGACAACCTGCCGATCTCCGATCCGCGCGACGCCGCCGCGATCGCGCGCACCGACGCGTCGATCCTGTTTACCGCGAAACGCTACAAGGAAGCGGAAACGCGCCTTTCGCAAGCGGTGGAAGATTTCCCGGATGACCCGGACCTGCGCTACGACTTCGCGATGGCGGCCGAAAAGAATGGTCACTTCGCAACGATGGAAAAGCAGTTGCGCGAACTGATCCGCACGCAGCCCGACAATCCGCAAGCGTACAACGCGCTCGGCTATTCGCTCGCCGATCGCAACCAGCGCCTGCCCGAAGCGGCCAAGCTGATCGAAAAGGCGGTCGCGCTCGCGCCGAACGACGCGTACATCATGGACAGCCTCGGCTGGGTGAAATTCCGCTCGGGCGACAACGCCGGCGCCACGAAGGTTCTGCGTCGTGCTTACGATCTCCAGCCGAACGCGGAAATCGGCGCGCACCTCGGCGAGGTGCTGTGGAAGAGCGGCGCGCAGGACGAGGCGCGTTCGGCATGGCGTGCCGCGCAAAAGCTCGAACCGGACAACGAGACGCTCGTGCAGACGCTCAAGCGTCTGCAGATCAACGGCCTCTGATGCAGATGTTCCGCACGTTCTCCCTGCCCTTTCGCACCGCACGCGGCCTCGCCGCGTGCGGTGCGGCAATCGTGCTCGCCGGCTGCGCGAGCACGCCGCAGCCGTCTGCGACAACACCGTCGAGCGGCGTGCTGCAAACCGCCACGACGCACGCCTATCACGGCCGCTTCGCCGTGCAGTACAGCGACAGGCTCGGCAATGCACGCAATGTCTACGGCAACTTCGACTGGCAGGAGCGCGGCGACGACGTGTCGCTCGAATTGCGCAGCCCGCTCGGTCAGACGCTGGCGGTCGTGAAGTCCTCGCCGAACACGGCGTCGCTCGAACTGCCGAACCGCCAGCCGCAATTCGCGCCGGACGTCGGCGAGCTGATGCAGCATACGCTCGGTTTCGCGTTGCCGCTGGCCGGCTTGCGCTACTGGCTGCAGCCGCAGCCCGCGCCCGCCACGCCTGCGCAGACGGTGCGCGACCCCGACGATGCGACCCGCATCAAGCAGATCCGCCAGGACGGCTGGACGATCGACTACGTCACCTATGCCGATGCACCGGCCACCGGCGTCAAACGCGTCAACCTGGTGCGCGCGACGCCGCCACTCGACATCAAACTCGTGCTCGACCAGTGAGCACGCGCACCTTCGACTCGATACACGCATGACCGATACGACCCGCTCGCTGCGCAACTGCCTTGCGCCCGCGAAACTCAACCTCTTCCTGCACATCACCGGCCGTCGCGAAAACGGTTACCACGACTTGCAGAGCGTGTTCCAGTTGCTGAACTGGGGCGACACGCTGCACTTCACCTATCGCGACGACGGCAAGGTCGCGCGCGTGACCGATGTGCCGGGCGTCCCCGAGGAAAGCGATCTCGTCGTGCGCGCGGCGAATCTTCTGAAAGCACACACGGGCGCCGCGGGCGGCGTCGACATCGAGATCGACAAGCGCCTGCCGATGGGCGCGGGCCTGGGCGGCGGCAGTTCCGACGCGGCGACGACCCTGCTCGCACTCAACCGTCTCTGGGAATTGAATCTGCCGCGCACCGAACTGCAATCGCTCGCAGTAAAACTCGGCGCGGACGTGCCTTTTTTTATTTTTGGGAAAAATGCGTTCGCAGAGGGTATCGGAGAAGAATTAGTTGATGTAGAATTGCCGACTCGCTGGTTCTTGGTTGTGACGCCGCGTGTTCATGTCCCGACTGCTGAAATATTTTCAGATAAGTTGTTGACAAGAGATTCAAAGCCAGTCACAATTACAGACTTTCTTGCACGACAAAGCAGTGATGCAGGATGGCCAGATAGTTTCGGCCGGAATGACATGCAGCAAGTTGTGACAGAAAAGTACGCGGAAGTTGCGCAGGTGGTTAAATGGTTGTATAATTTGACCCCCGCGAGGATGACCGGATCCGGAGCAAGCGTGTTTGCAGCGTTTCGCAGCAAACAGGAAGCAGAAGCGGTGAAAGCCAAGCTGCCTTCCGGTTGGAACAGCGCTGTTGCCGAGAGTCTGAACGAGCATCCGCTCTTCACTTTCGCGTCATGAGGTTTTGCTTTATCGGATGACCTACAGTCCGATGAAGTATTCAGTTGAGTGTAGGGGAGTCGCCAAGTTGGTCAAGGCACCGGATTTTGATTCCGGCATGCGAGGGTTCGAGTCCTTCCTCCCCTGCCAAAAATTTTCCCGCATTTTCCCGCCCCAAAGCCCGAAGCAGGTGCACGATGAGTAGCCGCAGCCGTGATGGCTTGATGGTCTTTACTGGCAACGCGAATCCCGCGCTCGCCCAGGAAGTCGTCAAAAATCTTGGTATTCCCCTCGGCAAAGCAATGGTCAGCCGTTTCTCCGACGGCGAGATCCAGGTCGAAATTCAGGAAAACGTGCGCGGCAAGGACGTCTTCGTTCTGCAGTCGACGTGCGCACCGACCAACGACAACCTGATGGAACTGATGATCATGGTCGATGCGCTCAAGCGCGCATCCGCAGGCCGGATCACCGCCGCCATCCCCTACTTCGGCTACGCCCGCCAGGATCGACGCCCGCGTTCGGCGCGCGTCGCGATCTCGGCGAAGGTCGTCGCGAACATGCTGGAAATCGCCGGCGTCGAGCGGATCATCACGATGGATCTGCACGCCGACCAGATTCAGGGCTTCTTCGACATTCCGGTCGACAACATCTACGCGACGCCGATCCTGCTGGGCGACCTGCACAAGCAGAACTACGCGGATCTGCTCGTCGTGTCGCCGGACGTCGGCGGCGTGGTCCGCGCCCGTGCGCTCGCGAAGCAGCTCAATTGCGATCTCGCGATCATCGACAAGCGTCGTCCGAAGGCGAACGTCGCCGAAGTGATGAACATCATCGGTGAAGTCGAAGGCCGCACCTGCGTGATCATGGACGACATGGTCGACACCGCCGGCACGCTCTGCAAGGCAGCGCAAGTGTTGAAGGATCGCGGTGCGAAACAAGTATTCGCGTATGCAACGCACCCGGTTCTGTCGGGTGGCGCAGCCGAGCGCATCGCCGCATCGGCACTCGACGAACTGGTCGTCACCGATACGATTCCGCTGTCCGCCGAGTCGCTGGCCTGCCCGAAGATCCGCTCGCTGTCGAGCGCGAGCCTGCTGGCCGAGACGTTCTCGCGGATCCGCCGCGGCGACTCCGTGATGTCGCTGTTCGCGGAATAAGCCCGAACGGATCTCGACAAAAGAAGCATGTGCGGAAAGCGAAGCGGCGACGCTTCGCTTTTTGCACAATCGGCCGGGACTTACGAAACCCCGGCCATTTCATCGGGGGCCGCCCTATTGTCGGCCCCGTTTTACTGCCTGGTCGCGGGCAGCAAATGGAGAATCACATGAAAGTCGTCGCCTTCGAGCGCCAACAGCATGGTACGGGTGCGAGCCGCCGCCTGCGCAACGCCGGTAAGACCACGGGTATCGTCTACGGTGGTGAAGCAGCCCCGCAAATGATCGAACTCGATCACAACGCCCTGTGGCACGCGCTGCAAAAGGAAGCCTTCCACTCGTCGATCCTCGACCTCGAAGTCGCAGGCCAGGCACAGAAGGTTCTGCTGCGTGACGTCCAGTACCACCCGTTCCGCCAACTCGTGCTGAACGTGGACTTCCAGCGCGTCGACGCGAACAAGAAGCTGCACACCAAGGTGCCGCTGCACTTCCTGAACGCTGAAACGAGCCCGGCCGTGAAGCTGGCAAGCGCGATCATCACGCACGTCTCGACGGAAATCGAAATCGAGTGCCTGCCGGCCGACCTGCCGGAATTCGTCGCAATCGATCTGTCGAAGATCGAAGCGGGCCAGTCGCTGCACGCTAAGGACATCGCACTGCCGAAGGGCGTCGCGCTGACCGCGCACGTCGACGCCGAAAACCCGGTGATCGCTTCGGCAACGCTGCCGGCTGGCGCCGTGGCAGCAGGCGAAGGCGAAACGCCGGCGGCCTAAGCGCCGTCTCGATCCGTTTCACGAAACGGTCGACGCAACCCGCCGCGGCTTGCCCGGCGGGTTTTTCTTTTTTTGCGCACGGGCGGACCCGGACCGCCATCGAAACGTCATGATCAAACTGATCGTCGGCCTCGGCAATCCCGGGGCAGAATACACCGCAACGCGTCACAACGCCGGCTTCTGGCTGGTCGACCAGCTCGCCCGGGAAGCGGGCGCGACGCTGCGCGACGAACGCCGTTTTCACGGCTTCTATGCAAAAGCGCGCCTCTTCGGCGAGGAAGTGCATCTGCTCGAACCGCAGACGTACATGAACCGCTCCGGCCAATCGGTCGTCGCGCTCGCGCATTTCTTCAAGGTCCTGCCGAACGAGATCCTCGTCGCGCACGACGAGCTGGATTTGCCGCCCGGCACCGTCAAGCTGAAGCTCGGCGGCGGCAGCGGCGGCCACAACGGTCTCAAGGACATCTCCGCGCATCTGTCGACGCAACAGTACTGGCGGCTGCGGATCGGCATCGGCCATCCGCGCGACCTGATTCCGGAAAGCGCGCGCGCCGGCGCGAAACCAGACGTCGCGAACTTCGTGCTGAAGCCGCCCCGCCGCGAAGAACAGGACGTGATCGACGCGGCGATCGAACGCGCGCTCGCCGTGATGCCGCTCGTCGTCAAGGGCGAGCTCGATCGCGCGACGATGCAGCTGCATCGCAACGGCAGCTGATCGCACGCACGCCATCGCACGAAGCCCGCACCGGGCCGCGCGCATGAGGTAATCTCGTTGTTTTATCCGTCAGGAGCCGAACGGTGAGCCGTTACTGGAGCGACGTCGTTCAGCAACTCGTGCCTTATGTGCCGGGCGAGCAGCCCGCGCTCGCGCGCCCGGTCAAGCTGAACACCAACGAAAATCCCTATCCGCCGTCGCCGCGCGTCGTCGCGGCGATCGCGCGCGAACTCGGCGAAACCGGCGAAACGCTGCGCCGCTATCCCGATCCGCTCGCGCGCAAGCTGCGCGATACGGTTGCCGCCCATCACCGTATCGCACCGGAACAGGTATTCGCCGGCAACGGCTCCGACGAAGTGCTCGCGCATGCCTTTCAGGCATTGCTCAAGCACGACCGGCCGCTGCGCTTCCCCGACATCACGTATAGCTTCTACCCGACCTACGCGCGGCTGTACGGCGTGCAGTACGAGGCCATGCCGCTCGCCGCCGATTTCTCGATCCGCGTCGACGATTACCTTGGCGACGCGGGCTGCGTGCTGTTCCCGAACCCGAACGCGCCCACCGGCCGTGCGCTGCCGCTCGCGGACGTGGAACGGATCGCCGCGGAGAATCCGTCGTCGGTCGTCCTGATCGATGAAGCCTATGTCGATTTCGGCGCGCAGTCGGCGATCGCGCTGATCGACCGCTACCCGAACCTGCTGGTCGTCCATACGACGTCGAAGGCGCGCTCGCTCGCCGGCATGCGGGTCGGTTTTGCATTCGGCCACGCCGACCTGATCGAAGCGCTCAACCGCGTGAAGGACAGCTTCAACTCGTATCCGCTCGACCGGCTCGCGCAAGTTGCCGCGCAAGCCGCGTACGAGGACGACGCGTATTTCGACGCCACACGGCACAAGGTGATCGGCAGCCGCGAACGGCTCACGCAGGCGCTAAAAGGACTGGGATTCGATGTCGTGCCGTCGGCTGCGAATTTCGTGTTCGCGCGTCACCCGGCACACGACGCGGCGACGCTCGCCGCCCGGCTGAAGGAACAGGAAATTTTCGTGCGGCATTTCAAGCTGCCGCGGATCGACCAGCATCTGCGCATCACCGTCGGCACCGACGCCGAGTGCGATACGTTCGTCGCGGCGCTGCGCGACCTGCTGGGCTGAAAACGGCGCGGGCGGCTCTCGCCGCCCGGCCTGTCACGCGTCGTCGCCCTTCGCGGCGATCAACGCGTGGTATTTCTTCATCAATTGCTCGCGGGTCTCCACATGCTGCGGATCGGGTGGGATGCACTCGACCGGACACACCTGCTGACACTGCGGCTCGTCGAAGTGGCCGACACATTCGGTGCACTTCTTCGGGTCGATCACGTAGATTTCCGGGCCCATCGAAATCGCGCCGTTCGGGCACTCAGGCTCGCATACGTCGCAATTGATGCACTCGTCGGTAATCGTCAAAGCCATACTGATCTCACTTGCACAGGCCGGCCCGCCTTCAGGAAGAAGCGGGCCTTCGCCGCATCACGCAGCCGAGCCCTGGCCCATTGCGGCCACTTTTTCCGTCAGCCGCCGCTCGACCGACGGGAATACGAACTTGCTCACATCTCCACCCAACTGGGCGATTTCGCGCACGATCGTCCCGGAAATGAACTGGTACTGGTCAGACGGCGTCATGAACATCGTCTCGACGTCAGGCAACAGATAACGGTTCATCCCTGCCATCTGGAACTCATATTCGAAATCGGATACGGCGCGCAGCCCACGCACGATCACCCGCGCGTTGTTGGTGCGGACGAAATCCTTCAGGAGTCCGGTAAAGCCCATGACCTTCACGTTCGGGTAATGGCCCAGCACCTCGTTCGCAATCTCCAGACGTTCCTCGAGCGAGAAGAACGGTTTATTCGAGCGGCTGTCGGCGACGCCGACAACCAGC
>NZ_JAHACR010000359.1 GCF_018375725.1 Burkholderia sp. | reverse complement strand
GATGCCGGATGCGATGTCGTCCACGTCCGCCGGCACCGCTGCGTTCGCGTCGACGGCCGGCAGGCCCGAGCGCGCCTGCAACAGTTCCGCGCAGACGGCCACCGCGATGGATCGCGGCGCCTTGTCGGCGATCCCGGCAACGCCGATCGGGCACACCATGTCACGCATGCGCGCCGGATCGACGCCGCGCGCGATCAGCCGCCGCTCGAACTTCGCGCGTTTCGTGCGCGAACCGATCATCCCGAAGTAGGCGAAATCGCGCCGCCGCATGATCCGCTCCGCCAGCGCCAGATCGAGTGCGTGGTGATGCGTCATCACGAGGAAGTACGTGCCGGGCGGCGCATGATCGACCAGCGCCTCCGGCGTGTCGGTCGCCTCCGGCTGGACGTTCGGCGGACATTCGTCCGGGAACAGTTCGTCGCGTGTATCGACCCACTGGACGATGCACGGCAACCGGCCGAGCAGTGTCACGAGCGCATGGCCGACGTGGCCCGCGCCGAACAGCACGATGTGCATCGGTACGGACGTGCCCGTCGCGCGATTGCGCCGGCCGGTTCCTTGGATGATCGTCATGTCAGCCCGCCCGCGCTGCGCGCACGGCCTGCACCGCACGCAGGATCGCCTCGCCGGTCGCCGGCGCGTCGAGCGGCGGATTGACGCGATCGTCGCCGACTGCCGCGACCGCGTCGCGCACCGCGAAAAACACCGAGAACGGCAGCAGGAGCGGTGGTTCGCCGACCGCTTTCGAACGGTGGATGCTGTCCTCGACGTTGCGGTTGTCGAACAGCCGCACGTTGAATTCGGGCGGCGTGTCGTTGACGGTCGGGATCTTGTACGTGGACGGCGCATGCGTCATCAGTTCACCGCCCGCGTTCCAGCACAGCTCCTCGGTCGTCAGCCAGCCCATGCCCTGGATGAACGCGCCCTCGACCTGGCCGATGTCGAGCGCCGGGTTCAGCGACGCGCCGACATCATGCAGCGCATCGACGCGCAGCGTGCGCATCTCGCCCGTCAGTGTATCGATCACGACTTCGGACACGGCCGCACCATACGCGTAGTAGAAGAACGGCCGACCCTGCAGCGTCGCCTGATTCCAGTGCAGCTTCGGCGTCGCATAGAAGCCGTCCGACCACAGCTGCACGCGCGCGAGATACGCCTTCGCGACCACCTCGCCGAACGGCACGCCGGTCGAGCCGATCCACACGCGATCGTCGCCGAAACGCACCATCGAGGCATCGACCGCGCCGTCGCCGTACTGTTTCGCGGCGAATGCCGCGAGCCGCTCGCGCAGCTGCCGCGCCGCATCCTGCGCGGCCTTGCCGTTCAGGTCGGAGCCGGTCGACGCGGCTGTCGCCGACGTGTTCGCGACCTTGCTGGTATCGGTCGCGGTCGTGCGGATCCGCTCGAAGCGGATACCGAGTTCCTGCGCGACGACCTGCGCGACCTTCGTGTTGAGTCCCTGCCCCATCTCCGTGCCGCCGTGGTTCACCAGCACCGAGCCGTCGGTGTAGATGTGGACGAGCGCGCCGGCCTGGTTGAAGTGCGTGACGTTGAACGCGATGCCGAATTTCACCGGCGTCAGCGCAATGCCCTTCTTCAGCACGTCGTTGCGCGCGTTGAACTCGCGCACCTTCGCGCGCCGCACCCGGTAGCCGCTCGTCGCCTCGAGTTCGGCGAGCAGTTCGGGCAGCACGTTGTCCTCGACCGTCTGGCCGTACGGCGTCACGTTGCGCTCGGTCTTGCCGTACAGATTCGCGAGGCGAATGTCGAGCGGATCGCGGCCGAGCGAGCGTGCGATGTTGTCGATGATGTATTCGATCGCAAATGCGCCCTGCGGGCCGCCGAAGCCGCGGAACGCAGTGTTCGACTGCGTATGGGTCTTGCCGCAGTATCCGGCGATCGACACGTCGGGCAGCCAGTACGCATTGTCGAAATGGCACACCGCGCGCGTCATCACCGGGCCAGACAGGTCGGCCGAGAAACCGCAGCGCGACGTCATGTCGATCGACACGCCGTCGATGCGTCCGGCATCGTCATAGCCGACGTCGAAGCGGTAATGGAAGTCGTGCCGCTTGCCGGTGATCATCATGTCGTCGTCGCGGTCCGGGCGCAGCTTCACCGGGCACAGCAGCTTCCAGGCGGCGAGCGCCGCACAGCACGCGAACAGGCCCGACTGCGATTCCTTGCCGCCGAAGCCGCCGCCCATCCGGCGGCACTCGACGAGCACGTTGTGCGACGCGACGCCGAGCACGTGCGCGACCAGATGCTGCATTTCGCTCGGATGCTGCGTCGAACAGTAGACCTGCATGCCGTCGTCGTCCTTCGGCACCGCATAGGCGACCTGCCCTTCGAGATAGAACTGCTCCTGTCCGCCGACGTTCATCTCGCCCGTCTCGCGATGCAAGGCGGCGGACAGATGCGCGGCGGCATCGCCCCGCGCGAGCCTGAGCGGCGGAATCACGTACGACTCGGCGCGGCGCGCGTCCTGCGCGGTCAGGATCGCCGGCAATTCGTCGTACTCGACCTTCGCGCGGCGCGCGGCACGCCGCGCGATGTCGTGCGAGGTCGCGACGACGATGAACATCGGCTGGCCGACGAACTGCACGACACCGTCGGCGAGCACCGGATCGTCATGGACGATCGGGCCGCAATCGTTGACGCCGGGAATGTCGCCGGCCGTGAACACGGCGACGACGCCGGGCGTCGCGCGCACCGCGTCGAAGTCCATCGACACGATCTTCGCATGCGCCTTCGCCGACAGGCCGAGCGCCGCATGCAGCGTGCCGGCGACGATCGGCATGTCGTCGGTGTAGGTCGCGCGCCCGCTCACATGCAGATGCGCGGATTCGTGCGGACGGGACACGTGCACCTGCTTGCTGTCGGCTTGCGCGTCGAAGGCGCTCAGGAATGGTTCGGTTTGCTTGTTCATGATGTTCGGCCCCGATCGTCAGACGCCCGCCGTTTCCGCGGCGACCTCGCGCACGTTCAGCGCCTGCGGCGGCAGCGGATCGTGCGGACGCGTCTCGAGCCAGAAGCGATACAGCAGATTCTTCGCGGTCTCGAGACGATAGGCGCGCGTCGCGCGCATGTCGCTCAACGGCGCGTAGTCGCGCTCGAGCATGTGCATCGCCGCCAGCACGGTCGCCTCGTCGTGCCACGGCGCGCCGTCGAGCGCCTGCTCCGCGTGCGCCGCGCGCTTCGGCGTGGCCGCCATGCCGCCGAATGCGATGCGCGGCTCGCGGATCGCATCGCCGTCCGCGATGAACGCGAACGCCGCACACACGGCCGAGATGTCCGAATCGAAACGCTTCGACAGCTTATAGGTGCGGAATTGCAATTGCGCGCGCGCACCGTGCCGGGTCGGCACCTTCACGCCGACGACGAACTCGTGCGGCGCCATGTCCTTCTGCTGGTAACCGGTGTAGAGCGCCTCGAGCGGCAGCTCGCGAACGACGTCGCCGCCGCGCAGCACGACGCGCGCGCCGAGTGCGATCAGCCCCGGCATCGAATCGCCGATCGGCGAGCCGTTCGCCATGTTGCCGCCGAGCGTGCCCGCATTGCGGATCGGCAACGACGCGAAACGCTTCCACATCTCGGTCAGCTCCGGATAGACCCCGGCAAGCGCCGCATAGCCGTCCTCGACCGTGACGCCCGCGCCGATCGAGATCCAGTCGTCGCCGTGCACGATGCGCTGCAGTTCCTCGACCTGGCCGAGATAGATCATGTCGTCGAGCCGGCGCAGCTGCTTCGTCACCCACAGACCGACGTCGGTGCTGCCGGCGAGCAGGCGCGCATCGGGGCGCGCCGCCTTCAGCGCGGCGAGCGCGTCGAGCGTGCGCGGCGCGGCAAAGCGCGCGCCGCCGGCTTCGTAGTCGAACGTGCCGTCGCGCCTGAGCGACGCGAGCACGCGGGCGAGCGCCGCGGCATCGAACGGTTCGGCCGG
>NZ_JAHACR010000358.1 GCF_018375725.1 Burkholderia sp. | reverse complement strand
GACCGGCACCGGCAAGGAACTGATCGCGCGCAGCCATTCGTACGCGGCGAGCGATTGCGCGACGGCGTCGGCGGCCGGAATCGTGCGCGACTTCAGCGCGACGACGATGGCGTCGGCATCGAGTGCGGCATCGCCGGCGGGCACGCCGATTGTCTGTACGGTGCGCATGCCGCTCTTGACGAGCATGTTCGCCAGATCGGTCGCGCCGGTGAAATCGTCGGCGATGCAGCCGAGCAAGGGACGGGATACGGTTTCGGTACGCATGACGGGCTTCGGTCGAATCAGCGGGCGGCCGGCAGCGTGATGCCGGGGAAGGTCTTGATGACGGCGGAGTCGTCCTCGCCGCCGTGGCCGGCGCTCGATGCATTCATGAACATCTGGTGCGCGGTGGCCGACAGCGGCAGCGGGAATTTGCTGCGGCGCGCGGTATCGAGCACGAGGCCGAGATCCTTCACGAAGATGTCGACCGCGGACAGCGGCGTGTAATCGCCGTTCAGGATATGCGGTACGCGGTTCTCGAACATCCACGAGTTGCCCGCGCTGTGCGTGATCACGTCGTAGAGCGCATCGGGATCGACGCCTTCGCGCAGGCCGAGCGCCATCGCCTCGGCGGCCGCCGCGATGTGCACGCCCGCGAGCAGCTGGTTGATGATCTTCACTTTCGAGCCGACGCCGTGCGTGTCGCCGAGACGGTAGACCTTGCCGGCGATCGCGGCGAGCACGTCCTCGCACGCGGCGTAGGCGGCGGCGGGGCCGGACGTCATCATCGTCATCTCGCCGGACGCCGCGCGCGCGGCGCCGCCGGACACCGGCGCATCCAGCATCTGCAGGCCGGCGGCCTCGACGCGTGCGCCGAGTGCGGTGGCGAATTCGGGCGCGACGGTCGCGCTCGAGATCACGACGCTGCCCGGCTTCATCCGCGCGACCGCGCCCTGTTCGCCGAACAGCACGGTGTCGGTCTGCGCCGCGTTGACGACCAGCGTGATCACGACGTCGCATTGCGCGCCGAGCTCGGCCGGCGTCGAGCAGGCGATGCCGCCTTCCGCGGCGAATGCGCTCAGCACGTGCTCGCGCACGTCGCATGCGTGCACGCGAAAATCCGCGCGCAACAGCGAGCGGGCGACGCCCAGGCCCATCGCGCCCAGACCGATGACTCCAACATTTCGTGACATGGTCAACCTTGATCGATTCGAGAAAGGAGAGGGCGGCGCGTGGCGTGCCGCCGCGTTCAGCAGAGGCCGGCTTCGGTCAGTCGGCGGGCCGCGTTGTACATGTGCGCGCATGCGGCGTTGCGCGCCGCCATCGGGTCGCGCGCGCGGATCGCATCGGCGATCGCCGCGTGTTCGTCGCGAACCTGGCGCGAGAAGTCCTCGCGCTTCGCCTCGTTGCCGCGCGTGACCTTGACGCCCGCTTCGAGGTACTGGTTCAGGAACATCAGTGTTTTCAGGAAATACGGGTTGCCGGTGACGGCCGCGATCGTGCGGTGGAATGCGACGTCTTCGGCGACGCCGTCGCGGCCTGCGGCGACCGCATCGTCGATCTTGCGCAGCGCGTCGTCGATATCGGCCATGTCGTCGTCGGTGTGATGCAGCGCCGCTTCGGCCGCGACTTCCGCCTCGATCGCGCGGCGCACCGCGAGCAGATGCGGCAGCGAACTCGCCTCGACCGCTTCCGCGTAGTCGATGCGCAGCGGCCGGATCGCGCCGTGCTGGTTCACATAGACGCCGCTGCCCTGACGCGGCTCGACCACGCCTTCATTCTTCAGACGCGAGATCGCCTCGCGGATCACGGTGCGGCTCACGCCGAATTCCTGCGCGAGCACGGCCTCGGTCGGCAGCTTGCCGGTTGCCGTGAAACTGCCCACTTCGATCTGCTTGAGAAGCTGTTGCGCGACATGATCGCTCATCGCGCGAGCCGGAATTTTCTCGAACATGATGCTCAAGTTTGTAAGGTGATGTGGTCATCATACAAATTTGAGCGTGGGTCAGCATCCGGAATAACCCTCGGCTGCCTACCCCGTAAATTCAGTCAAGTCCTATGGAATCGGTTTCATTTTCGTTCATCTCGCTGACATCGTCGGAATCGGGTGTGTCGGCGGAGGCCGGCGCGCCCTTGTCCCGATAAGTCGCGGGCGGCACGCCGAACTGCTTGCGAAACTCGCGTCCGAGGTGGGACGCGTCGGCGAAACCGCAGCTCGACGCGATGTCGGCGACGGTGCGGTCGGAACTGGTGAGGAGCCACGCTGCGGTGCGCAGCCGCACCTGTTTGGCGAATGCCTGCGGGCTTCTCCCGGTTTCCGCCTTGAAGAGGCGTTCGAGCTGCCGTGCGGACAGATCGAGCTTGCAGGCCAGTTCCTCCAGCGGCAGTGCGCGTCCGACGTGCTGTTCCATCAGCAGAATCGCGCGCTTGACCTTCGGGTGCGTCGCCGGTTCGAGGCCGGGCGGATGCGGCTGCGGCGCGTTGCCTTTCTGCATCTCGCCGACGAGCAGGATGCGCAGCGCCTTCTGGACGGTCGCGTGGTCGAAGTGGCGCAGCAGGATCGCGGCGGCGACGTCGATCGAGGCCCGGCCGCCCGAGCAGGTGATGCGCCGCCGGTCGATCACGAACAGCCGGTCGGCGATCAGCAGGTCGGGATCGACCGCCGGGAAGCGTTCGATGAAATCCCAGTAATGGAACCAGCTGACGCAGGTGCGGTGCCCGTCGAGCACGCCGGCGCGCATCAGCGCGAACACGCCGGTGCAGATGCCGACGATCGTTGCGCCGCCGCTTGCCGCACGGCGGATGAAGTCGAGCGTCTCCGGCCCGGCCTGCGGCCCCGAATGCAGCAGGCCGCCGACCACCACCACATAGTCGAACGGCTCGGCATCGTCGAACGTTTCCCACGGCGTGATCTGGATGCCGCAGCTCGCGCGGACCGGCGCGAGCGTATCGCCGATCACGCTCCATGCGCAGCGCACGGGCTTGCTGTAGTCGCCGTCGTCCGCGGACAGCCGGAGCATGTCGACGAATCCGGAGAACGCGGTCAGCGTGAAGTTCGGCAGCAGCACGATGCCGAAGCGGATGCGGCGCGGCGCCGGCTCGGCAAGGGGAGAAGCGGGTGCATCGGGGGTCATGGCGGTCAATCTCGTCACATCGCGCCGCGGCGGGCGGGTCTCACTCTCTGATTGCTGGATCGGCACGGCGGCGCGGATGAAGCCAGCGTCGCCGATCGGCCACGCACGGACTTGCGTTTTTCCGTCGCGAACCATCGCCAAAGCGCACTTTCGGTGCGCCCGGCGCGGCGCTTGGCGGCGATATCCCACGCCGATGCCGTTTTTGTTCTATCGGCGGATTTTACGCTTTGATGTACTGGCGTCCAACGTTACCACTCGCGTTTCCACGCAAAGGCAGCCAGAGATGAACGTCAGTGTCTTCGACCTGTTCAAGATCGGCATCGGCCCGTCCAGTTCGCATACGGTCGGCCCGATGATCGCCGCTTGCCGTTTCGCGTCGCACATCGAGGATGCCAACCTGCTCGGCTTCGTGCAGCGCGTGCGGGTCGAGCTGTACGGTTCCCTGGGCGCGACCGGCAAGGGGCACGGCACCGACAAGGCCGTGCTGCTCGGCCTCGAGGGTCATTTGCCCGATTCGATCGATCCCGACCTGATCGAGCCGCGTCTCGCCGCGATCCGCGCGGAGAAGTCGCTGTCGCTGCTCGGCCGGCAAACGGTCCGCTTCGACGAGAAGGAGCACATCGGCTTCTACCGCAAGCTGATGAGCGGCACGGGCATCGTGCATCCGAACGGCATGCGTTTTCAGGCCTTCGACGAGCATGGACAGCTGCTCGTCGAGAAAGAGTATTACTCGGTCGGCGGCGGCTTCGTCGTCAACCGCGACGGCGATCGCGTCAACGGCGTGCGCGCGGCGGCCGAGGTGCCGTATCCGTTCCGCACCGGCGACGACCTGATGCGCCAGTG
>NZ_JAHACR010000357.1 GCF_018375725.1 Burkholderia sp. | reverse complement strand
GCGGCAGTGCGACATCGATCAGGCTGCCGAGCGCCTCGAGCAGGATCCAGTGGCCGCCATAGCCGAGCAGCGCGCCGATCACGCCGCCCGCGAGGCCGACGCCCAGGAATTCGAGCGCAAACAGTGCGCCGAGCGTGCGGCGGCTGACGCCGAGGCAGCGCATCGTCGCACAACCGTCGAGATGACGCCGCATATACCGCTGCGCCGCCATCGCGATCGCAACCGCGGACAGCAGTGCGGTCAGCATGGCCACGAGCGTGAGAAAGTGGCGCGCCCGATCGAGCGTCTGCCGCACCTGCGGCTGACCTTCCTGCAGCGATTCGAGGCCGACGCCCCGCAGCTTGCCGTCATCGACCCGCGCATGCGCCCAGGCTTCGAACCGCTCGACCGCCGCGTCGTCGCCAGCGACCAGCAGCCGGTATGTGACGCGGCTGCCGTAGCCGGCCAGCCCGGTCGACGCGAGCTCGTCCGCGCGCATCATCAGGCGTGGCGAGAAATTGACGAACGAGAAGCCGCGGTCGAGCTCGCGAACGATCGAGGCGGCGACCGTCAAGGTGCGCAACCCGACGCGCACGGTATCGCCGATGTTCAGACGCAGCGCATCGAGCAGCGCGGGGTCGGCCCAGACGGTGCCGGGTGCGGGAATCGCGGCGGCTTTGCGCGCGTGCGCGCCCGCCGCCGGGAGGATCTCGACCGCGCCGCGCAACGGGTAGTCCGCCGACACGGCTTTCACGGCGGCCAGCCGCGCACGCGGCGCGTCGCCCGCTTGCGCGCCCGCTGCCGCGCCGATCATGCTGGGAAAAATCGCCGTTGTCGCGACGCGCAAACCGAGGGCGCGCGCCTCACGGTCGAATACGGGATCGACGGGATGATCGCCGCGCACGACGAAATCGGCGCCGAGCATCTGCCGTGCGTCGCGCTCGAGCCCCTGATGCAGGCGGTCGGCGAGAAAACCGACGCTCGTCAGCGCAGCGACCGCCAGCACCAGCGCGAGCATGAGCAGCGTCAGCTCGCCCGCGCGCCAGTCGCGCCCGGTCATGCGCGCGGCCTGCCGGATCAGATCCCGCCAGCCGAATCGGCCGGCATGCGCCGGCTCGTGATCGTCGCGCCGCGTCGAAGAATGCTCGACGGCTGGCCGCCCCACGGATGGCCGCCCCACGGATGGCCGCCCCTTCAATCCTGCTTGCCCCCGTAGGAATTGAGCCGCGTCACCATATGGTTCGCCATGCCCCGGAAGCCACCCGACACGCCGCGCCACAGACGCGGCAACGCCCACACCGAGCCGGCGACAAAGCCCGCCAGCAGCACGAGAAACAGGAGCGGCGCGAAGAACGCGAGCGCCAGGCCGCCGAACACGAGTCCGTCCTCGGTCGACGACGCGATCCAGTTCGAGATCGGCTCAGGAGACAGGTTGATGAGTGCGCGCGTGCCGGCTTTGGCGATGTGCGCCGTGCCGGCGAGCGTGCCGCCCGCGAGCCCGGCGACGGCGAGCATCGCCGGATCGGCATGACCGAGCGCGCCGGCCGCGAGCACGGCGCCGGCGGGAATGCGGATGAACGTCTGCACTGCATCCCACAGCGAATCGAAGGCGGGAATCTTGTCGGCAAGGAATTCGGCCACGGCAAGCACGGCCGCGGCGCCGATCACCCACGGCGAGGTCAGGACGGCGAGCGTGTCAGGCAGATGGAGCCAGCCGGCCCGCGCCAGCACGCCTGCGATCAGCACCGTCAGGTACAGGCGCAGGCCGCTCGCCCATGCCAGCCCCGCGCCGAGCGAAATGGCTTCGACCATGGCCCTCTCCTTGCACGTCGCGTGCGCTATAGCCGATCAACGTTGCTCGCCGCGCGGCGCGTAGGCCGCCGGCGGCGCCGCCGAGCCGCGACGCGGCAAGCGCGGCGGCACGGCATTCAGGATCGAATGCGTTCCATTATAGACGGGGGATCCGGCCGTCCGGCGCAACGCCCTGTGAGGAAAAGCCCCTAAAGCGGGTTATCGCGGCGCGGGCGGCACGGTCATTTCGACACGCGTTTCGGCACGGCCGTCCCGACACAGCGATCGTCGCGATACAGCGCCCATTCCTCGCATGTGCGGCCGTCCTTGAACACGCACATCCCGATTTCGCCGCCGGGCATACGTCGGATCACATGGCGTCCGCCGAGCTTCGTGCAGTTCACCGACGCCGGGTTGGCCATCGCGACCGACGGCGGCGACGGTTGCGACTGCCCGGGCGGCAGCGGCTGGGCGGTCGCGCCGGACGCGGCAAACGCCAGCGCGCAACAGGTTGCCAGACGGATCAGCATCGCACCCTCCTCGTTCCGTTCGCGGAACGGTCAGCATAACGGGGAATTCGCGCGCAGTGTGGCCTCGCATGGGCGCGCGGCACGTCGACCGCCTGCGGGACGCATCGACCGCCGATGCGCCGCGCGGCGCTCAGGCCGCGCCGACCAGCCGGTAGCCGACCCCCGTCTCGGTGACGATGTATTCCGGCTGCGCCGGGTCGCGTTCGAGCTTCTGCCGCAGATGCGCCATGTAGATGCGCAGATAGTGATGGCTCTCGACGTGCGACGGCCCCCACACTTCGCGCAACAGCTGGCGGTGCGTCAGCACGCGGCCGGCATGGCGCACGAGCGTCGCGAGCAGGCGGTATTCGAGCGGCGTCAGGTGCACGATCTCGCCGTCGCGCCACACCTGGCGCATCGCGAGATCGACGGCCACGGTGCCGAAATGCACCTGCGGCGATTCGTTCGCGCCGCCCTGGTTGCGCCGCCGCAGTTGCGCACGGATGCGCGCCCGCAACTCGGACACGCCGAACGGCTTGGTCAGATAATCGTCCGCCCCCGCATCGAGCGCGGCGACCTTTTCATCCTCCTGCGTGCGCGCGGACAACACGATCACCGGCACCTCGGACCAGCCGCGCAGTTCGCGGATCACATCGAGGCCGTCGGTATCCGGCAGGCCAAGGTCGACGATCACGAGATCCGGCCTGCGCGTCGCCGCGTCGATGAGGCCCTGCTTGCCGGTCTCGGTCTCGAACACGGCGATGCCCTCCTCTTCGAGCGCCGCGCGCACGAAACGGCGGATCTGCTTTTCGTCCTCGATCAGGACGACGGTCAGGCTCGGTTCACTCATCGGCGTGCGGTGGATCGGAAGGTGACAATGCGGACGGCAACGCGTGCAGCGCCTCGGCTTCTTCATCGGCTGCGGCCGGCGCCGGCGGCGGCGTCTCGACCGGCAGCGTGAACCAGAAGCGCGCGCCCGTCACGCGGCCGTCCGGCGCAGTGCGGTTGAGCGCGCCGATTCTACCGCCGTGCGCCTCGACGATCGCGCGACAGATCGCAAGCCCGAGACCGATGCCCGGCGTCGCCGATTCCTTCTCGCCGCGCGTGAACTTGTCGAAGATGCGCGTTTCCATGCCCGGCGGCAGGCCGGGGCCGTGATCGTCGACGTGGACGCGCACGAATGGCAGGCCGTCATCCGCAACACGTTCCGCGCCGATCTCGATCGGCGTGTCCGGTGGCGTGTACTTCGCGGCATTCTCGAACAGATTGGTGAACAGCCGCTCCATCAGCACCGCGTCCATCTGCAGCAGCGGCAGGTCGGCCGGCAGCGCGACGCGTGCCGGATGGCGCGCGAGCACGCGCCTGCACGCAGCGAGTGCAGCGCCGACGGTTTCCTCGAGCAGCGACCACTGGCGCTTGAGCTGCAGGCTGCCCGCCTGCAGCCGCGCCATGTCGAGCAGGTTCGTGACGATGCCCGTCATGCGCAGCGCTTCGTCGTGAATGGCGTCGACGAGCGCGTCCTCGCGCGGCCCGAACCGCTGCGGCGCGACCGCATCGCCGTTCCGCATCCCCTCGCGCGCGTTTGCCAGCATCGACGAGAAGCCGACGATCGTCGTCAGCGGCTTGCGCAGATCGTGCGAGATGGCCGACAGTAGCGAGTTGCGCAGCCGCTCCGATTCCATGCTG
>NZ_JAHACR010000356.1 GCF_018375725.1 Burkholderia sp. | reverse complement strand
CACTTCATGCGTCCGGTGCGCAACGGCGACGTGCTCGTCACCGCGCGCGTGCTGCGCATGGGCCGCAATCTGGTGTTCGGCGAGGTCGAATTGTTCGACGCGGACGGCAAGATGGCCGTCCACGCGACATCGAGCTACGCGCTCATCAACTGAGCGGCGCGATGTTCGACCAGATCGTATTCGCGGGCGGCGGCAATCGCTGCTGGTGGCAGGCCGGCTTCTGGGACGTGGCGCAGCCCGCGCTCGCGCTGAAGCCGCGCGTCATCGCCGGTATCTCGGCGGGTGCCGCGACCGCATGCATGCTGTACACACGCGACTCGGCGTGGGTGATGCGCTATTACGAAGAAGCGCTGCGCCACAACAGGAAGAATGTTTACTGGGAGAACCTGCTCGGCAGCGAGCCGGTGTTTCCGCACTACCGGATCTACCGTCAGGCGCTGCTCGACATCTACGGCGAGCCGTTCGCAAAGCTTGCCGACGCGCCCGAGATCCGTATCGGCGTGTCGCATGTGCCGCGCTGGCTCGGCGCGCGCAGCGCGGTCGTGGCCGGCATTGTCGCGTACAACATCGAGAAATACATCCGCAAGACGCTGCACCCGACGCTCGGCCGCTCGCTCGGCTTCCGGCCGGAGTTCGTGCGAGCGCAGTCATGCGCGCGCGTCGAGGATCTCGCCGACCTGATTCTTCAATCGTCGTGTACGCCGCCGTTCACGCCGGTGCTGCGCCGTCATGGCCGGCCCGTGCTCGATGGCGGCATGGTCGACAACGTGCCGGTCGGCGCGCTCGATGCCTCGCCGGGCGACGTGCTGGTGCTCGTCACGCGCCTGTATCCGCGGCCGCAGATGTTTACGGTCGCGCACGGCGAGCAGCAGCGTCTGTACGTGCAGCCGTCAAGCAAGGTGCCGATTTCGAGCTGGGACTACACGAGCCCGTCGCAGATGAAGCTGGCCTACGATCTTGGCCGCCGCGACGGCGAGCACTTCCTCGCATACGTCGAATCGATGACGGACGGGCGCGTCGCGGTCTGAGCATGCGGTCCGATGCGCTTGCCGCCGCGTCGATCGCGCCGCGCACACGGCCGCGGCTGCGTCAGCGCTTGCGGATCGGCGTCAGTGCGTCCGGATTGACGACGTTCGACATATCGCCCTGGTCGAACGCGAGGATGTTCTGGAATGCCGCGCTGAAATACAGTTCGTAGCTTTCGCGTTCGACATAGCCGATGTGCGGCGTGCAGATCACGTTCTCCATCCGCAGCAGGCTGTAGCCCTGCAGGATCGGCTCGCTCTCGAACACGTCGATCGCGACCATGCCGGGCCGGTTGTGCGACAGCGCGTTGACGAGCGCGTTCTCCTCGAGCAGCTCGGCGCGGCTCGTGTTGACGAACAGCGCGGTCGGCTTCATCCGCATCAGGTCTTCCTGCTTGACGATGCCGCGCGTATCGTCGTGCAGCCTCAGGTGCAGCGACAGCACGTCGCTCTGCTCGAACAGCGCCTCGCGGCTTTCGGCCGCCGTATAGCCGTCCGCGCGCGCCGCTTCGAGCGAATGCTCGCGACCCCACACCAGCACGTTCATGCCGAATGCCTTGCCGTAGCCCGCGACGAGCCGGCCGATCTTGCCGTAGCCCCAGATGCCGAGCGTCTGGCCGCGCAGCACCTGGCCGAGCCCGAAGTTGGGCGGCAGCGCCGACGTCTTCAGGCCGGACTGTTGCCATGCGCCCTGCTTCAGGTTCGCGACGTACTGCGGAATGCGGCGCTGGGCCGCCATGATCAGCGCCCAGGTCAGCTCGGCGGGCGCGACCGGCGAACCGGTTCCTTCGAGCACCGCAATGCCGCGGTCGGTACAGGCCGCGAGGTCGACGTGGCTCGACACGCGTCCGGTCTGGCTGATCATGCGCAGATGCGGCAGCTTGGAGAGCAGTTGGGACGAGATCGGCGTGCGTTCGCGAATCAGCACGAGCGCTTCGACTTCCGCCAGCCGGCTCGCGAGCTGGCCGAGCCCGCGCACCGTGTTGTTGAAGATCTTCACGTCATGGTCGGCGAGCATCTGGAAGCAATTCAGTTTGCGGACGGCGTCCTGGTAGTCGTCGAGAATGGCAATTTTCATGGTTAGCGGGTGTCGCGCGTTGAAACAGGGGGCGGCGGCGCTCGTCGCGCGTCGTCCCGCCCGGTCGGGGCCGACATGATGCTATGCCGGACGCCCACGTGGTGTCTTTTTAACAGGTTGTTACGCCCCGCCGCAATGGGCGTCCGGCCTGTCCTGGCGCCGTTTTCCGGTGAGCGGCCGGGGCTGCGATGCCGTACCGCGTCAGCGGGGATCTTGCTGAATCGGACGTTTCCCGGACGAGGTTCACCCAATTGTTTCGTCAATCAGAATAATTGAATCGTTTGTCCGCCAGAGCCGAGCACAATTGACTATTTTTATCGAGATGCGGGGGTTTGTTGAGCAACTCTGCATCGTTTTTGCGGTCGTAGGAGAATTACCCATTTGCTTCAATTTTATGAAGCGGTAACAGCGGCAGGAGTCGTATATGGATCATTTGCAGTCGATGCGCGTGTTCGTCAAGGTTGCGGATCTCGGTAGTTTCGCGCGGGCCGCGAGTGCAATGGATATCTCCAACGCCGTGGCGACGCGTCACGTGGCCGATCTGGAAGGCCGCCTCGGCACGCGGCTGCTCAATCGCACGACGCGCAGCCTGTCGCTCACGGAGTCCGGCCAGGTCTATCTGGAGCGCGCGCGCCAGATTCTCGACGAGCTCGAGGACGTCGAGCAAATGGTCGTCGCCCGCAATCACGAGCCGGTCGGCACATTGCGCATCGTCGCGCCCGTCGTATTCGGCCTGCACAACCTCGCGCCCGTCCTGAAGACCTATACGGAGCGCTTCCCGAAAGTCGTGCCGGATCTGACGCTGGTGGATCGGCAAGTCGATCTGGTCGAGGAGGGCTTCGACGTTGGCATTGTGACCACGCGCCAGATGCGCAGTGCGAGCATCGTCACGCGGCGCCTGACCACCGGCTGCATGACCGTCTGCGCAACGCCGAGCTATCTGGAAAAACACGGCGTGCCGACCCATCCTGAACAGCTGATGGAGCATCCGGCACTGAGCCTGCCGTCCGAATTCTGGGGCGATGACCGTGTGTTTACCGGGCCGGAAGGCGAAGTGCGCGTGCGTCCGTCCAACGTGATCGTCGCGAACAATACCGAGATGCTGCGCCAGTTTGCGCTGCTCGGCATGGGCATTGCGTTCCTGCCGAGCTATCTGATCGGCGGCGACACATCGCGTGGCCGCCTCGTGCGTCTGTTGCCCGACTACCGGCTGCCGCAGGTCGAAATCAACGTCGTCTACCCGAGCCGCCGTCACCTGCCGGCCAAGGTGCGAACCTTCATCGATCATCTTGTCGAGCATTTCAGCCAGTCCGTCGACGCGGCGGCGGGCGAGCCGTGGGCGGCGCAGGGTGCATCCGCGGGGGCGACCGGGCTGGACACGTTGCCCGAGCGAGTGGAGGGCGAACCGGGTTCGTCGCCGCGGGGGACGAAAGCGCGTGCGCGCGTAACGGCGCCGTCGCCGCTGTAACGCGGCAAAGCAGGACGGTGGCAGGCGAGCCGTCCGGGCAATAAAAAACGCGGATCGGGATCGATCCGCGTTTTGTTCGTGGGCCCGACGACATGCGTCGCGGGCCACGACGACTCGGTCAGGAACCGGTCTTGCGCGTCGGCGTCTTGCGTGCGGCGGTCTTCGCGGCAGGCTTCGCGGCCGTCTTGCGCGCGGCCGTCTTGCGTGCTGGCGCCGGCTTTTCCGCGGCGTCCTCCGTCACGGTTTCCGTTTCCTTTGCCGCCGATTTTGCTGTCTTCTTCGCTGCGGCAGCCTTCGGTTCCTTCTTCTCGAATTCGAAGCCGATCTTGCCGTCCGGCTGCTTCACCAGATACGCCTTGAAGCTGCGGCCGGTGCGCGCCGACTTGAAGCCGGGCAGCAGGTCGGTGCGGCC
>NZ_JAHACR010000019.1 GCF_018375725.1 Burkholderia sp. | reverse complement strand
CGGCCACGGCCGCGCTCGCAGCGCCGATGAACCGGCGATGCTCACGCTCGATCACGCGGAACGCGTCGATCAGCGACACGGCGCGCGGCGTCAGCACGGTGCCGCCGCCGCCCTTGCCGCCCGTCGAGCGCAACACGAGCGGCTCGCCGGCAAGATTGTTCATCGTGTCGACCGCTTCCCATGCAGCCTTGTAGCTGATGCCGACCGCCTTCGCGGCGCGCGTGATCGAACCGGTATCGCCGATCGCGGCCAGCAGCGCGATGCGCGCCGCGCCGCCCAGCGTCCGCGAACCGGCGCGCAGCCACAGTTCGCCGCCCAGTTCGAGCGGTTCGGCGGAAGGTGTCGATTGCGGATCGTCGCGCATCAGTCGGCGTGGAAAAAATGGCAGGCCATGATAGTCAGCCTGCCCGTTCAGACCGACTTGCCGCCGATCTTCGGCGGACGCAGGCTGGCGAGCAGAACCTCGGCATCGCGCACCGCATGTCGTTCGAGCGCCGCCCCGTAGCCGCGCACGAAGCCGAGCTGGTAGGGCGGCGCCGCCAGCTGCTCCAGGCGATGCAACGCGATCACCGTATCGTTGACATCCCCCAGCACGCTCTGCACCCGCGCGAGCGTCTTGACCGTTTCGGTGCGCGTGCGGCGCGACGCGAGCGACGCAAGGAATTCCAGCGCGTAACGCAGACGTTTCGCGTCGATCCGTATGCGATGCCGGGCCGCGGTATCGAGCGTCGTCAGCGACGGCGCGCCATACACACGACCGAACAGGCGGCGCACCCGCTTGGACGCATGCCGCTTCAGCGATGGCACGCGGTCGTCCGTCACGGCCGGCAGCGCCAACGCGCTCAGCCATTCGAGCCAGCCGATCGTGAGCCGCGCATAGCGTGCCGAATGCATCGCCTGCAGCAGCTCGACGCGCGCGGCCGCGCACTGTGCCCGCGCCGCGTCGAGCGTGCCCGCCCATTCGGGATTGCCGCCATCCGCGGCAATCAGTGCGGGCAAGCGCTCGCGCGAGAACACATCCCAATCGCGCACCGTACCGAGCAGTCCCGCCAGCCAGCGCAGGTCGGTCTCGATGGACTCGCGCCATCCGCCGTTGGCGAAGCGGGGAAACAGCCGCATCAGCGTGCGCAGCCGCCGCAGCGCGACACGCATCTGGTGGACGAATTCGGGATCGTCACGCGCGAGCACACCGGCTTCGTTGCCGAGCCATTGATCCGTGATGTCGCGGGACAGCGCGAACAACGCGGCGCGCTGCGTGCGGATGCCCGTCAGATCGACAAGCCGCGCCTTGATCGGCGCTTCGCCCGCGAGCGAACCGCCGCATGCCCGGTCGATGACGCTCGTCAGTTGCACGAACGCGGGCCACGCGCCGCTCAGCTCGCGCGCAGCGGAAAACAGCGCATGCAGCGCGGCGGTGCGTGCATCCGGCGTATCCCAGTCCGGCGCGGCGAGCCGCAATTCGCAGTACCGCCTCGGCACGGCGTCGCCGTCATGGATCGTGAAGTCGTCGAGCGTCATTTCGACGATCACGCCGCCGTCGTCGGCCCAGCGCCCGCGCCGCCGCGTGCTGACGAGCCGCATGCGCGCGGCCTCCGCCGGTGACGGCTGGTCGGTTCCGGACGGGGTGTCAGACATGCCGGACGGAACCGTAAGTCCTGGTGATTCTGGTGTGTCAGGGTGGATCCGCCGATCCGTCCGGGCGGACGGCCCGGGCAGATCGGCGGCATCGGCTGGCGCAGGCTGGGCAACGACGATGCCCGCGTGCTCGGCGTCGAAGATCTCGCGGCGCGTGATGCCTGGCGCAAAGGGCTGCGTGCACGACGCGACAACGCGGCGCCCCTGCGTGGTGGATTCGACCCACGTCCACCAGTTCATGCCGGGGCGCGGTTCCGCTTCGACGACCCGGCATGGCTCCAGCGTCACGCGCTCATGCCCGCGACGCATCCTGACCTGCGGGCAGATCCGCCACGCACGGCCGAGTTCCGCGCCGAAGTCACGCTGCGCGCTCCGCCCACGGTTCGCGCCCGCGGCCTGCCAGCTTTCCAACGACATGCACAACACGATTTCCAGCACACGCGACATGGAAGCTCCTCGCTTCTGCGTATTGGCTGGCGTCCTTGCCGCCAGCATCGGCCCGCAATGCAGCTTTCATAGTACACGGCCCGATCCGCGCGGGCTCACACGCGCCTTCCATCGCGTTGCCATGTGTCAAACGACATATTGCGCCACGCCCTCGCCGAACGACCAATCCTCCTTCAGCACCTCGACGAGGCTGATGAAGACATCCTGCGGCCGCACGCCGGGCTGCGCCGCGAGGTTGTCGGCAATCGTGCGGTACAGCGCCTGCTTCTGTTCGAGCGTGCGCGTGTTGTTCGCGGTGATCTGGATCATCACGAGATCGTCGCTGCGTTCGATGTCGAGATAGTGCCGCCCGAACACGAAATTTTCCGGCGCGTGTTCGGTAACGACCATGAAGATATCGTCCTCGGGCACGTTGAACGTGCGCATCAGCGCGCGGTGCACGCCGTCGACGAGCGCCGCGCGGTACGCGGCGGACTGGCCTTCGCGCAATGCGATACGGGTGAAAGGCATGGCGATTCTCCTGACTGTGAATGTGAAGAATGGGAATGCCAGGTCAGGCTAACGATGCCAATCTATAATGAACAGTCATTGATGCATATTTCATCCATTTACATTTGAAATAAATATGCTTGATCTGGATACGGTGCGCGCGTTCGTGCTGGTCGCCGATCTCGCCAGCTTCACGCGCGCCGCCGATGCGCTCGGCACCACGCAATCCGCCGTCAGCCTGAAGCTGAAGCGGCTCGAAGCCCAACTCGGCAAGCCGCTGCTCGCCCGCACGCCGCGGACCGTGAAGCTCGCGCCGGACGGCGAAACGTTCCTGCCCGCGGCGCGCGCGCTGCTCGATGCGCACGAGCACGCGCTCGGCGCGATCTCGGCCGGGTCGCGCCGTCTGTCACTCGGCGTCAGCGAGCACGTCGCGGTGCCGGATCTGCCGGCCGTGCTGACAAGCCTGCACCGGCTGGATCCGGCGCTCACGCTCGAAATGCATCTCGGCACCTCGACGAACCTGCTCGCGCTGTACGACGAGCGGCGGCTCGATGCCGCGATCGTGCGTCACGAACCGGCCGAGGATCCGCCGCGCGACGACGGCACGCTGCTCTTCACCGAACCGCTCGTTTGGCTCGCCGCGCCGGACTGGACGCCGCGCGCGAACGAACCGCTGCCGCTCGCCGTGCTGGCCGGACCGTGCGGCGTACGGGCGGCTGCGCTGCGCACGCTCGATCAGGCGGGACGGCCATGGCGCGAGCACTTCACCGGAGGCGGCATCGCGACGGTCACCGCGGCGGCGGCGGCCGGGCTTGCGGTGTGCCCGCTGGCCAGACGCGTCGCACCGCGCACGCTGGTCGATGTCGGCGCGAAGTTCGATCTGCCGCCGCTGCCGCACTCGCAGGTGGTGCTGTACACACGCGTGCGCGACGTTCGCACAGCCGCCGTCCTGCAACGCCTTGCCGACAGCCTCGCAATGTCAGCGTAGACTGTTGGGTTTCGTCAGCGCACTGCCCTGCCAGCCTTCATGACAACCGATGCCCGCCGACACCTCCGCGCCAACCTGCTGATGCTCGCCGCCGCCGCGATCTGGGGATCGGCGTTCGTCGCGCAGCGCCTCAGCCTCGACGTGATCGGGCCGTTCCTGTTCACCGGCCTGCGGTTTCTGCTCGGTGCGGCGGTGCTCGTTCCATTGCTGGCGCTCAATCCGGCGTCGCGCGCGCAATGCGCGGCGATCCGCCGCTCGCCCGCGCTGCTGCTGCCGGGCATCGCGCTCGGCGCACTGCTCGCGGTGTCGATCTCGCTGCAACAGTTCGGCCTGCAGTACACGCGCATCGCGAATGCCGGTTTCATCAGCTCGCTGTACGTCGTGATCGTGCCGCTGATGGGCGTGTTCGCACGGCACCGCATCGGCGCAGGCACGTGGTTCGGCGCGCTGCTCGCGGCGGTCGGACTGTATTTCCTCAGCATCGACGAGCATTTCTCGATTCTCTACGGCGACGGGTTCCAGCTGGCCGGCGCGGTCATCATTGCCGCACACGTCATGACGGTCGGCCATCTCGCCCGGCGGCACGATCCGCTCGTGCTCGCGTTCATGCAATTCGCGGTCTGTGGCGTGCTGTGCCTCGCGGTCGGTCTCGTCATCGAACCGATCAGCCTGGCGATGCTGCGCGGCGCGTTGCCGACGCTGCTGTACGGCGGGCTGCTGTCGGTCGGCGTCGGCTACACGCTCCAGGTCGTCGCGCAGCGCGATGCGGCGCCCGCGCACGCGGCCGTCATCTTCAGCATGGAAGGCGTATTCGCCGCGATCGCCGGCTGGGCGGCGCTCGGCGAAACCCTGACGCTGCGCGCGCTGATCGGCTGCGCGCTGATGCTGGCCGGCCTGCTCGCCTGCCAGTTGCTGCCACGCGGCGATGCGCGGAAGGAAGACGAGGACGCGCTGCCGGCGTGACACACACGCTCCCTATAATGGCGGTTTCGCTTTCACCCGGAACCGCATCCGACAGGCCCGCTCCGTGACGTCCACTTCCGCCGCTCCCGCCGCCGACCTGCTGCGCGAACGCGCAGCGCACTTTGCCGCGCAAACCGCACTGTTTCTCCGCGATCAGGCGCTGTCGACCGCCTCGCACGACCTGCGCAGCCCGCTCAACGCCATGCACAGCTGGGCCTATGTGCTCGAGCGCCTGCTCGCGGATGCCGATCCGAACCAGCAGCGCGCGCTCGCCGGCATTCGCTCCGGGATCGACCAGCAGACCAGGCTCATCGACGAAGCGCTCGACGCACCGCGCGCCGCCACCCGCACGCTCACCCTCACACCGCAGCCGTTTGCGCTGCGCGCGCTGTTCGACGAGGTGGTCGCGCTCGCGCGCATCGGGCTCGCCGACGCGCGACAGGTGACGATCGATGCCACACTGACCGACGGCACGCAGCCGTGCACCGCCGACCGCGAGCGCGTCGCGCAGGCGCTCTGGACGATGCTGATTGCCGCCGTCGAGGCGAGCGCCGCCGGCGGCCGCGTGACGCTCTCGTGCGTGCGCGAAGACCGGCGTCTCGTCGCACGCGTGACAGGCGACGTGCATGCCGCCGCACTCGCCGACGATGCACTGGCGCACGTGCTCGAGCCGTTCGCCCGCCGCGACATGCTGCGCGAACGCGATGTGAAAGGGTTCGCGTGGACGCTCGCGCTGGCGTATCGCGTCGCGCTCGCGCATGGCGGCACGTTCGCGCACGATCCGTTCACCGACGGTGGCACCGCGACAATCACACTCGGGCTGCCCGGCGAAGCGACGGTCTAAACGTTCGCCGCACCAATTATTACGATTGCCTTTCGCGCCTTATACTGACGGGCTCGACATTTCCGGAGCGATTCCTTGATTCAGATCTTCGCGCTCATCGGCGCGTTGCTACTGGTGGCCCTCAACGGTTTCTTCGTCGCGGCCGAATTCGGCCTCGTCAAACTGCGCGCGACGCGCGTCAAGACGCTCGCCCGCAAGCACGGCCTGCGCGGCCGCATCCTGGCGATCGTGCACCGCCGCCTCGATGCGTATCTTTCCGCATGCCAGCTCGGCATCACGCTCGCTTCGCTCGGCCTCGGCTGGGTCGGCGAGCCCGCGTTCGCGCATCTGCTCGGCCCGCTGCTCGCCCTGCTCGGCATCGAGTCGGCGCGGCTCGTGCACCTCGTCTCGATCGCCTTCGCGTTCTCGCTGATCTCGTTTCTGCATATTGTCGTCGGCGAGCTGGCGCCGAAAACGATGGCGATCCGCCAGGCCGAGAAGATCGCCCTGTGGGTCGCGCTGCCGCTTTACGGGTTCTACTGGGCCATGTATCCGGCAATCTGGGTGCTCAACACGAGCGCCAATACGGTGCTGAAGTTCGCCGGCCTGTCGGCGAGCCATGGGGACGATGCGCATTATTCGACCGACGAGCTGAAGCTCATCCTGCGCAGCCGCCGCAATGCCGGCTCCGCGTCGCAGGCGGCGCGCGCGGCTTACAACGACGACGAGTGGAACACGCTCGCGCATTCGCTCGATTTCTCGTCGATGACGGTGTCCGACCTGATGCGGCCGGCCAACGAAATGATCGGGCTGCGCCGCGACCTCCCGCTGGCGGACAACATGCAGATCGTCGCGCGGCATCGCTTCAGCCGCTATCCGCTGTTCGAGGACGCGTCGCGTGAGCAGGTATGCGGGCTGATTCACCTGAAGGATCTGCTGCTCGCCCGCCACGCGGGCGCGGCGCTCGAGGATCTGTCCGACTATGCGCGTCCGGTGCAGTACGTGAAGCCGGACACGCCCGCACTCGACCTGTTCCGCCGCTTCCGCAAGGGCGCGCCGCACTTCGCGCTGGTCGGCAACAAGGGCGAGATGCCGATCGGCTTTTTGACGCTCGACAACCTGCTCGGCGCGCTCGTCGGCCAGATCCATGACGAATTCCGCCAGGGCGATGCCGACTGGACGCGGCTCGACGACGGCACACTGATGGGCAAGGGCAGCCTGCCCGTCGTGTCGCTCGAGCAGGCGCTCGGCATCGATATCGACGAAGGGCGCGCGGAATCGGTCGGCGGTCTCGTGATCCAGGCGCTCAACGAGTTGCCGACCGAAGGACAGCGCGTCTCGTTCGATCGGTTCGACGTCGTCGTGAAGAAAATGAACGGGCCGCGCATCGTGCTGGTGCGCGTCTATCCGAAGATCGCCAAGGACGCGGACGAATGACGGCCAACGGTCGCACCGCCGGCTTGAATCACGGCCGAACAAACGGCATCGCACGATGAACACGCCGCTCCCGGCCTGCTACGTCATCACGCCGGAACCGGCGTCGGCCACGGATGCCGACTGCCACGCGTTCCTCGATCATCTGTCGGCCGTGCTGGCGCGCGGCGAAACGCTCGTGCAGCTGCGCGTCAAGTCGTTCGATGCGCAACGGTTTGCGCAGCTCGCCGCCGATGCGCTCGCGCGCTGCGATGCCGCCGGCGCGCGCCTGATGCTCAACGGGAAGATCGATGCGAAGACGCTGTCGCAACTCGCCGGCGCCGGCCGCCACCTCGACGGCGCGGCATTGCATGCCGCGGCGCGGCGTCCGTTGCCGGCCGATCGGCTCGTGTCCGCGGCGTGCCATACCCTTGACGACCTGAAACAGGCAGCCCGCATCGGCGCGGATTTCGTCACGCTGTCGCCGGTGCTGCCGACACTCAGCCATCCCGGCTCGCCGACGCTCGGCTGGACGATATTCGCGGAATGGGCATCGCAGGTCGCGATTCCCGTCTATGCGCTTGGTGGCATGACGCGCGCGCATCTGTCCGATGCGCGCCGGTATGGCGCGCACGGCATCGCCGGCATTCGCGGTTTCTGGTGACGCGCGCCGCGCTCAGCCATGTATCCCGCGCCACGCCCCTTCGTCCATGCGCCGCACGTCGTGCGTCAGCGCGTAATGGTTGACGTCGCCAGTCAGCCACGCGACCAGCGAATACGCGGGCAGCTCGCCCCGATCGACCCGATCGCGCGCACGCCCCGGCGTTTCGAACACCACCCGCCCCGCCGGCGCCTCGAACTGCGCCACCGGATCAGGCGACAGGTTCAGCGCGATGCTGAGCATTTCGCCATCGGCGAGGCTCCACGACGCGAGCAGTGCATCGGACTCGCCCGCACCGCCGGCGCGCAGTGTGTGCGCGTCGTGCGGCCGGCAATCGGCGAGCCGTGGCGCGATCAGCTTCGCGCGCACCGCCAGCGCGGACTGAACGAAATGCGCACGCTCGACATCGCGCGCGGCGTCATCGAAAATCAGCGGAATCTGCGGCGTCAGCAATGACAGCGCGAGTGCGGCGAGCCCCGCCTCGCGATCTTGTCCGCTGTCCCGCCACACGCCGTCGGACAGCACGAGCGACGTAAGCGGCAGCGCGGTGTCGGCCATCCCGCCCTCGCCGGACGACACCGGATGAAACGCCGCGCCCGCCGCCGTCAGCGCCCGCATGAGCGTGTGGATCGACTGGTGATCCGAAATGCCTTCCTGCGCCGCGGACGCTCGCCCCGTCAGCCGATGCAGCGCACGCTCGCCGCAGCCGTTCCATTGCGCGTCGAAGTGCGTATCCGCGAGATGGGCCGGATGACGCTCGCTGCCCAGCACCAGATGAATCATCCGCTCGGAGGGCACTGCCGCGCGCACACGGTCCGCAAGCTCGCGCAGCCACGTGATGCCGATTCGATCGGCGTCGCGCAGCCGCAGGCCGTCGCACCGGTATTCCTCGATCCAGTACAACGCGTTGTCGCAGAAGAAGTCGCAGACCTCCGGATGATCGAGCGCGAGCGGCGCCGGTTGCAGCGGGTCGTCGTGCGTATGGAAGAAAGGCCCCGCATAGTGACGCAACGCTTCGGTGCCGCTGCCGAAGCGCGCATAGTCGATCTCGAGCAGCACCGCCAGGCCGTAGCCGTGCGCAGCGTCGATCAGCGACTTCAGTGCATCGGGGCCGCCGGCGGTCGCAAGCGGCGCGAACGGCAGACTGTCGTGCGGCGATGCCAGCAGTTCGAGTGCCGTCACGCCCAGACGCGCGAGCTGCGGCAGACGGCGGCGCACGCCATCGAAACCGCCCGCGGCGTGCGGCTGGATCGCATACAGCGCGATGTCCTCCCACGGACGGCCGCGCCAGAAGGTGTAACGCCACCTGAACGCACGCGGGTCGACCACTTCGCTCGGACCATTGAGCCCTTCTGGCTGCGAGCGGGAAGCCGGATCGGGAATCGACGCCGAGTCGTCGAGACGGTAACGGTAGCGCGCGCCCGCACCGCAATCCGCGAAGGTCTCGAACCAGCCGGGCCCGGCGCTCGTCATCGGGATGACGGCCAGCCCATCGCCGGCGTCCAGTTCAAGTTGAACCTGCATGCAGCCCGGCGCCCAGACTCGGAAATGCGTGCGCGACGATGCGCCGGTCGCACCGCAGGGCTGCGCGCCGAACGATAAGCAGTGAATGTAGTGATGCGCGTACGGATCGAGCGGACAATCGGACATCATGCGCTCCTCGTGCGTGCCGGGCTGCACGGTTGCGCCATCGAGGCGGCGCCGGGGGCCCGGCATGCGGGTCGCCAAGCAGAAGGGAGTAAGGCAGTATGCGCCGGAATGGGCGGCCCGGCGGCGGGCGATCGGTAATTATTAATTGCGTATCGACCCCGGGCGCACGCATGCGATGCGCGCCCACGCATGGCCGCGGTCAGCCCAGCAGCCCGGCCGCGACGTTGATCGACAGGCCCAGCACGGCCATGTTGAAGTAGAACGCCAGGATCGACTGCGCCATCACCGCGCGTCGGCCCGATCGATTCGTCAGCGACACGTCGGCGGTTTGCGACGCGACCGCAATCGTGAACGCGAAATACAGGAAGTCCCAGTAGTCCGGCTCGATCTTGCTGTCGGGGAACTTGAGCGTCCGCTCGCTGGCCGGCGACCCGTAATAGAGCCGCGCGTAATGCAGCGTGAAAATCGTCGGGATCAGGAACCACGCGCCGAACAGGGTCGCGGCGGTGATCGCGTAGTGACCGAGCCCGGCACGGAAACCGACATTCTTCACAGTCGCCAGTTCGATCGCGATCGCCGCCACGCTCGCGACGGTCGCCATGCAGATGACCGTCAGCACGATCGTCGCATTCTCATCCTCGCGCATCGCCCGCTGACGCACCTCGTGATGGTGCACCGTGACCATGCGTACCCAGATCATCGCGAGATACACCCAGACGCCGCAGTCCCAGCCGACCAGCACACGCGCCGACACGGTCCCCGGACCGGGAAGCGCCATCGCGCACAGTACTCCTACGACGGTTGCCGCAACCATGCGCGGCCGGTTGCGCAATACCAGTGGAATAAACGTCATGTTCAAATCTTGAAGGCAAATGGAAAGGTTCCGGCCCGTTTTGCCGGCGTCCCGATTATCCCCATTCCATCCGATCGTGACCACCCGCGCGAGCGCCTAAGATAAAGCCATGAGCGCTTCGCCCCCACTCTGCCGCCATGCCGTGAATGTGGCCGGCCACGATTTCGTCGTCGGCGATCTGCACGGCTGTCTCGACGCGCTGCGCGCGCTGCTGCACGACGTCCATTTCGATCCGGCGCACGATCGACTGTTCTCCGTCGGCGATCTCGTCGACCGCGGCCCCGAATCCGAAGCCGCGCTCGACCTGCTCGATCGCCCGTGGTGTTTCGTTGTGCGTGGCAATCACGAAGACGTGCTGTGCCGCGTCGCGCGCGGCAAGCTGCCTGCCGACGCGTGGCGCGGCATCGGCGGCGACTGGGGCGCGGATTTGCCGCCTGAACGGCTGCGCGCACATGCGGCGCGCGTCGATGCGCTGCCGCTCGTACGCGTGATCGGCGAAGGACCGACGCGCTTCAATGTGCTGCATGCGGAATTCTTCGGTTCGGATGCCGATCTCGATGCCGGCGATTACGCGCCGCTCGTGCGCGAGCGGATGATCTGGGGACGCGATCTCGTGCAAGGGCTCGCGGATCCGGCCTGGCAACTGGGTTTGTCGCTGACCTGTACCGGCCATACGCCGGTACGTGCGCCGCTGCGGATCGGCTCGCAGTGGTTCATCGACACTGGCGCATTCGCGCCTGCCGGACGCCTTACGCTCGTCGAGCCGCGCACCGGCGCGAGCTGGTCGGTATCGCAGGCGCAGGCGCGCGAGCGGCATGCACGCAGCTGGCCGTTGCCCTGACCGCCGCGCCGGCTGGCCGTCTATCCCACCTGATTCAATTCGAATACCGCGTCGATGGCCGAGCCGTTCCAGTTGTACTCGAGATAGGCCGCGTGATGACAATCGCGCAACAAGGTCGTGCGGAACGCCGCGAGGCATTCTCCTTGCGTATCACGAACCGACGGATAGACGATTCCTGCGCCGCCCGCGTCGCGCACCATGCGGCCAAGCGTCTGTGCAACGCCGTAGTGAACCGGATCGAGCAGCGCGGGATCGCGCCGCCGCCACGCGCGCACGTCGGCGACCTCGCCTTGCGCCACCACGGTGTACAGGCGCATTTGCTGACGCATCGGCGGCTCCTGCGTCGCCGCGAGGAACAGGCTGCTGTGATGGCGGGTCTCGGCGATGGCCGTATCGCGCGAACGCGCACAATAGAACACGCCGTAGCTGCCGTCCGAGAAACGGCTGCCCTGCGGATTCAGGTGTGTGAACGCGGCCATGATCGGCCCCCAGCCAAGGCCATACCGGCGCTCGCCGGACGGCACCAGATCGAGGATGCCGACCTCGTTCCGGATGCGATCGTTGGTCAGCGATTCGAGCGCGTAAAGCGCATCGAAATCGTCCGCCGATGCAACGCGGTCGAACAGATTGACCGCCGGAAAGCGGGTAGGAATGATGCGATAGGCCGGCGCCCAGTCGAGCGTTGTCGTGGGCCAGTCCATCGACGCGGCCGGAACAGTCGGCATCGTCACGCCCATCCGCCTCGCATCGCATCGAGATATTGCCGCACGGCGACGAGATCGCCCACGTTGCCCGCCAGCATCCGATCGAGTGCGCGCTTGCCGCCGAACGGCGCGGCGTCGTTCGGCCGCTTGACCCACGCATCCGCGGCGGCCGGCTGCGGCAGCAGGATCTGCAGCGCCTTGTAGATGCCGAGCAGGAGCGACAGGCGCTCGAGCGTGTCGCGCGGCAGGCGCGCCGATTCCGGCGAAGCCTTCCACTTGAAGAATGTCGAGCGGCCCGGCGAGCCGAGCAGGACGATCTGCTCGTCGGCCGTCAGTGCCCAGTCGCGCGCGATATTGAAAAAGGCACGCAAGCCGGCCGCCGACATCTGCGCGACCGTGGCCTGGGGCGGAGTGGGATGCGGGATACGGGCGGGCTCGGACATGACCGTTAGTCTCAAAACAAATTCATCAACAAGATTAGTCCACTTCTGCATTTTTGCAAGGGTCGACGTGCCTGCCTTGCTTCCGATGCACGCATCTCGGTCACCCACGTTCACGTTCCCGCGCCCGTTCCACGTTCGATATTTTTTGTCCATTCTGGACTGCGATTTTATTTTCTGCGTATAGTCGCAGTGCGGACGCGTCACCGGGCAAGCAGTCCGCGCCGCTCGCGCCGGCCGCGTGCGAGCCGCTTCATTCGATGTCTTGCCGCACGGAACCGGATAGACCACGCCAAGGAACGCACACCATGAAGAGACTGATTGCAGCCGTGTCGATCGCCCTGCTCGCCGTATCGGCAGGCACTGCGTCCGCGAAGGACTGGACCACCATTCGCTTCGGCACCGACGCCAGCTATGCGCCGTTCGAGTCGAAGGCGCCCGACGGCAAGCTCGTCGGCTTCGACATCGATCTCGGCAATGAGATCTGCGCACGCCTGAAGGCCAAGTGCGTATGGCTCGAAAACGATTTCGACGGCATGATTCCTGCGCTGAAGGCGAAGAAATTCGACGCGGTGCTGTCGTCGATGTCGATCACGGCGCAGCGCGCCGAGCAGATCGCCTTCACGACGAAGATCTACAACCAGCCGACCCGTCTCGTCGTGAAGAAGGGCTCGCCGCTCCTGCCGACCGGCGATTCGCTGAAAGGCAAGTCGGTCGGCGTCGAACAGGGGACGACACAGGAGGCGTATGCGAAGGCGTATTGGGCCAAGCAAGGCGCGAATGTCGTGTCGTACCAGAACCAGGACGGCGTCTATGCCGACCTGCTCGCCGGCCGGCTCGACGCCGCGCTCCAGGACGAAGTGCAGGCCGCCATCGGCTTCCTGAAGTCGCCGCGCGGCGCGAACTACCAGTTCGTCGGCCCTGAACTCGTCGACGAGAAAGTGCTCGGCGTCGGCGCGGGCATCGGGCTGCGCAAAGACGATGCGGAACTGAAAGCGAAGATCGATCGCGCGATCCTCGACATGGTGAAGGACGGCACCTACAAGCGGCTCGCGTCGAAATACTTCGATTTCGACATCTATGGCGGTTGACACGCCGCTGCGCCATGGCGGCCGGATACGCGGGCCGCTTGCGGCTTGCGTGAACCGGCGCGCCGCGGCGGCCCGCATGCCGCGCCGGATATAACAAAAGCGGCCGGACGCGCCAGCCGCTTTCCTCCCTGTCGCCGGCGCGTCCGGCGTTGCCTGCCGGCGGGCCTGTCAGCTGCCCGTGCCCGCGAATGTCGGCAGCAGGACCCGGTAGATGTGGATGAATGCCGGCCCGAGCAGTACCATCAGGAGCGCCGGGAAAATGCAGAAGATCAGCGGGAACAGCAGCTTCAGCGCGATCTTTGCCGCGCACTCCTCCGCGCGCATGCGCCGCCGGGTGCGCAGCATATCCGACAGCACGCGCAGCGAATCACCGATGCTCGTGCCGAAACGGTCGGCCTGGATCAGCATCGCGCAGAACGATTCGATGTCCTCGACGCCGGTGCGCAGCGCGAGATTGCGCAAGGCGGCTTCCTTCGTGAAGCCGGAACGCATTTCAAGCAACATCAGGTCGAGTTCGCCCGCGACGACCGGGCTGCGGAATTTCAACTCTTCGCACACCTTCATCAGCGCGGCGTCGAGGCTCAGGCCGGCTTCGACGCATACTGTCAGCAGATCTAGCGCGTCAGGGAAATCTTCGAAGATCACGCGCTGACGGGACGCGATACGCCGCGAAAGCACGACATTCGGCAAGTAGTAGCCGATCGCCGCCACCAGCACGAGGATCATCGCCAGCGTATAACGGTTTCCCGCGAGTCGCGTGCCGATGAGCACCGGAAGCAACACGGTCGGCAGGATAATCGCCAGTATCGTCTTGGCGGCAAAGTAGATGCTCGCGGCATTCGGAGTCCGCCAGCCAGCATTCATCAGCCGGACGCGCAACGGCGACTCCTCCCAGCCCTCCTTTGGCAACGACAGCTTCGAGATCGGCTTCGAAATTTCCACGAACTTCGCGACCCATGCGGCCGCACCGTCGGCCGGCGTATTCCCGTTGCCGAGCGCGACTGTGCCACCGCCCGCTTGCTGCAGGCGTCGCTCCAAATTGCGCGGCACGAATACGAGCAACGCTACCAGCGCGCCGGCGAACACGACCGCGAACAGGCCGGCCAGCAGCAGTATTTGCATGACATTTAGATTTTGCATGACAGCTCCTCGATCAAGTCATGAGGCAACCGGTTGCGTCACGTACCAAGCCCGTCACACATGGATCCT
Source organism: Burkholderia sp. (assembly GCF_018375725.1). Lineage (GTDB taxonomy): Bacteria > Pseudomonadota > Gammaproteobacteria > Burkholderiales > Burkholderiaceae > Burkholderia. The sequence continues at coordinate 17,076 of NZ_JAHACR010000019.1, read as the reverse complement.
GATGATGCGGCGCATCCACAGCATGCCAAGCACCATCGAAACGAGCGTCACACCGATCATCCTGAGTCCTACGGAATCTTCCCAGAGAACCCGCAGGAACTCCGGATTCATCAGCATCATCATCGCGGCAGTGCCAAACGGCAACAGTCCGAGTACCCACGCCGACATGCGTCCTTCTGCCGACAGCACGCGGATTTTGTCGAACAGCTTGAAACGCTCGCGAATCAAATGCGCAATGCTATCGAGCAGTTCGGCCAGATTGCCACCTGTCTCACGCTGGATCAGCACCGCGATCACGAAGTAGCGCAGGTCAGACACCGGCACACGCGCCGCAAGGTTCATCAGGGCATCGTGCAACGACACGCCGTAATTGATTTCGTCGAACGTGACGCGGAATTCGCTGCCCATCGGCTCGGAAAATTCGTCGCTGACCATGCCGATCGTGCTCGTGAACGCGTGGCCGGAGCGCAACGCGCGGGCGATCATGTCACAGACGTCCGGCAATTGCCGCTCGAGTTTCATCATCCGGCGCGTACGGCATCGCATCACGAACAGGGTCGGCAGGAATGCGCATGGCAGTGCGATCAATACCGCGAACACGAATGGCAGCGGTGTGAAGGTCAACGCAATCAGCACGACAGGCGGCACCGCGACACTGATGCCGGCCAGCTTTGCGACCGACCAGCTCAGCCCCGACTGCTGAAGCAGTAGATCGAGCGACCGGACGCGCGGCACGCTCATCAGCCATCGGTCGAACGGCTTGGATTCGTTGAGCATGCGCTCCTTCAGGATCGACAGCCGCTCCTTTTGCACCTGGCCACCCGCAGACATCGCACGGATGCGCGACTCGATGCGCTTCGCCGCCGATCCGTGCCGGGCATGCCACCACTGGTAGACACCCTCGAATGCCAGTACGACAGCGACGAACAGGAGAATCACAAACGCGTAGAAAATCGGATCCATGGCAACTCCTCAACATCGGACGACTGCCGGCCTGTGCCGGCTGCACTGTCAGTTCGCCTCGAAATGGCGCGACGGATCATAGAGCGCATCCGGCAGGTTGATGCCGAACGCCTGCAGACGCTCGGCGAACTTCGGCCGCACGCCGGTCGCGCAGAAGTGCCCGCGCACCGTGCCGTCCGTGTCCATGCCGGTACGCTTGAACGTGAAGATCTCCTGCATGTTGATGATGTCGCCTTCCATGCCGGTCAGCTCCGAGATGCTGATGATTTTTCGCTTGCCGTCCGTCAGGCGCGCAGCCTGCACGACAACGGAAATCGCCGACGCGATCTGCTGGCGCATCGTCTTCGGCGGCAGCGACAGGCCGGCGACGCTGATCATGTTCTCGAGGCGGGTCAGCGCGTCGCGCGGCGTGTTCGCGTGAATCGTCGCGAGCGAACCTTCGTGGCCGGTGTTCATCGCGTTCAGCATGTCGAGCGCTTCCGCGCCGCGCACTTCGCCAAGGATGATCCGGTCCGGGCGCATGCGCAATGCATTGCGGACCAGTGTGCGCTGCGTGATCTCGCCCTTGCCCTCGATGTTCGGCGGGCGCGTCTCGAGACGCAGGACGTGCGGCTGCTGCATCTGCAGTTCGGCTGCGTCCTCGATCGTGACGATCCGCTCGTTCGGCGGAATGAAGCCGGACAGGATGTTGAGCAGCGTCGTCTTGCCGCTGCCGGTGCCGCCCGACACCAGTACGTTCACCTTCGCGCGCGCCAGCGCATCGAGCAGTTCCGCCATCGGCGGCGTGAGACTCTGGTAGCGCACCAGGTCGTCCATTTTCAGCGGATTGACCGCGAAACGCCGGATCGACATCAGCGGTCCGTCGATCGCCGACGGCGGAATGATCGCGTTGACGCGCGAACCGTCCGGCAGGCGCGCGTCGACCATCGGGCTCGATTCGTCGATGCGGCGTCCGACGCGCGACACGATCTTCTCGATCACCTTCATCAGGTGCGCATCGTCGTAGAACGTCACGTCGGTGAGTTCGAGCTGCCCGTGGCGCTCGACGTACACCTGCTTGTACGTGTTGACGAGAATGTCCGAGATGCTCGGATCGCGCAGCAGCGCTTCGAGCGGGCCGAACCCGAACATCTCGTCGTAGACGTCGATCGCCAGCTGACGTCTCTCGATGTCGTTCGCAGGCAGCTTATCCTCGTCGAGAATGCGCGAGATCAGCGTCGTGATTTCCTGCCGGACCTGCTCCTGCGGCAAGCGGGACAGGCGCTCCAGCTCGACTCGCTCGAGCACGGCTGTATGAATCTCGCGGCGCAGCTTCTGATAAGCCTCGCGCACCATGGATCCGTTCGCTCCGTTCTGGTCGGCGCGCGACGGGAAGACCGGCGCCCGTTGCAGCGACATCTGTTCGCGCAGTGACATGATGGATTCTCCGTACGATTTCACATGGACTTGAGCTTGGGCGTACCGCCTCGCCCGAACAGCCGCGAGATCAGCGGCTCATTGCGCGTCGCGCCGTGCGACGCGCGCTGGCCGCCTTCGACCAGCTGCTTCGCATAGGCCTGCAACGCGCGTGCGACGGCGCTGTTGCGTGCGAGCCTGGATACCGGCTGGCCCTGATTGACCGATTCGAGCACAACTGCGACATCGTCCGGGATAACGCATCCCGCCCGCATGCCGAGCACTTCCTCGAGCGCCGCGCGCGCACGTTCGCTCGACCGGGTATTGCGGTTCAGCACGAGATGCAGACGGTCGAGCGGATAGCCGAGCGACATCAGGATTTCCTGCAGCCGCCGGCCGGCGCGCACGTGCGGCATCGTCGGCTGCAGCACCAGCTCGATCTGATCGCTGCGATCGAGCGCCACCATCGACAGCGGGTTGAGGTTCAGGCCGAGATCGAAGATCACGAAGTCGTAGCGCGGCGCCGCGACGCCGAGAATCCATTCGAGCGCATCCTCGCGCATCTCGGCAGCCTTGACCGGATCGCCCGCGCCAGCGAGCACGTGAAACGTCTCGCTGACACGCGCGACGCTCGCGTCGAGGAACGCGCCGTCGAGCCGCTCCAGCTGCGCGCAAAGTTGCGGCAACGTCGTCGGCGGCGTCTCGTCGGTCACGAGAAACGCCGCGTCGGCGAATTGCTGGTTCAGGTCGATCAGCAGCACGCGACGCTTGAATGTCTCGGCGATCTCGTACGCGGTGTTGCCGGCGACGAAGCTGGTGCCTGCGCCGCCCTTGCACGACATGAACGACACGATGCGGGTATCGACGCCGTCGCGCCGGGTGCTTTGCGCAGCCGCGCGCTGCAGCGCGTCGCCGAGCGCGTTCACTTCCAGCGGCCACGACAGCACGTCACGCACGCCCGCACGCATCGCATCGAGCAGCGTATGCGGCGACGCATCCGAGGTGACCAGCAGGCAGGTCAGTCCCATGTGCAGCCGGCACATCCGCTCGATCGCCGACAGTTCGGTCGCGTCAACCGAGGCGCCGTCTACCAGCAGAACATCGAAGGCATCAAGCCCGTCGGTGCGATGCTCAATTTGCGACGGCCGGCCGGCCGCTCGCGTGACGCGGTAGTTGCCGCAATCGGCGACGAGCCGTGCAATCTGCGTCAGACGTCCCGTATCGTCGGACGCCACGAGAATGTTGATCATGTTGTTCGCCTCGTCTGTACCGTTATTGACATACCGTGCCGCCTGTCGACGTGGCAAGGCTTTCGCGCGGCAACGTCGTCGTGAACGGCGGCATCGTCACCGCGACTCTCACGAAAGGAATCAGCGTCTGGATGGACACGTTCGTCACCTTGACCGTGACGAACGTGCAGGTGCTGCGTGCGGTCGCCGCATCGGCATCGCAACCAGCCGGCAGATAATTGACCGACACGTTCGAGCTCGCCAGAAGCGGCAGCAGCGATGTGATGCGTTGCTTGACGATCGAGGAATTTGACGTGTCGGCATCGCAAACCGCCGCCGTGCGCGCGCCCAGGCGCATCGCTTCGCTGGCGGTATTCCAGTAGAACAGCACGCGACCGAACTCGCAGATGCCGATCAGCAGCGTGCAGAAAATCGATGCGATCAGCGCGAACTCCACGGCGGTCGCACCGCGCTGGGTGCGGCGGCGCAATAGGGAAAAGGCGCTTGTTTTCATGACACCTGCCTCATCACGGTGATGATGTCGCCGAAGATCATCTGCTGTAGCCCGCTATACGCGGGAATCGGCTGGTACTGGTAGCCGGTGATCTTGACCGCGACCAGATTGATGCTGCCCGACGGCGTACCGGTCGGTGCGCCGTTGTTCGTGTCATAGGTCAGTACGTTCGAAAATTGCGGCGGATCGTTCGGGCCACTGCACCCGGTCGTATGCGCCGCATCGCAGACAACCACCATCGTCGTCGTGAGCCCCGGCGCCAGTTCGGTACCCGCCGCGCCGCAGGTCGTGCTGCCGTAGACGGCGAGGCATTTCGCGGCATCGATCGGATAGGCCGGATCGCCGGGCAGATATGTCGCCAGGTAGCGCGCCGCATTGCGCGTCGCCTTGGTCAGCGCCTCGTACTGATAGATCGCGCGGCCGAATTCGGCGACGCCGGTGACAAGCAGGATCATCGGAATCAGCACGAACGCGAACTCGACCGCCGCGACGCCTCGCATGCGCGAACGACGGGACAAGGGCTTTTTCATGGTCGCCTCTTTCGCGGTAAGGGTCTACTGAAGGAGAACCGGCACCAGCGGGCCGACCGAATTTCCGTCGCCGGGCACGCCCTCGGTCGCGCACGGGCTGCCTGCCATCGTCGATGTGCCACGGTATTCAAGATGCACCGGGCCCGCGGTTCCGCCGGACTCCATCGGATCGACCATCAGCACGCAGTCCCACTGCAATACGGGTGCACTGTGTCCACTCAACAGCACCCCGCAGTCGACTTCGGGCGCCAGGGCAAGTCGGCGATCCGAGCCTGCCGGATAATTGCTCGATGCATATGAGCCGCCGGTATTGATGCCGCTCTGCGAATCGCCCTGATAGCTGTCGAATGTCTTGCGGCGGTTCACGAAGTCCGGATAGACATTTTTCCCCGACGAGTTCGACGTCGTGTATGCCCAGCCGGTGAAATCCGGTGTGCCGTCAGCTGGTCCCTTGAACGGGTTGTGATAGATCCCGAAGCGCGTGTTCCAGGCGTCGCCGCTCGAGATCTTGTTGCCCGGCGAACCGACGCTTGCGCCGGTGGAAGGCAAATTGCAATAGTTGCCCGTCAGTTCCTTGGTGATTTCGGATGCGCTGTTCGAACCGTCGAGCGCCGCCCAGCCGAAATTGCCGGGTCCGTATGTCGGCGGCGAACCGTCTTTCGATGCGATCCAGTCGCCGATGTTGTACGTGGCGCCGGCTACCGGCGGACTGGTGTCTGTGCCAGCCTTGCAGATGAAGACCGGAATCGCGCAAGTCGTCTGCGCAGGGCCGACCGTCGCGACCGCGCTCGCCGACACCGACGCATTCGCAATGCTCACGCCCGGCAGGATGTTCAGCACCTGCATGAACCAGTTCGCGATGTTGGTAACCGACGTCGTACATTTCACATATTTGATGCTGGCCGGCGACGCCACCGAGCTCTTCGTCTGGAACGCGTTGTTCAGCGAATCGCTGAATGTGACGTTCGAATCCGTCTGCATTTGCGTCGCCGTTGCCTGGAACATCGCGTAATTCAGGTGGCCGGCAGTAATGCCGGCCGCCTCTGACACCGACAGGTTCACCGTCGCCCCTGTCAAATCGCGCGCGGCCGCCAATGCGCAGGCATCGGCGCTGTTCTGTAATTCGCTCCGCGCGACGTACAACTTGCCGAGATCCAGCGCCAGGCCGACGCACCCGATCAATACCGCCAGCGTCAGCGCGACGATGACCGAAACGACACCGCGCTGACGGCGGGCGCCGCGAACGGCTTGCGGGGGTTGGACGACGATGGACATGGCAATCTCCCTGAGCGTTCTGCCGTTACTGACTGCCGGATTTGCCGATGCCAATCACAAACGCATTGGCTTTCGGCTCGACCTGCTTGAACGACTTTTCATAGTTGTCGAGCGCCGACGCCGCGGTAGCCCCCGGCATGCCGGGCGCGGATTGCGTATGGTCGGCCGCATGCGGATCGATGATCTGCGCTTGCATCACCGTACGCACCGATTCGCTGAACCGGCTGTCCCACACCGGCGTCGACGACATGCAGCCGGTGAGCGCGGCGGCGAGCGGCACAGCCATCGCCGCGCGGCGCACGAAAACGAGGTAGGCGGATTTCATGAGCTTCCCCTTGGTTGTCTTCAACGATCTGTGGACGACGGCGCCGCGTTCGTGCGGGCGACCTGCTGCGTGCGTCGCTTGGCCTTGCCCGACGAACCCGCCTGACCGGCTGCCGCGATCCGCGCGGCGGCCGCTTCGATGCGCGCGACGCGGGCCGCGGTCGCGTCGTCGGGCGCCGCGGCCGTCTGCGGCGCGGGTTCCGCTGCCGGCGCGGCTGCGGGCGCCGGCGAATCGGCTGGAGCCGTCACAGGCGCCGCCGCCGAGGGCGTGGGTTCCGGGGCGGGCACCGGCACCGGCGCGGGTGTCGGCGTGCTGGCAAGCGGTTGAGCCGGCACGTCCTGCGTCGAGACCGGCAGAGGCGACGCGGTCGGCTGCGCGGCGACTTCGGCCTGCTGCGCGGCGCGCGGCGCCGGCAGCGCGGCGGCCGGGCCGCTCGATTCACCCTTTTGCGGCGCCGGTGCCGGGCTCGGAACAGGTGCCTGCGATTGCGGCATCGGCGCGGTTTCAGGAGCCGGCTGCCTGCCATGCTTGCTCAGGCCACCGCGGCCTTCCATGTTGCCGGTCGCGAACACATCCGCTTCGTTCGGCTTTGTAAAGCTGTCGGTCGGCAGCGGCACATCGGCCGTCTGCAACGGCTTCACGAGGTGCGGCGTGATGATGAAGATCAACTCGGTGCGATCCTGCTGGAACGACGTGCTGCGGAGCAGCGCGCCCAGCACGGGAATCTCGCCCACGCCCGGCACGGCCTTCAGCACACCCGTCGCGTTGTCCTTGATCAGCCCGCCGATCGCGAACGTCTCGCCGTCGGCCATCTGCACGGTCGTCGATGCGCGCCGTGTCGTGATCAGCGGCAGGATGCTCGCACCGGCGACGTTGGTCGCGGTCAGCGTCACGCCCGTCTGCGACAGCTCGGACACCTCCGGTGCGACCTTCAGGCTGATGCGGCCGTTCGACAGCACCGTCGGCAGGAACTTCAGCCCGACGCCGAATTCCTCTTCCTGCAACGTGATCGTCGTGCCGCCGCCCGTGTTGCTTTGGGGAACCGGGATAAAGATCTTGCCGCCCGCCAGGAACGTCGCCTCCTGGCCGCTGATCGTCACGAGCTTCGGCTCGGCGAGGATCTTGACGAGATTGTCGGTATTCTGCGCATCGACCGCGACATTGAACGGCTTGTTGTTCGCCTTGCTGATCGCGAGGCCGCTCGCGACGCCGGCGAGCAGATTGCTCACCAGTATGCCGCTCCACGAGCCGAAGCCGCCCTGGATGTTGAATGCCGAACCGAGCTGGTTGATCAGCGTCTTCGACACTTCGGCGACCTTCACCTCGAGCATCACCTGCTGCGGCTGCGTGACGCTCAGCATGTTGAGCACGCTGCCGCTCTTCCCGCCTTCGCCGTTGCCGCCGCTTCCGACATTCGCATAAGCCTTTGCGATCGCCGCGGCCTGCTGCGACGCCTGCGAGCTGGACACGTTGCCGGCGAGGACGATCGTGTCGGCCGCGGTCGACACGTGGATGTCGCGCTCGTTCGGCATCAACTGCGCGAGCGATGCCTGCAGGCCGCCCGCATCGGCGCCGACGGCCACGTCGATGATCCGGCACGCGCCGCTCCGGCCCTGCACGATCATGTTGGTCGTGCCGACCGACATGCCGAGGATGTAGAGCGTCTGCGGCGACACCATCGTCGCCTGCGCGACGGCCGGATTGCCGATCGTGCGATTGCGGACCGGTTCGGGCATCGGCACGAGCATCGACTTGCCGAGCGGCACGCTGACGGACGTCGTTTAGCGCACGGCGCCGACGCAGCTCGGACCACGCAGCGGCGCGGCCGCCGGCGCCGCGCCCGCCGTGCCAGCCGCCCCCGCGGCCGGTACCGGCGTCATGCTGATCGTCATCTGCATCGGCCCCTTGCCCATCGCGGCCGGTGCCGTGGCTCCGCCGTTTTTCATGAGTGCACCGGCTTCCGCGCCTTCCTGCGCAACCGCGCTGTACACGTTGAACCATCCGGCGCACAGCGTCGCCGCGATCACCGTTCCACGCAGCGCGCGTGCACGCGCCGGTCCGGCTCCTTCACTTTGCGGTTTGATCTTCATTTCGTCTGATCCCCCGAGTGCCCGGCGAAACACCGGGCTTGACTGTCAAAGGTCGCCGCGCATCGCGAACGGCCTGGATAGTTCCGTTCTATTCATGAATTCAGAAGCATTCGACGCTGCCTCTGACACCGCTCAGGACGCCGATGCAGTCGCGCTGTGCTGAGGGTGCTGCGTGGGACGCCACATGTACGCGCACCGTGCGGGTACGCGGTGCCGGCGCCGGTGCCGCCTCCGGCGCGGCCGGCTTTCCAAGCAGCGTGAGCTTGGTCGCACCGTCGGTATTCAGCGTCTGCTTGTCGATCTGATTGCGCAGCACGAGCGACAGCGAGCCGACGCTGCGTGCGACGTCGAGCTTTTCAGCCTGATCCGGCGTCACTTCGAGCGTCACCGCATTGACGACCTTCGGCGCCGTGTCGTCCCGACTGACCTGCTGCGCGACGGCCAGCACCAGAATGTGCTCGAGCACGATCTTGGAAATTTGCTGGTTGTCGCTCTTGCCAGGCTCCTGCGTATTGACGATGACGTCGACGTAGTTGCCCGGCAGCGCGAATCCGGCAACGCCGACGACGTCGTTCACACGCACCGTGATCGCACGGTTGCCCGGGCCGATCACAGCGGACAGCCCGCCCTTCGTGCCGACCGGCGCGAGCTTCGCTTCGAGCACCGGTTCGCCACGGGTCAGGCTCGTGCGGACAACTCGCCCTTCAAGCAGTTTCGTGTCAGTGAATGCACCGGGCGGCACGCTGCCCGTCGGCCAGCTGACGGTGCGGATCTGGGTCGGCCCAAGCGGTTCACCCAGATTCAGGTCGGCGGCCGCGACAGCGATCTGCGTCACGGCGCTGGTGGACGTTTGCACAAGCCAGCGCGATGCGAACGCGACGGCGGCGAGACCAGCCACCATGGCGATGATCAGCATCGTGATTGCGCGACTGTTTTTCATGGCAATGCTCCTCGACAGATCGTGAATGGAACGCCTCAACCATTAGCCCGCGTGCGGTCGTGGCGCTCGGCCGGCGGTGTGTGCGGATTTTCCCGTTCGGGCGCGGAACCGAAGTAGCCAACCCATGCCTCATGCAGCCCCTCGTGCGTGACTTCCGCCGGATCGCCGCGGTAACGTGCCCCCGCTGCGACGAGTCGCAGCAGATCGCCCGGGTAGCAGGCGAGAAAAGGTTTGCCGGTCGGCAGGTGCAGATGGTGCAGCAGGTAATCGAACGCGTCGCCGGCCGGCACGAGACCGAGCGATTTGCACGTCGCGTCGAATACCGCGTGGTAGTCGTCGATCGGCATCGGACCGACGTACAGCTTCGAGCCGAGGCGGCGCAGGAAGGCTTCGTCACCAAACTGCAAAGGAGGAATGTTGCTCGAGAACACCGGCCACACATCGAACGGCACGATAAAGCGATTGCCGGATCCGAGCGTCAGCAGGTCGATGCCGCGGTCGAGCGGCCGCAGCCAGCGATTGAGCAGATCGCGGGGTTCGACGCGCTGGCGGCCGAGGTCGTCGACGATGTACATCCCCATGTTGGCTTTCATGTGCGGCGGCGCCTGGTAGTAGCCGGATGCATCGTCGCGCTGCAATTCGAGTTCCTCGAGCGTCAGTTCGCCTCCCGACATCACGATCGGGCGTTCGCAGAGCCGCCAGCGCCGGTCCACCGCCTGCCCCGCCGGTTGCGACTGCGCGTCGATATGCACGAGCGGGTCGTAGATCTGGATGATTTCGTCAGCGGCATACACTGCATACGGCACCGGCACGTCGCCGTGCATCAGCGAACCCAGCCGCTCCGCAAGGAACGTCTTGCCGCTGCCGGCCGGCCCGTGGATCAGGAGCGGTCGCCCGGCGTTCAGCGACGCAGCAGCTGCGTCGAGGGCAGCCATGTCGATCACGATGCCCTCAAATGCAGCCATCACTTCCGCGCGCGTGATACGCAATTTCTTCACCGAGTGTTCGGCGATGATCTCGAGATATGCTTCGAATGTCACCGGTGCGGGTCCGCTGTAGTTGCTGCGCGACTTCTCCTCCAACGCGAGCACGCGGCCGGCGTCCGTCAGGCGGAACGACACATCCAGGTCGGTTGTGCCGCGATGTGTAATCTCTACGAGATGCTCGCGGACGAGAAATGCCAGCACGTCGTCGAGCACCGAGATCGGCAGGCAATGCCGCTCGATCAGGTCGCCGTATTCCGACCGGCCGTGCATCAGCGTGGACTTGAGCACCAGACCGGCGAGAAACGTCTCGCCCAGTCCGGTATCTGTGAGCGTGCGCGGCACGCGCGGCAGGCGCGCACAGATCTTCGTATGCGATTCGCGCGATGGCGACGGATCGGGCAGATGTGCGATCTGCGCGTCGCGTTTCTGCGAGGGTTGATCTGAGTTCATGATCGCTCCATATTCAGCATCGGTTTCGCATGCCGCCCATCTATACGGCCGCCGCGAACAACATGCCCAACGTGCCCGCCGCAATCGCGACTCCGTAGGGCAACGACCCCACCGACTCCGCCTGGGCATCCACTTCGGCCACGCCGCCCTGCTGCCGGATCGCGGCGCGCAAGAGCATGCGGCGGACATTGGCGAACAGCTGCCTTGCGCAGCCCCGCCACAGCACGACCGCGAGTGCACCGATCCCCCCCGCCACGAAGGTCGCCAGCACGATCCAGACCGCCAGCGCCGGGCCGACCCACGCGCCAATAGTCAGCATCAGCTTGACGTCGCCAGCCGCCATGCCGCGCAACAGATACAGCGGCAACAGCAGACCGAGCCCAGTCGCCGCGCCGGCCAGCCAGCCGACCACGCCGCCCGACACACCGAACAGCGCACACTGCGTGATGAGCGCGCCTGCGAGGCCGAGTCCAATCAGGCGATTCGGGATGCGACGGCTCGTGATGTCCGTGCTCGCGGCGACGATCACGAGTGCGGTCACGCAAAACGGAATGGGCTGGGACGGCATCGCGGGCAACATGGCTTACTCTCCGGTCTGGTTACCGCATTACTGTGTCGCAGCCGCGATGAGCGACGCGACATTCTGGTAAAGATCGCCAAGCGTGCCGCCTAGAGAACCGACAGTGCCCGCGATCGTCACCGCGATCAGCGCTCCCAGCAGCGCGTATTCGATCGATGTCACCCCCGTTTCATCATCGATCCATCGCGCTACCACATACATACCGGTTTGCATGACGATCTCCTTTTTAGTCATCTGGTGGCTCTGCACGTGAATCGCGTCGGCCGATGTCTATCCAGGCGGGTCTTCTGAGTACCAAACTGCGCGTCATGCCACATGCGCCGCTGCTCGGTTTCGAAGGTCGTGAACACCGAATTCAGATCGGTTCCCACCGGCCGCACCACGTCTATCATCACGACTTCAATCAAGGTGGACGCCGAGCCGGCAATGATCTCGGACACGCTACCTACCTCCCGCGGGAAGCATGAGCGAGGGCCATCGTCGAACAGGCCCGGCAGGCCGATGGGAAGCGCTGCAAGACATGCGTAACATGGCATGCTCCTCATTGCGCAACCGATCCTGGTAAGGAAGACGGGCGATTCCACCGTGAACTCGCCCGTCGGCGGGTTCACGCAAGTTCGTTTCCGATTTTCGCGAAGACTGCGTTGAGATTTGTGCCGACTGTGCCAACAGTGGTGATGATGACAACGGCGATCAGTGCAGCGATGAGCCCGTATTCGATGGCGGTCACGCCGTCTTCGTCACGAACGAATTGCTTGACTTGCTGGATGAGCTTGGACATGACAATTCTCCTTTGTATGACTAACAAAATACCCTCGCCACCATTGGCTCGGGGGCTACTGCTGGCACTACACGAAATCAGAACGAGAAGATCGGCCGAAGCGGAATCGGTGCGCGTGCACACATGCCCTTGCGAGCCGTATCGACGAATGAGGAAACGCGCGTCGGGTGCGCATGCGTGGCGATCTGCCTGACGCGCCTGCCACCCGGGGCGGCTGGGAGACCGGTCGACGCACGTCGGCCGGACGAATGAATCGCGGCCGCCCGGTGGTGTACCGTGGTGCTGCGATGGCGGCTCACGGGCCGCGACATGCCTTGGCCCATCATTTTTGTTACCCCCGACTTACGTCATTCAGCCTTCTTTTTGCAATCGGGCGATGCCGATGCACCGCTGGTCAGACGGCGACTACCCAGTCGGTCAGGATGCAAAACTCAAGCGCGCTCCAGACTTCAACCCCGTGGGCGGCGCCGGCTCCGATCCTGGTGTATTCGATATCTGGATCAGTCCGACGTCGCGTCGTCGACTCCCGCGTGCTCCCTTTCGCAAAGAGCGGGCCAGCTTGATCGGAATCCAGCAGACACAAGGGATTGGGTCAGACGCTTCATCGAATGCAGACGGCGTGGCATGCCGGAAGTTACGCTTCTGATACATCTCCGGCGCCGCGGCAACGGTCGTCACGCTCGCTCAGCCGCGCCAGACAAGGCTAAAAAAATTTTCTCGGGATTTTCCCCAATCGGTAGGGAACTCGTGTCTGGTGGCAAGTGTGCAGGTTTGCATCGTCCGATATCGCGAAATGTTTCAGGCATGCAACGGACGTGTGCGTTGTGAGCCATTTCGGGCCGCTCGCCTCGCCCAATTCGCCACACCGACGATGCTTAAGCACACGGCCAATTTTCCGGCGATTTGCGCCGCGACGCTTTTTTTCCAACAATGGAATCGCCGGACGCAACCAGAAAGCGAATACGCTTCCGCGTCTGCACGATAGGACAACATACGAACGAATAGGCTGCATCGACTAGGCAGCCCTCACCGCAGGCGGGGTGTCATGTACATAGTGAATCGGGGAACGCGTCTGCGCGCGCGACGTTGTGCAAATTGGCTGACGGCCGACCGAGTCGTGCCATACAGCTGCGCATTGCTACTGCTCACGATCATCACGCTGTCCGCTTGGGCGTGGACGACGCACGGCTTCACCACCAACTCTACTGCGCGTCCCGGAATCGATTTCGCCGTGTTCTGGACCGCATCCGACATGATCCTGCATGGTCAAGCCGCGTCGATCTATGACTATCGACTCTTTTCCCATGCCGAACAATTGCGGTTCGGCTCGTATCTATACGGCAACTTCCTGCCGTGGCTGTATCCGCCGACGATGTTGCTGCTCGTCGCGCCGCTCGCTTTCGTGCCGTTTCTGCCCGCATTCTTCCTCTTTTTCGCGGGCAGTTTTTTATGCTATGTGCGTGCGGTCGATGGTCTGTCCCGACTGCGCGCGCAACTGCCGCAACCGCGGCTTGCCATGCTTGTCGTGCTTGCGTTCCCAGGCGTATTCATCACGGTCATAGCTGGACAGAATTCGCTGCTCACCGCGGCTATCGCGGCGCTCGCGATCCGTCAGCTCGAGCGCCGGCCGGTCGTCGCCGGACTGCTCGTCAGCCTGCTCGCCATCAAGCCGCAGCTGGCCATACTGTTTCCGCTCGTAATGATTGCCACCGGCGCATGGCGCGCGTTCGCAGCCGCGGCGGCCGGCACGACGCTGTTCGTCTTCGTCAGTGCAGCGTTCGGCGGCCGCGCTGCGGTGCAAGGCTTCGCCGAGGGCATGTCGACGGTGCGCGACAGAATCGTCGAACATGGCGTGGTGTACTGGCATGTGTCTCCCACGCCGTTCGCCGCGCTGAGGCTTGCCGGTGCGTCACTGTCCGTCGCGTATGCTGCGCATATCGCAATCGCCCTGCTTGCCGCGGCAGCCACCGTCGCGGTATGGCGACGCACGCGCGACCTGCGCCTGCGTGGTGCGTCGTTCGCGACCGCGACAATGCTGATGTCCCTCTATCTCTGGCACTACGAGCTGGCGTGGCTCGGCATAGCGGTCTTCTGCTTCGTCGCCTACGGCCTCGACCATGGCTGGATGCCGGGCGACCAGACCGTGGTCGTGCTCGCCTGGCTACTGCCCGCATTCGAACTCATCAACCGGCTCACGATGTGGTCGCAATTTGGCCCGGTCGTGCTGCTCGCGATGCTGTTTGTCGTCATTCGTCGCGCATCGCTGACGCCGCAGGAGCCGTGATGCACATCCGACTGCCCGGCCGCCACGTGTTGCCTGCGTGCGACGCCCATCCCGAGTTGCCCGCCGCCGGTCCGCGCCGCCGGCCGCACTGGCTTACACTGCGTCGCGTGCGCACCTGTGCGCACTTCGCGCTATTCGGTTACATGGTGTTCCTCGGCATCTACGTCGTGCGCCGCTTCGGCCCACACGACGCTATGATCCCGTCACTCGGAATCGATTTCGCACCGACGTGGCGCGCTGCATGGCTCGCTGCACATGGCCGCGCGCTCGACGTGTGGCACGTCGCCGCGCTGCATGCCGCGCGGGAGCAGGCGTTGCCGGCCATGCATGGGATGCAGGTCGAACCGCTGTGGCAGCATCCGCCCGGGATGCTGCTGATTGTGACGCCGCTCGGATGGCTGCCCTATGTATTCGCTGCCTTGTTATGGATCGGCGGCTCATATGCGCTGTTCGCTGCGATCTGCCATGCGATCGTGCAACGCCGCTCAGCATCCCTGTGCGCGTGTGCATTTCCGGGAGCGTTCCTGGCCGCGATCGCCGGCCAGAACAGCCTGCTGACTGCCGCCACGGCTGGGTTCGGCCTGTTGCTGTTGCAGCGCCGGCCAATCGCTGCCGGCATATGCTTCGGCATCCTTACCCTGATAGTTCCGCAACTAGCCGTGCTGTTCCCGCTCGCGCTGCTGTGCGCCGCCCAATGGCGCGCGCTAGCCGCCTGGGCGGTGACGGTCGGGGCAAGCACCGCGATCACGATGCTCGCGTTCGGTCCCGACGTGTGGATCGATTTCATGAGCGGCCTCACTGGTGCCTATCGAATTATCGACACCGGTCATGCGTCCCTTACGCGGATGCCAACCGCATTTGCGCTGGCGACACTGGCGGACTGGCCGCCGATTGTCGCGTACACCCTGCAGGCAGCATCGATCGTGTTCGCGATTGGCGCCGTGTGCTATGCATGGCGCGGCAGCTGCACGTATGCGCTGCGCGCAGCAACGCTCACCTGCGCAAGCCTGCTCGTCAGCCCTTATCTTCGCGATTACGATCTCACGTGGTACGGCATCCTGATCGCGTGGTATGCCCGCTACGCGTTCGCGCTCGGCTGGCACCGCTTCGACCGTGAATGGCTCGCACTGCTGTGGCTGTTGCCGCTCGCGGGCAGCAGGATCGCCGATTACCTGAGCATTCAGTTCATGCCGCTCGTCACGGCCGCGACGCTCGCACTGCTCGTCGCGCGCATCGCACGCGAACGCCACGACGCGCCGTGTCTGCCGGATGCACACGACAGTGCAACCGATACCGGATTCACACACGCCGGCCGGCCACACCATGCCGCGCCGCGATTTCATCGACTCGACCGCCAGCTGCTGCCGCACGGCAGCCGCCACTAGAGCGGCATTCACTGGGGAATGTCATGCGCGCCCACATTCAAAAACCGCTCATCTCGCTGGTCGTGCCGTTCTACAACGAGGGCGAGGCCGTCGAACGATTTTTCGATTCCGTCGTCCCGATCATGGACGCCATCGAAAGCATTCGCTTCGAGATCGTCTGCATCAACGACGGCAGCCGGGACAACACGCTCGACCGCCTGATCGCGATCGGCGCGAAGGATACACGCGTGCGCGTGATCGATCTCACACGAAATTTCGGTAAGGAAGCGGCACTCACGGCCGGCATCGACGAAGCGATCGGCGACGCGGTGATCCCGCTCGATGCGGATCTGCAGGATCCACCCGCCCTGATTCCGGCCATGATCGAGCATTGGCGCGACGGCGCGGAGGTCGTCGCCGCGAAGCGCACCAATCGCGCGTGCGATTCGTTCGCGAAACGCGCCGCGGCCGCCCTCTACTACCGCGTGCACAACGTGCTGTCGGAAGTCAAACTGCCGGAAAACGTCGGCGATTTCCGGCTGATGGATCGCCAGGTCGTCAACGCACTGCGCAGCCTGCCGGAACGCCGCCGGTTCATGAAAGGTTTATTCGCGTGGGTCGGCTACCGCACCGTGATCATCGAATACCAGCGCGAAGCGCGCAGCGCCGGCCACTCGAAATTTTCCGGCTGGAAGCTGTGGAATTTTGCGCTCGAAGGGATCACGAGCTTCAGCACGGTGCCGCTGCGAAGCTGGACTTATATCGGCCTCAGCATCGCAGCACTGGCTTTCCTGTACGGCACGTTCATCGTCGGACGCACGCTCATCTATGGCAATCCCGTGCACGGCTATGCATCGCTGATTTCGGCGATGCTGTTCATGGGCGGCATCGAACTGATCGGAATCGGCGTCATCGGCGAGTATGTCGGGCGCATCTATTACGAATCGAAGGAGCGGCCGGTATATCTTGTCCGCCGCCGCTATCAGGCACGCAGCAAGGTGACAACGCTGCCCGTCGCACGCGACTCGCTGCGTCAGGCCGCGGCTGCCGCGCGCGCCGATCTCGCGCGCCGCCGCACGCAGGCGCGTCACCGCGTCGCTGCACGCTGACCGCTCTTGCGGGAGCCGACCGTGATTCGTTCCCTCTACGCCGCCGAACGCACACGACTCTTCCGTTTCGGCATATCCGGCATCTGTTCGACCGCAATCCATACGCTCGTCGCTTCGGCAATGTTCGCGCTGTTCGATGCGTCGCCGGTCGCGGCGAATGCCGTCGCATTCGTGATTGCGACTGTGTTCTCGTATCTCGCGAACACGCTGTGGAGCTTTTCGGCGACCGTGCAATGGAGCAATCTGATCCGTTTCCTCGCC
>NZ_JAHACR010000355.1 GCF_018375725.1 Burkholderia sp. | reverse complement strand
CTGCGCGACGCGCTCGATCGCGCTGCGCGCCGCGACGCCGGCCAGCTCGCCGAGCGTCAGCGGCTGCGTCAGGTAGGTGTCGATGTAGTCGCGCACGCGGCGGCGCACGGCCGGCGCGAGACCGCCGCGGAACGGCGTGTCGGTGCGCGTCACGGTCTGGCCGCGCAGCAGGAGGCTCAGCATGTCGTGCGCGGTCTCATTCGCGCGCAGCCGTCCGTCGGCGTCGTCCCAGCGCTCCAGCGCGAGCGAGCGGCATAGCGCGGCGACCCGGGCATCCTCGAAATAGGTGCGGTCCGCGAGCGTCAGCTCGCGCGGTTCGCGGTCGAGTTCGCGGATCGCGCGCTGCGTGAAATGCTCGGGCAGGAAGTACAGGTGGACGAAGTGCATCTCGCCGCGCACCCACCAGCGCGATTCGTGATCGCCCGGCAGCGCGCAGAGCAGGCTCGGCGCGCCGTAGCGCGGCACCTTCTGCCGCTCGGTGCGGTAGCCACCGTCGAGATAGCACGACAGCGTGTGATGCCCGGGCTTCACGTAGACCGTCTCGCTTTCCTCGGTGACGCGCGTCCATTCGGCGATCGCGAGCTGGTCGCCGAGCCACGCGAAACGTTCGAGCGTCGCGTTTGCTTCGCTCAGCGTGCGGCATACCGATTGCAGGCCGAACGGCGCGGTGCCGGTCGCGCCGAAATCGGCGGCGGGCTGGTGGGCGGCGAGCGCGAGGGCGGGCGGGGTGTGCATGATGCGCCGAGTATATAAGCAAGCGCCCGCACGCGCCGGGGCGCCGGCCGGAAAAGACCGCAATTCCGGACAAGTGCCGCCCCGCGCGAGACGGCATAGTCGCAGCCCCTGTTTTTGCTTCGACTCCGCCATGAATCTGTCGCTTTACATCGTCACCGTGCTGATCTGGGGAACCACCTGGATCGCCATCAAGTGGCAACTGGGCAGCGTGCCGCCGCCCGTCTCGATCGCATGGCGCTTCTGGCTCGCATCGACGGTGATGTTCGTGCTGCTGCGCGCGATGCGCCGGCCGATCCGCCCGCCGCGCGCCGCGTGGCGCTTCCTCGCCGCGCAGGGCTTCGCGTTGTTCTGCGTGAATTTCCTGTGCTTCTACTATGCGGAGCAGGTCGTGCCGAGCGGCCTCGTGGCGGTGATCTTCTCGACCGCGCCGCTGCTCAACTCGATCAATGGCCGGCTGTTCATGGGCCGTCCGCTGCGGCCGTCCGCGCTCGCGGGCTCGCTGCTCGGCCTGGGCGGCATCGCGTGCCTGTTCTGGCAGCAGATGGCGGGGCGTCTCGACGATCACGCGACCTGGCTGGGCCTCGCGATCGCGCTCGCGGGCACGATGTGCTTCTCGGTCGGCAATCTGCTGTCGAGCCGGATGCAGTCGATGGGGCTTCATCCCCTGGCGACCAACGGCTGGGCCATGCTGATCGGCGCCGCGATCCTGACGGTCGGCGGCCTTGCGGCCGGGTTGCCGTTCACGCTCGACACGAGCCCGCGCTATCTCGGCGCGCTCGCGTATCTGGCCGTGCCGGGCTCGGTGATCGCGTTCACCGCGTATCTGACGCTCGTCGGCCGCATCGGGCCGGAGCGCGCCGCCTATTGCACGGTGCTGTTCCCGATCGTCGCGCTCGCCGTGTCGACCGTGTTCGAGGGATACCGGTGGTCGGGGCTGGCGGTGGTCGGCCTGCTGCTGGTCGTCGCCGGCAATCTGGTCGCGTTCGACCTGGCGCGCCGACTGTTCGTGCGCACTGCCTGACGCGGGCGCGTCCGCGCCGGCTGGATGACGCGCACGCGCGGCAACGCGGCATCGCCATAGCGGCGCGACACCCGAACGTGGCGACGGCTTGCGTCGTGCCCGGTTAAAACAAAGCCGCCCGCGTGATGCGGGCGGCTTTGTATCGTCTGGCAAGATGGCGCGGCAAGGCGGGCCGCTGGCCTGGCGAAGCGGCGACGCTCAGGCCGCCGCGCCCTGGCCGCTCAGCCGGCTCTGCCGTTGATACAGCATGGTCGACAGCGCGACGCCCGCCGCCGCCGCCACGGCAGCGAACAGAAAGACCTGCGGATATCCGAATGCCCCGGCGACATAACCGGCGAGCGGCCCGGTGATGCCGAGCGACAGATCGAGAAAGACCGAATACGCGGACAATGCCGCGCCGCGGCTCGCGGGCGGCACGAGCGCGACCGCCTCGACGCCGAGCGCAGGGAAGATCAGCGCGAAGCCGAAGCCGGTCAGCGCCGCGCCGACGAGCGCGACATGCGGCATCGGTGCGAGCCACAGCAACAGAAGCCCCGCGCATTCGAACGCGAACGACACGATCGCGACGCGGAAGCCGCCGTAGGTCTTGATCGTGTTCGCGAACAGCAGGCGCGCGCCGATGAACAGCGCGCCGAACACGGTCAGCGACAGCGCGGCGTTCGGCCAGTGGCGGGCTGCGTAATACAGCGTTACGAACGTCGCGATCGAGCCGAAACCGGCCGAGCCGAGCGCGAGACCGAGGCCGTGCGGGAGCACGCGCGTAAACACGCTCGCATACGACATCCGCTCGCCGTGCACGACCGGCACCGCCGCGATCAGGCGCGCGAGGTAATAACCGAGCGCGGCGAGCGCGATCACGATCACGCCGATCAGCGCCGGGTTCAGCGCATGGTCGATCGAGACGCCGATCGGCGCGCCGAGCGCCAGTGCGCCGTAGGTCGCGATGCCGTTCCAGGAAATCACGCGTGCGTTGTGCGTGACGCCGACGCGGCCGATCCCCCACAGGATCGCGCCGGTGCCGCACAGGCTTTCGCCGACGCCGAGCACGAGCCGGCTCGCGACCAGCAGCACGAGGCTCGCGGCCGGCCAGCGCGCGAGCAGCAGCGCGACCAGCAGCAGCACGCCCGATACGCCGCAGAGGATCAGCCCGCGCACCACGGTCTGTTTCGGGCCGAGCGAATCGGCGAGGCGCCCGGCGAGCGGCCGCGATGCCAGCGTCGCGAAATACTGCACGCTGATCGCGGCACCGGCGACGATCGCCGAAAAACCCAGATCGCCGTGGACGAAGCCCGGCAGTACCGCGAGCGGCAGGCCGATGGTCAGATAGCAGATGAACGTGAAGCAGACGACGGAGACGATTTGCAGCGTGACGGCAAACCCGCTGCGCGGCGGGGGGGCGGAATCGGTTGACATGGGGTCGGAATGGTGGGCGACGGCCGGAAAGAAAGCCGGATTTTCACATGGAACCGGTTTTTTCGCAGGTACCATTTAGTTAATCGCCTGCCGGGCCGCATATCGTCACAGTTATATGCGCGTCATGCGGAATCGGCTATGGGTTGCGGAAATTGACGGTGATAGCGTGCAAACTGTCATCAGGACGACAGCCCGGCGCATTGGCGCGAGCGGGCATGCCCAATTTCAGGAATGCGACGAGACATGAGTGAGCCGATCCGTTTCTATCATCGCCATGCGATCCGTGAAGTCAGCGGCGCGGACGTGACCCGTACCGTGCTGCAGTACCTGCGCGAGGACGCGCATTGCACCGGCACCAAGGAAGGCTGCGCGGAAGGCGATTGCGGCGCATGCACGGTCGTCGTCGGCGAGCTGACCGACGCGGGCACGGTTGCATTCAAGGCCGTCAATGCATGCATCCGGTTCCTGCCGACGCTCGACGGCAAGGCGCTGCTGACCGTCGAGGACCTGCGCCGGCCGGACGGCTCGCTGCATCCGGTGCAGCAGGCGATGGTCGATTGCCACGGTTCGCAATGCGGCTTCTGCACGCCGGGTTTCGTGATGTCGATGTGGGCGCTGTACGAGAAGCATGGCCATGCGGCGTGTGGCGGCGCGTGCGGTGACAAGGGCGTGCCGTCGCGGACCGAGATCGCCGATGCGCTGACCGGCAACCTGTGCCGCTGCACCGGCTACCGGCCGATCATCGACGCCGCGGTGAGGATGTTCGATGCGGCCGGCGAAGGTGCAACCGGCGAAGGCGCTCCGCAGCCGGCCGAACCGGTCGATGCC
>NZ_JAHACR010000354.1 GCF_018375725.1 Burkholderia sp. | reverse complement strand
GACTGCATCCTGCCACTGCTCGCGCACCAGCAGCGCGACGCCGAGCGACAGCGCCGCACCGGCGACGAGCGCGACGACGCCGGCCGCAAATGGCTGGCGTAACATGATTAGAAAGCGCGAGGTCGGTCTACCATCGCGCGTCGGGATTCCGCTGGCGGTCATCAAAGGGCCACGCTGTACACGTTGCGTCGGAGCCGCCCGCGGCACGCGGGCTGCACGGGAAAACGGGCATGAATGGCGCCCGACGCCCGGCGTGTCTGTTATCAAGCCGAAATTGTGCGCGCTTTGTGAATTTTTTGTAATAGGGTCAGCTAAAAATGCGGCGGCGGACGGCGCGTCAACGCGTCTTGATCCGCGTCAACGATGACGGGGACACGGGGGGACAGAGTGATCGAAAGGTCGGCCTGACGGCCGGTCAGTCGATGCGAACCCAATGTTCCGTGGGAGGGGCGGGTCATGTACAAGCGGATTTTCGTGGCGCTGGACGGCAGCCGCAATGCGCGTCTGGCGCTGGATGAAGCCATCAGGATTGCCGCCGCGTCGGGCGGCACGATTACGTGCGCGTACGTCGTCGAACACAAGCCGAAGCTCGTCGATGTCGATGCCGGCTTCGTGGATGCCAGGACCGAAAGCGAGCCGTCCGCGACGGACGCCGCAACGCTGACACTCGACGACGCGAAGGGAACCCTCGAGCAGCATAATGTGCAGGGCGACGTGCGTGCGCTCGATTCGTTCGGCGAAGACGTCGCGACGGTGCTCATGCGTACCGCGGCAGAGGCCGAAGCGGATCTGATCGTGATGGGCACGAGCGGGCGGCACGGACTGCGGCGTCTGCTGCTCGGCAGCGTCGCCGAGTCGCTGCTGCGTGCGGCGGATCGTCCGGTTCTGCTGGTGCGGCACAACGAGAAAACGGCCGCGCCGCCGGCCTGAACATCGGGCATCACGCCCGGCGAGGCGCAGGGCGCGGGTGGCATCGCGCGCCCTGCGCGCATCACACAGAGACGTCCGGCTCCGGGCGTCCGGGCCCGATGCCGCGTCGCATCGGGCGGCGCTCAGTGCGACATCAGCGCCGGTACGGTCATCGATTCGAGTATCGTCCGCGTCGCGCCGCCCAGCACGCGCTCATAGACACGCGTGTGACCGTATGCGCCCATCACGAGCGTGTCCGCATGCAGGTCGGATGCGCGGCCGAGCAGCACCGCGCCGGTCGTCATGCCCGGCACGCGCGGCGTCGCGGAACACGACGCGCGGACGCCATGCCGCGCAAGGTATGCCGCGAGGTCGGCGCCGGCCGCTTGCATGTCGGTGTCGTCGCCGCTGCGCCGCACCGTTTCGATCGCCACGACACGCGCCCGTTTCAGCAACGGCAGCGCATCGGCGACGGCGCGTGCAGCCTCGCGGCTGCCGTCCCATGCGATCAGCACGTTGTCGCCGATGGTGGAAGGCCGGCCGGCGTGCGGCAGGACGATGGCCGGCCGGCCCGCTCCCATCAGCAGATCCTCGACGAAATGGCGGGCGACATACGACGCGCGATCGTCCGGATCGTATTGGCCGAGCACGAGCAGATCGGCATGGCGCGCGTGCAGCGTCGCGACTTCGATCGCCGGCCCGGGCGGGGCGCGCCATTCGACGGCCAGGCCGGCGCGCTCGCCGGCTGCGAGGAAGCGATCCTGCGCGGCTTGTTTCCTCGCCGCATGCTGGGCTTCGTTCTCGCCGAGCAGCAGGCTTTCATCACGACGCAGCAGCGGTTCGAACAGATCCTGGCACACCACGTACAGCCCGATCAGGTGTGCGTCCCAGCGCCGCGCGAGATCAAGGGCGACATGCATCCGCGTGTCGCTGTGGCTGCTGTCGTCCAGATGCACGAGCAAGGTCTTGTAGCTCATCGTGTCGACTCCGAGGCGGCGACTGCGGCCGGCATCGACTCCGCCGCCTGCGCCGGGATCATCAGGACCGGACACGGCGCGATCCGCAACACGCGTTCGGCGACGCTGCCGAGCATCATGCGGGTCAGGCCGCGGCGTCCGTGGGTGCCCATCACGATCAGGTCGGCCTGCACGTTGTGAGCCTCCTGTCCGATGCGCCGCGCAACATCTTCGCCGGGCGATTCGACCTCGACGACGCGCGGCTGGCCTTTCACGCCGTACTGCGCCATCCCGCTTCGCGCCGCCGCGATCACGCGCTCGCCTTCCTCGCGAAACACGTCGCGCAGGATCGACGGATCGTAGCCGGGCGTGCCGAATGCGAGCACCGGACTGTCGATGACATAGAGCGGGTCGAGTTCAGCGCCCGTTTCGGCGGCAAGGCGAAGCGCCGCGTCGAGGGCGCGCGACGCAGTTTCGCTGCCGTCCAGTGCGACGAGGATGTGTGCATACATGGCGGTCTCCGGGAAGGGTCGGGCTGCTCAGTGCGACATCAGCACGGGCAGCGTCATCGATTTCAGGATCGCGTGCGTGGCGCTGCCCATCACGAGCTCGCGCCAGCGCGCATGGCCGTATGCGCCCATCACGAGCAGGTCGGCGCCGCTCTCGTACGCGCGCGACAGCAGGATATCGCCGATACTGCGCCGCTCGCCGGACTCGACGACGCTCACGTCGACATGATCGGCATGGCGCGCGAGCGTGAGGGCGATATCGGCGCCTGGCACGCGTTCCCCGGGCGGCTCGCCGCTGGCGGCGGCGATCGTGACCACGATGACTTTCGCCGCTTGCGCGAGCAGCGGCTGCGCGTCGTGGAGCGCACGGGTCGCTTCGCGGCTGCCGTCCCACGCGACGAGCACGCGGCGCGCGAGCCCCGGAAACGTGCCGGTGCTCGGCACGACCAGCACCGGACGGCCAGCGGACAGTGTCAGGTTCTCGGGAAAATGGTCGTCGATGTACGTCTCGGGATCGTGCGCGTCGAATTGCCCGGCGATGACGAGGTCGGCATAACGCGCACGCGCGGGCACCGCTTCATTCGGGCGCTCGTCCGCGACGAGCCACTCGCCGGATAGCTGCGCGCGGGCGATTTCCGCATGAAACAGCCGTTCGAGGGCGGCGCGGCGCTCGGTGCGCTCGCGATCGTGCGTGGCGTAATAGTCCGCGTAGGTCGCGGCCAGATAAAAGGATGCGGGTTCCGGGGTGTAGACGGCGTAGATGGCCGTCAGGTGCGCGCCGAAATGGCTGGCGAGTCGCAACGCGAATTCGAGCCGCGGATGCGCGCGATCGCTCGCGTCCAGATGGACCAGCAGGCTCTTGTAACTCATCGCGCGATCTCCTCGAAGCGGCCCTCCCGCAGATGTCATCCAGTCTACGAGCGCATGAGGCGGCACGCTTGATGCAGGTCAACAGCGTCGGGGCGCGCGGCGCCGCTTGCCGGGGAAGGTGGGGGAGCGGCGGTCGCCGCAATGGCGGCGCATGGTGCGAGGTAGTGACGCCGGGCGCGCCTGCACGGGGTTGCCTGCGAGGCGTCGCATTCGGGAAGCCGCTTCGGCCTGCGCATACGCCGGCGTGCTGACGTGCGCCCGTGCGCGGGCCCGGGCTGTTGCGTGGCGTGCCGGACTTCTGGCAGCATCGGGCCGGTAGCTTTTTCCCTCATCGCCGGGCGGATGTCGCGCATCCGCGCGATGATGCCGCAGCCGGCGCTTACGGAGTTCACGACAATGACCATGTCGACCAAAGGATTGCGGCTCGCCGAGGTATGGTTCCAGCGCGCACTGTGGATCATCGCCGTCGTCTTTGCCGGCTTCCTGATCGGGCTCGGCGGACTGATCGTCGGCGATCTGCCGCGCGTCGAGTCGTCGCCGGACCGCGAAATGTTCATCGACAGGCAAGCGGCCGCGCCATTGCGGCAACGGCTCGAAAAACTGTCGGCCGATCTCGCCGCGAATCGTGACGCGACCGAGCAGGCGGGGCTGTTGCTGACCGCCACCGAGCAGGATACCCAGCAGGCCCGCGAGGCGTTCCGCGCGGTCATTGCGAGCCGCCACGCGACCGAACGGGCGGAGTAGGATCCGGCCGTGATC
>NZ_JAHACR010000353.1 GCF_018375725.1 Burkholderia sp. | reverse complement strand
CGCGGCGCGGCTCGTGCGGGTAGATCGTGTCGGTCGCGAGCAGCTTGCCGGTGCGGTCCACGACCGCGACCTTCACGCCGGTCCGCAAGCCGGGGTCGAGGCCGATTACAGCCTTCGGGCCGGCCGGCGCGGCGAGCAGCAGGTCTTTCAGGTTGCGCGCGAACACGCGGATCGCCTCGTGTTCGGCGGTTTCGCGCAATTGCGTGAGCAGTTCGTTCTCGATATGCGGCTGCACCTTGACGCGCCAGCACCAGCGGCACACGTCCGACAGCCATTTGTCGGCGGGACGGTTCTGGTTCGCGATGCCGACATGGCGCGCGATCATCGCCTCGCCGGGATGCGGCACCTGGGCGTCGAGTTCCTCGCCGAGGCCGAGCCTGATCGTCAGGACACCCGCATTGCGGCCGCGGAACAGCGCAAGCGCACGGTGCGACGGCACGGTCTTGATCGTTTCCGCGTAGTCGTAGTAATCGCGGAATTTCTCGCCTTCTTCGTTCTCCTTGCCTTCGACGACTGCCGACGAGACCACGCCCTGGTTGTGCAGGTATTCGCGCAGCTTGCCGAGCAGTTCGGCCGTTTCGCCGAATTGCTCGGACAAGATGTCGCGCGCGCCGTCGAGCGCCGCTTTCACGTCGGCGACACCTTTGTCGGCGTCCACGTAGGCGGCGGCTTCGGTCTGCGGATCGAGCAGCGGATTGCCGAGCAGTGCCTGCGCGAGCGGCTCCAGGCCGGCTTCGCGGGCGATCTGGGCGCGGGTGCGGCGCTTCGGCTTGTACGGGAGATACAGGTCTTCGAGCACCTGCTTGCTGTCGGCGCCGTCGATCGCGGCGCGCAGCTCGTCGGTCAGCTTGCCCTGTTCGTCGATGCTGGAGAGGATCGATGCGCGGCGATCTTCGAGTTCGCGCAGATACAGGAGGCGCTCTTCGAGCTGGCGCAGCTGCGTGTCGTCCAGGTTGCCGGTCACTTCCTTGCGGTACCGTGCGATGAACGGAACGGTCGAGCCTTCGTCGAGGAGTTGCACTGCCGCCGCGACCTGGCGTGGCTGGACGGTCAGTTCGGTGGCGATGCGCTGTACGATCTTGAGTGCTACGGTTTCCGTCATATCGTTGTTGAGCTTCTGCCTGCTGAGATCGCGCCGCCGGCCGGGGCAGGGCCGCCAGGCGAGCCCTTCGGGCCAGGCGCCGCGGGTGAGTGAAGCGGGGCATTTTGCCATAAATGGCAGAGCGTCCATCCGCGGGGTGATAGAATTTGACGCATGTCCCGCAGCTTTCCTACGACGTTGCCAATTTCCCGATTTCCTCTCGTCGCGCTCGCCGCAGCGCTCGCCGCGGCTTTGTCCTTTGGGGCGTCAGGCGTGTTCGCACAGGTCTCGGCCGACGCCGCTCCGGCGCCCGCCGAGGGCGGTGTCGCTCCGAATTTCGACGCGCGTCAAAAAGTGCTCAATCAACGCAGTGCGGAAAACGATTATCGTTATGCCGTGGCCGAGCACGACTGCTACAGCAAGTTCTTCGTCAACGCCTGCCTCGGCAAGGCGCGCGACAGGATGCGGGAGGAGCGTTCGCGCATTCAGCACGAGCAGCTCGCACTTGATGACGAGGAGCGTGCGCTGCGCGCGCAGCAGCGCGATCAGCAAATCGCGCTGAAGGCGGCGCAACATGCGGCGGAGGCGCCGCAGCGTGCGGCGAACGAAGCGGCAAATGCGGCCGCCTATCGCGACAAGCAGCAACAGAACGCGCTGAAGCAGGCGGAGCGCGGCGCGGAAGGCCCGCAGCGCGCGGCGAACCAGCAGGCTTATGAGCAGAAGCAGGCCGACTTCCAGCGCAGGCTCGACGCGGCGCGCCAGCAGGGTGCGCAAAAGGCGCAGGAGCGGGCGAACAACGCCGCGCGCTACGAGAAGAAGCAGCAGGAAGCGGCGCAGCACAAGGCCGACGTGGAGCAGCGCCAGAAGGACGCGGCCGAGAAGGCCAGGCAGCAGGGGCAGTAACGTGTTGGAAGGTTGATCCGGAAAGCAGTCTCAAGCGCACCGGCGCGCATGCCGGTGCGCCGTATCGATGAGGAGGCGAGTATGCAAAACCGTCATGCGGAGCAGCAGGAATTGCACAACCGTTTGGCTTCCCTGGAGGAGCACCACCGCCAGCTGGCTCGCGAAATCGAGCTGAAGGAAGGTCGTTCCGACATCGACGACGTCGCGCTGCATAGGCTGAAGAAGGAAAAGCTGCTGGCCAAAGACAAGATCATCATGCTGCAATCGCAGCTGGAACCGGATAAGCGCGCCTGAGCGCGGCCTGGCAAGCGCCGGCGCCGCCTGGGCGCTGGACACAGGAACGCTTGCCTTGAATTCACCGCTTGAAGCCACTCCCGATGCCCGGCGAGACGATTCGTCCGCCGGGCGCGTTCGTGCGCCCGAAATCACGTATGCGCTGAGCCGCAAGCGCGTCGACGAACTCGACGCGATCTTCGGTGACGGCGGCCTGTTCGCGCGTACGCTCGATGGCTACCGACCCCGTGCGTCGCAGATCGAGATGGCGCGCGCAGTCGCGGCCGCGATGGAAGCGTCCGCGCGCCGGATGCCCGAGCCCGAGATTTTCGACACCCGCAAGCGCCCGTCGCGCCGGTTGCAGAACGAGGCGGACAACGCGGGCGAATCCGGCACCGATGCCGCCGCGCAACCGACCGCGGATGCGGACGCCGACGCGGGCGACAACACGCTGATCGTCGAGGCCGGCACCGGCACCGGCAAGACCTATGCGTATCTCGTGCCCGCGATGCTGTGGGGCGGCAAGGTCATCGTGTCGACCGGCACGAAGCATCTGCAGGACCAGCTGTTCCTGCGCGACATCCCGACTGTGCGCGACGCGCTCGCGGTGCCGGTGACGGTTGCGATGCTGAAGGGCCGTTCGAACTATCTGTGCCATTACTACCTGCAGCGCACCGCCGACAACGGGCGGCTGCCGTCGCGTCAGGACACGGCCTATCTGCAGGAGATCGTCCGCTTCGCGAAGATCACGCGCAGCGGCGACAAGGCCGAACTCGCGAGCGTGCCG
Organism: Burkholderia sp.; assembly: GCF_018375725.1. Classification (GTDB taxonomy): domain Bacteria; phylum Pseudomonadota; class Gammaproteobacteria; order Burkholderiales; family Burkholderiaceae; genus Burkholderia. Next base: position 960 of record NZ_JAHACR010000353.1, on the reverse strand, counting down.
GAGAATGCGCCGGTGTGGTCGATGGTCACGTCGACGCGCGACAACTGTCTCGGCCAGGAGTGTCCGCATTACAAGGAATGCTTCGTGATGCAGGCACGGCGCGAGGCGCAGCAGGCCGACGTCGTCGTCGTCAATCATCACCTGTTCTTTGCCGACATCATGTTGCGCGACACCGGCATGGCCGAGCTGCTGCCGAGCGCGAACACGGTCATCTTCGACGAGGCGCACCAGCTGCCGGAGACGGCGACGCTGTTCTTCGGCGAGACGCTGTCGACGACGCAGATTCTCGAGCTGGCGCGCGATACGGTCGCGGAAGGCCTGAGCCATGCGCGCGACGCCGTCGAGTGGGTGAAGCTCGGCGCGGCGCTCGAGCGTGCGGCGCGCGACGTGCGGCTCGCGTTTGCGGACGACACGATCGTGCGCGTATCGCTCGCGCAGCTCGGCGACGATCATCCGTTGTTCGGCGCGCTCGATGCGCTCTAGGCGGCACTCGATGCGCTGGCGTCCGCGCTCGCCAGCCAGGCGGAGCGTGCGGAATCGCTCGGCGCGTGCCTGCGGCGCGCACGGGAATTGCAGGATCTGCTGGCCGGCTGGGTGGCGCCCGGCGCCGCGCAGGCCGAAGCGGACGAGGCAGCGGCCGACGGCGACGATCTCAACGGGAAAGTGCGCTGGATCGAGGTGTTCTCGCATACCGTCCAGTTGCACGAGACGCCGCTTTCCGTCGCGCCGATCTTTGCGAAGCAGCGCGCCGGCGTGCCGCGCGCATGGGTATTCACGTCAGCGACGCTGTCGGTGCGGGGTGATTTCACGCACTACGCGGCTCAGATGGGGCTCAGCGCGCGCCGGTCGATGACGCTTGCGAGCCCGTTCGACTACCAGTCGCAGGGGTTGCTGTACGTGCCGCGCAATATGCCGCAGCCGTAGTCGCCGGCATTTACGGACGCGGTGTTCGACGCGGCG
>NZ_JAHACR010000352.1 GCF_018375725.1 Burkholderia sp. | reverse complement strand
GGTCAGCTTGAGTCCGGCAGTCAGGCGCGCCTTCAGGGTCTTCGTTTCGGCGTCGAGCGCCTTGCCGAGCCGGATCACGTCGCCGCCCGGCTGCATCGTGACGCCGATGCCGAGCACGGCCTTGCCGCCTGCGCGCATTTGCGTGACGGTCGGCTCGTCGTAGCCGCGCCTGATCGTCGCGAGATCGCCGAGCCGGAACGTGCGGCCGTTGATGCGCACGAGCATGCCCGCGATCGCATCGACGCTTTCATACTGGCCGCTCGGTCGCACGAACACGCGGTCGTCGGCGGTCGTCAGCACGCCGGCCGACGACACGCTGTTCTGCGCATTGACCGCCTGACCGAGCTGCTGCGGCGAAATGCCGAGACGCGTGAGCTGCGCGTTGTTGACCTCGATGAAGATCCGCTGGTCGGGATCGCCGAAATAGTCGACCTTGCCGACGCCCGGCACGCGCAACAGCACGGTGCGAAGCTGGTCGGCATAGTCGTGCAGCTGCGCGGGCGAAAAGCCGTCGCCTTCGAGTGTCCAAATGCTGGTGTAGACGTCGCCGAACTCGTCGTTGAAGAACGGTCCCTGCACGCCGGGCGGCAGCGTGTAGCCGATGTCGCCGACCTTCTTGCGAATCTGGTACCAGGTCTCGGGCACGTCCTTGACCGGCGCCGAATCCTTCATCGTGAAGAACAGCAGCGATTCGCCCGGCCGCGAATAGCTGCGCAGGAAGTCGATCGCGGGCGTTTCCTGCAGCTTGCGGCCGATCCGGTCGGTGACCTGTTCCTGTACCTGGCGGGCGGTCGCCCCCGGCCAGAACGTGCGGATCACCATCACGCGGAATGTGAACGGCGGATCCTCGGACTGCGCAAGGCGCGTATACGCGAGGATGCCGGCGATGGCCGCCAGCGCGATCAGGTAGACGACGAGCCCCTGATGCCGGAGCGCCCATGCGGAGAGATTGAAGCGGCCTTCTTCTTCGCGAAGCGTACTCATGACGCGAAGTCCTCCGGGTGCAGCGGGGCGACCGCGCGCACCTTCTCGCCCGCGCTGACCGTATGCACGCCCTGCAGCACGACGCGCTCGCCCGGCTGGATGCCGCGCGACACAGTGATCGTGCGCGCATCGAAGCGGACGACGTCGACGCGGCGCAATTCGAGCGTGTCGTCTTTCTGGCGCACGATCCACACGGCCGGATGCTGGGCATCGTGGAACAGCGCTGTCGCCGGCAGCGTGATGCGCGTGTCGCCCGCCGCGGCTGGCGCGCCGTCGAACGCAACGTCGGCCGTCATGCCGAGCCGGACGGCGGCATCGGGCTGTTCGAGCGACAGCTTCACGCGATACGTGCGGCTTTGCGGGTCGGCCGCCGGCGCGATCTCGCGCACCTTGGCGGCGAAGCTGCGTCCGGGCAGCGACGGCAGCTTGACGGTCGCCGCATGGCCCGGCGCGAGCGAGCCGAGCGCGGCTTCGGGCACGTCACTGACGACGTCGATGTCGCCCGCCCACGCGAGCTGATAGACAGGCTGGCCGGCGGACACGTTCTGGCCGGTGTCGGCCTGCTCGGCGGTAATGTAGCCCGCGTGATCGGCGACGAGCGTCGCGTAGCGCAGCTGGTTCTTCGCGAGCGCGGCCTGCTGCTGCGCCTGATCGCGCTGCGCAAGCGCCGATGTGTAGGCGTCCTCGGTCTGTTCGAGCTGGGCGGTCGCGATCAGGTTTTCGCGAGCCTGCGCGCGGTCACGGTCGAGTTGCTGCCTGGCGAATGCGAGCCGGTGCTGGGCGGCATCGAATTGCGCCTGCGCGCTGGCGGCATTCTTTTCGAAATCGGACGGGTCGAGTTGTGCGACGGCCTGGCCGGCTTTCACCGTATCGCCGAGGCGCACCTTGCGCTCGACGATCTTGCCGGCGATGCGAAACGACAAGGGCGTGGCGTAGCGCGGCTGGATATCGCCGGGCACCGTGCGCGACGGCGCGGCGCCGTCGGCATGCACGGGCAGCGCCACGACCGGGCGCGGCGCAGGCGGCGCGGATTCCTTCGGGTGACAGGCAGCAAGCACGAACGCCGTGCCGATCAGCAGCGCAGCGCGGAAACTGGAGCGATTCACGAAACCCCCAGACGAGGAAAGAGCGGAACGAATCCCGCCGGCGCGGCGCTCGCCACGAACGGCGTGCGTGGCGGCACAGGCGGACAAGAGCGAAACTGTGGCGGATTCTAATACACACCTGTATCTGAATGCAAAGCTGAATGAGAAAGGAAAAAGGTGCTAGACTGCGCGCCATGAAACCCCAGCGCCTAACCCGTGAGCAGAGCAAAGACCAGACGCGCGAGCGCCTGCTGAATGCCGCGCAGACGATTTTTCTGAAGAAAGGCTATGTCGCGGCGAGCGTCGAGGACATCGCGGCGGCGGCCGGCTACACGCGCGGCGCGTTCTATTCGAATTTCCGCGGCAAGGCCGATCTGCTGGTCGAGCTGCTCGAGCGCGACCATGCGTCGATGCAGGCGGAATTGCAGGAAATTTTCGATAGCGGCGGCACGCGCGAGCAGATGGAATCGACTGCGCTGGCGTACTACAGCCGGCTGCACCGCGACGACCGCCGTTTCCTGCTGTGGGTCGAGGCGAAGCTGCAGGCGGCGCGCGACGCGAAGTTCCGCGCGCGCTTCAACCAGTTCCTGCAGGAACAGCGCGAGCAGATGACCGAATACATTCGCCAGTTCGCGGAGCGTGCGGGCACGCCGCTTCTGTTGCCCGCCGAGACGCTCGCGCTCGGGCTGATGAGCCTGTGCGACGGCGTGCAATCGTATCTCACGGCCGATCCGCAGCACGTTTCGGCCGGCGCGGCCGAAGCGGTGCTGGCGGGGTTCTTTGCGCGCGTGGTGCTCGGGCGCGCGCCGGATTGATGTGACCGGCCAGGGCGACCGGCCAGGGCGCCGGGCTGGTGTGAACGGTGGCGATGCACGGCGGCGCGTCAGCGCTCGGCCGTCATCCGGCGATACGCATCCAGCAACGACGTCTTGTAGACGACGCCCGCGAGCGTCGGCTCGGCGTCGCTTTCGACGACCGGCAGCCGCTCGCCCTGAAAACGCATGAAACGTTCGAGCGCGGTGCCGAGCGGCATGTCGGGCGTGAGCAGCGGAAACGGCGTGTGCGCATAGTGGGCGGCGGTCTTGTCTGCGGTGTCGCGCCGGTCTAGCAGGTCGCTCGTGATGTCCTTCAGCGCGACCGCGCCGCGAAAACGTCCGGCTTCGTCGGTCACGTACAGATACTTCACCGGATATTCGAGGAACACGCGGGTCATGTCGGCGACGCTCGCCGTCAGCGGCACGACCGTCTGCGCGGTCTGGATCAGCTCGCGCATCTGCGTGGTCCTGAGCCGCATCCGCTGCTGCTCGTCCTGGTGGCGGCGCAGCGTGATCTCGTACATCGACGTCGTGCCGGTTGCGCGCGCAACGAAATACGCGACGATGCACGACACCAGTAGCGGCAGCACGACCTGGTAGCTCAGCGTCATTTCGAAGATCATCAGGATCGCCATCAGCGGCGCCTGTGTCGCGCCGGCCATGAATGCGCCCATGCCGACCATCGCGTACGCGTAGTACCCGGCCGCGTGGCCGGGCCACAGGGCGTCCATGCCGAGCCCGAACAGCGAGCCGGCGACCGCGCCGACGAACAGCGTCGGCGTGAAGATCCCGCCGATCGCGCCGGAGCCCGTCGTCGCGGCGGTCGCGAGCACCTTGAACACCAGCACGGCGACGAGCGCCTGCCAGGTCCACGGCGAATGCAGGATATGGTTCACGACACTGTAGCCGTTGCCCCAGACGTCCGGCACCCATACCGAGATGGCGCCCACGATCAGGCCGCCGATCGCGAGCCGGACCGGCAGCGGCACGGGCAGCCGCTGGAACTGTTTCTTCGACGCTTCGAGCAGATGCAGGAATTGCGGTGCCGCCGCGCCGCACAGCAGGCCGAGCACGACGAACGGCAGTACCTCCGGCCCGGTGACGGCCGGGAACACCGGCATTTCGTAGGGCGGCCGGTAGCCG
>NZ_JAHACR010000351.1 GCF_018375725.1 Burkholderia sp. | reverse complement strand
ATGCGCGGCGCGGGCCGACTTCTGACCAACTCTGACCGGATCCGATCGGCCAACAGGCCGGGCCGCTCAGTCCGGCTCGGCGGCTTCGCGCACCGGCAGCGCCGTCGAATACTTGATCTGCTCCATCGCGAATGACGAACTGACGTCGAACAACGGCACCGCGCGGATCAGCTGCTTGTAGACGCGGTCGTAGTCGTCGATGCCGGCCACCACGACACGCAACAGATAATCCGTCTCGCCGCTCATCCGGTAGACCTCGACGATTTCCGGCATGTCGCGCACCACCTGCGTGAAGCGCTGCGCCCACTCCTCGGTGTGCTGGTTCGTGCGCACGGCAACAAACACGGTCGTGCCGACACCCAGCTTGCGCGCATCACACAACGCCACCTGCGCGCGGATCGCGCCGGTCTCCTTGAGCCGCTGCACCCGCTTCCAGCAGGGCGTCTGCGACAGGTTCACGCGCTGCGCCAGTTCCGCGATGGGCAGCGTGGCATCCGCCTGCAGCAATGCCAGCAGCTTACGATCGATGGCATCCATTTCCCCAACCTCTTTTCGATAGAAATTTATTCTATTCACGCTCCACATCGGGGAACATTATGGAATCCGTTTCTCCGCGTCGACCGGTATAAATACCGATCATCCGCGTGCCCGTTCTGCACGCGCTCGACAACGAAAAACGAGAACGCCATGCAACCGTCCGCCGCCCTTTCCGCCAGCACGCATCGACTCGCATCGAGTGACGCGCGTCTCGTATCCGTCGTCCCGGAACGCCCCGCGCTCGGGCGCCTGCGCCGGCAAATCGACGACGCGTTCGATGCGGCGGAAGGCGCGGCCGATCCGTCGCATCACACCGAATTTGCGGGGCGTATGCGTGCGGCGCTGGCCGACGCCAGCGCGTCGCCATCATGGCTGACCGATACGGAGCGTGAGAGCGATCCGCGGCAATACCGGCGTCATCTGCTGGCGGCCGATCCGCTCGGGCGATATGCGATCGTCGTGCTGGTCTGGCGTGCCGGCCAGCTGAGTCCGGTGCACGGTCACCAGACATGGTGCGGCTATACGGTACTCGAAGGCATGCTGACCGAAACGCGCTATGACTGGAACGCGGACACGGAGCTCGCGACCGAGACGCGCCGCCATTCACGCGGCCAGGGCACCGTATCGTTTGTGCGGGCCGGCACACACGCGATCCATCGGTTCGGCAACAACGCCGGATCCTGTCACGGCGCGCCGGCCGTATCGCTGCATGTCTACGGCGTACCGGGCGAGCGCATCGCCACGCACGTCAACACGCTCGTGCGCGTCGCCGCGCCAGCCTGCGCCTGACGATGCCTGAACCCCCGCGCATATGGGCGTGCCTGGCACGCCGACCTTATCCGCACGGCATCGCAGTCGACGCTCGTCACCGTCTTGCGCAGCCTCGGCATGCGCGACAGCCGGTGCGGACGCCACGCCCCCGTCCGTACCCTACGCCGCCCGCGATTCGCCCGCCGCTGCGACCGGCCCTTCGGATACGGCCTGCGCCGACGACACGACCTGCATCTGCGGCACCGGCATCGCGATACCGGCTTCCTCCATTCGCGCCTTCACGCGCGCATTGAACGCCCGCATCACCATCGACTGCTGCATCGGTTGCGTGCGGATCTGGCCTTTGACGATCAGCCAGTTCGGCTCGAAGCGATCGAGCCCCCAGACCTCGATGCCGCCCTGCATCAGATGCCGCACCGCTCCGTCACCCGCCAGGTCCGCGCCCGCGTCGCGGATCAGCCGCGTGACCTCGTCGACATCGGCGGACAGCGGCGCGCGCACCTCGAACACCGCGCAGCCGAAATCGCGCGACAGATTCTTGACGATCTTGATCTGCGAGAACGGGATCGAATGCAGCGCGCCCTGGCCGTCGCGCAGCCGCACGGTGCGGATCGTCAGGTGCTCGACGGTGCCGGCGTGCCCGCCGTCGATATCGATCCAGTCGCCGACCGAAATCGTGTCCTCGACGATGATGAACAGCCCGGTGATCAGGTCGGACACGAGCGATTGCGCGCCGAAGCCGACCGCGAGGCCGATCACGCCCGCGCCCGCGAGCAGCGGCGTCACGTTGATGCCGAGATTCGCCGCGATGACGATGCCGGCAATCGCGATGATCGTGACGAACACGACATTGCGCACGAGCGGCAGCATCGTCCGCGCGCGCATGCCCGAATTGCGGCCGCGACGCGCAGACGCCGTGTTGAGCGCCTCGAGGATCGCGGTATCGACGATGATCCAGGCGAGCCACGACACGAACAGCGTGACGACGATCGCGGTCATCGCCTGCGCAATGCCGCGCGCGGCGACGCTGTGCTCGACGATGCCCACGATCGAGATGCCCCACAGCCGCGACGTCAGTTCGACGTAGCCGAGCCAGATGAACAACGTCGCGAGCGAACCGGCGAAACGCACGAGTCGCGCGACATAGGCGGACTGGTTGCGCCGCATGCGGCGATGCGCCGGATTCGGACGCGTGACGCGCATCACGACGGCCGACAGGAAAAACGCGAGCACCAGCAGCATGGCGGTCACGATCGACGTCTGCAGCAGGTTCGACGACGAGCGGCTGCCGGCAAGCGTGCCGAACACTGCTGCGAACGCGAGCAGCAACACGGGTACCGGCCAGAGCCATGCGGCGAAATCGGCCATCTCGGTCGTCGCGCGATGGCCGCTGCGCTGCGCGTAGTTGCGATTGCGGATCAGGTGAGCGACCGGCCGCCGGAACGCCAGCGCGAAATACGCGCACAGTGTCGCGGCCGTCATGTTGGCGAACGTCGCGATCAGGCCGGCAAGATTGGTGCCGAGCTGCTGCGCGATGTCGTAATTGAGTGCCGCGTCGCCGAGCGCGCCGAATGCGCCGATCACGCGCAGCAGGCGCGACGACCGCTCGATCAGCACGCCGCCGGCCGCGCGGCGCGGCCCGGCGCTGAACAGCGCGAACATGATCAGGCACAGCGCCGCGAACACCGAACCCGATACGATCGCGTAGGCGACCACGAGCGCGACGAGGCGGCCGAGCGATTCCGGCAGGTTGCGCGCGATGGCCAGCACCACCGCGAACGCGACGATCCACGGTCCGACACGACGCAGCGCGAACATCAGCATTTCACGCGCGCCCGGATTCGGATTCAGTTCGATCTCGATGCCGAGCCGCGTGGCGAGCCGGTTTTGCGCCCAGATCAGCGCGATCGCGCAGGCGCCCCATCCGGCGAGCAGCACGACGAAGTCGAGCAGGATCGTCCCGGGCGACGCCGGCCCGTGTCCGCTCACGAGCGTGTACAGCTCGTTGCCGGCGGCCGTGAAGCGGCCTGCCCAGTATCGCAGCGGCGAGTCGCCCCGCTTCATGCCCGCTTCGACGCTCGCCATGCCGGACGCAATCGCGCCCCACAAGCCTGCGTTCGCCGTCGCGGATGCGGACGACACGCCGGACGCGGCATCCGCCGTCTGCGCGACGTCGCGCAGCGCCTTCAGCTGCGATACGAGCGCGGTTCGCTGCCGGTCGCTGTCGAGCATCCGGATCACGGTATTGAAGGACTGCGCGATCTCGGCCGCACTGGCCGGTGACGGCGCAGACGCGGATGCAGCGCCCGATGCGGCCGGTGCCGATGCGGCGGGCGTGGACGCATCGGCGGTCGGCACGATCAGCTTCTGGAAGGTGGCGAGGCTTGGCGAGGTCTCTGCGAGCGCCGGCTGTACACAGACGAATCCGAGGATAGCCACGCATGCCGCGATGTGGGGCCGGACCGGCCGGCGTGCCGCCACGCGGGCGAACCAGAAAAAGAGACAACAGGCCGTGACGGCCCAGCCCAGAAAATGCAAGAAAAACGAAAGCAAATGCGATCCTGTCCGGGGTGGTACGGATCGTCTAGTTTAGCCGCAACCGGCGATGCCCCCGGAAAACGGCGGCATCGCGGCGGCTGCGCACCGACGGTTTATCCCCGACGGCGGCACGGTCCGTTCAGTACGCGACGGTCGCGATCTCGCGCACGAAACTGTCCTGCTCGAT
>NZ_JAHACR010000350.1 GCF_018375725.1 Burkholderia sp. | reverse complement strand
ATCGGACACGACCCAGTCGCCGCGCACGAGCGCCGGCTCGATCACGAGCGCGAGATGCTCGCGCCGCGCGGCGAACATCAGGAGCGCCTCGGTTTCGAGATCCATCGGCTGGTTCAGAAGAATCTCGCGCAGCTTCTCGCCGAGCTGCGTCCCGCCCGGCTCGCGCGTGACGACAACCTGCTTGCCGGCCGCCGCCAGCCTGTCGGCCAGCCGTTCGCAAAACCAGTTCAGGTGGGTGGTTTTCCCCGCGCCGTCGATGCCTTCGAAGGTGATGAATTTACCGCGTGCCATTATTGACCTCGAATATATTTGTCCACGGCCTTGTTGTGGTCGCCCAGCGTATCGGAGAACACGCTCGTCCCGTCGCCCTTCGCGACGAAGTAAAGCGCGCTCGTCGCGGCGGGACTGACCGCCGCCTGCAGCGCCGCGGCGCCGGGCAATGCGATCGGCGTCGGCGGCAGCCCGCGCCGGGTGTACGTATTGTAGGGAGTGTCTGTTTGCAGATCGCGCTTGCGCAGGCGACCGTCGTACGCGTCGCCGAGACCGTAGATCACCGACGGATCGGTCTGCAGCGGCATGCCGATGCGCAGCCGGTTCGCGAACACGGCCGCCACGAAGGCGCGGTCGGCCGCATGGCCCGTTTCCTTCTCGACGATCGACGCGATCGTCAGCGCCTCGTACGGCGTCTTGTATGGCAGCCCGGGCACGCGCGCGGCCCACGCCTCGTCGAGACGCGTCTGCATCAGGCGGTACGCGCGCCGGTAGATGTTCAGATCGTCCGTGCCCTTGTCGAACAGGTAGGTGTCGGGGAAGAACAGCCCTTCGGCGCTGCCGTGCCGGATCGCGTTGTCCGGCGCGCCGATCGCGCGCAGCAGATCGGCGTCGCTCATGCCGGCCGTCGCGTGCACGAGATCCGGATTCGCGTCGAGCTCCGCCCGCATCCGCCTGAAGGTCCAGCCCTCGATCACCGTGGCGACATACTCGTTGACATCGCCGCGGGCAATTTTCTGCAGCACCTCGTACGGCGTCACGCCGGTCTTGAATTCGTAGTTGCCCGATTTCAGCTGGCTCGACAGGCCGAGGATGCGCGTCATCGCGACGAAGCCGAACGGCTCGACCGGCACGCCGCCGCGCTTGAGCTGCTGCGCGACGCTTTTCACGCTGCTGCGGGGTTTGATCGTGACGTCGAGCGACGCGGCGCCGAGCGGCAGCGGCCGCGTCGCCCAGTAATAGGCGCCGCCCGCGCCGGCGGCGGCGACAACGACGGCCAGCGCCGCGAACGCGGCGGCGCATTTTTTCAGTAGGGGCATGCGGAACGTGACTCTGGTAAGACCCATATAATACTTGCTCGCCTACGCCAAAGTCAGGATTGACTGTTCCCTCATTCCATGAGCACCACGATCGCCTCAACGGCCGCCCAGGCCGCCGCCCCCGCCGCGCTTCCCGTTTTCCCCCGCCCGTCCGCCGCCGAATTCGGTGCCGCGGGCGCGTACATGCGCCTCCCGCAGTTCGGCGTGATCGACGTCGCCGGCGACGATGCCGCAACCTTCCTGCACAGCCAGCTGACCAACGATATCGAGCATCTCGACGCCGCGAGCGCCCGGCTTGCCGGCTACTGTTCGCCGAAGGGACGCCTGCTCGCGTCGTTTCTCGCCTGGCGTGCCGGCCATGACGTGCGGTTGCTCGTGTCGAAGGACGTGCAGCCCGCCGCGCAAAAGCGCCTGTCGATGTTCGTGCTGCGCGCGAAAGCGAAACTGACCGATGCCAGCGATGCGCTCGCCGTGGTGGGTTTCGCCGGCGATGTGCGCAGCGCGCTGTCGGGCATCTTCGATGCGCTGCCGGACGGCGTCCACGCGAAGGTCGACGGGCCTGCCGGCGCGCTGATCCGCCTGCCGGACGCGGACGGCAAGCCGCGCTATCTGTGGATCGGGCCGCGCGACGAGGTCGATGCGCGCCTCGCCGCGCTCGACGGCAAGCTGGCCGCCGTGTCTCCCGCCGTCTGGGACTTGCTCGCCATCCGTGCCGGCCAGCCCCGCATCACGCAGCCGGCGGTCGAGCAATTCGTGCCGCAGATGGTGAATTTCGACGTGATCGGCGGCGTGAACTTTCGCAAGGGCTGCTATCCGGGACAGGAAATCGTCGCGCGCAGCCAGTATCGCGGCACGATCAAGCGCCGCACTGCGCTGGCACACGTCGCGGGCGATACCGATACGGTTCACGCGGGCGTCGAGCTGTTCCACAGCGACGATCCCGGCCAGCCGTGCGGAATGATCGTCAACGCGGCGGCGGCACCCGGCGGCGGCGTCGACGTCCTCGCGGAGATCAAGCTGGCCGCGCTCGACAGCGGCAGCGTACATCTCGGCGCCGCCGACGGCCCGGCCCTCGCGTTCGAGGCGCTGCCCTACGCGTGGCCGACGGAAGTCTGACCCGCCGCTAACCCGTTCGCGCGCCGGCTCGCCCACCGCCGCCGGCGTCCGACTACTCCAGCGAGAGCTCGCCCGATGTGTCTGATTGCGTTCGACTGGCAGCCCGATGCCGCCGCCGGCCCCCTTTTTACATTGGCCGCCAACCGCGACGAGTTCTTCCGCCGCACCAGCGCGCCGCTCTCGTGGTGGGAAGACGCGCCGGGCGTGCTGGCCGGCCGCGATCTCGAAGCCGGCGGCACCTGGCTCGGCGTCTCGCGCGACGGCCGCTTCGCGGCGCTCACCAATTACCGAGCGCCGTTCGATATCCGCGCGGGTGCGCCGACCCGCGGCAAGCTCGTGTCGGACTATCTCGACGGCCAGCCGCTCGCGCCGCTCGATTACCTCACGCGGCTCGCCGAGCATGCGGCGGTGTACAACGGCTTCAACCTGCTGGTCGGCGACTGGAAGCGCCGCGAACTCGCGTGGTTCTGCAATCGCGCCGCCGAAGGCGCGAACGGCGTCGAGGCGCCCGCCCTGGTGTCCGCCGGCGTGCATGCGCTGTCCAATGCGCGGCTCGACACGCCCTGGCCGAAGGTGGTGCGCAAGCGGGCCGGGCTCGGCACGCTGCTGACCGGCGACCCGTCGCCGCCGCTTGACGCGCTGATCGACCTGATGCGCGACACGCATGTGGCCGATGACGACGCCCTGCCGCATACCGGCATCCCGCTGGCCCGCGAGCGCGCACTGTCCGCGGCCTTCATCGAGACGCCCGAATACGGCTCGCGCGGCACCACCGCGCTGCGGGTCACGATCAAGGAAGGCGTGCGGCTGACGGTCGAACTGAAGGAGCGCTGCGACGACGACGGCTCGCACCGCATCGTCCGGCCCGGTACGTTCGAGCGCGCGTTCACGTTCGACATCGACGGGATACGCGCCCGATAAACCGGCTCCGGCCGCACGCTGCCGTTTGGCGCCCACGCGTCATTCCGGTGCGCGGCAGGCCCGGCGTCGACGAAACACTCGCCAGCCGCCCGGCCGCCAACGCGGCGCACGCCCGTTGCCGCCTGGCGCCGATCAGCCGCGCCGGCCTCCGTCACGCAGGTCGCCACACGCCGCCACCGTGGCGCGATACGGTGTTCAGGCGGCGTCGAATGCCGCGGTCAACGCCGCGACAGCGTCCGCATGCGCGGCACGCACTTCCGGCACGAAGCCGCGCATCTTGAAGAATTCATGAATCATCCCCGGGTAACATTTCAGCGTCACCCGGTTGCCCGCCGCGCGCAGCTTGTCCGCGTACGCCGCGCCCTCGTCGCTCAGCGGATCTTATTCGGCGGTCGCGATCCACGCCGGCGCGACGTCCGCGAACGACGGCGCGCCACGCGTGCCGTCGAGCGGCGCGAAACGCCAGTCGTCACGATCCGACGGATTGCGCAGATATTGCGAGAAGAACCACTGGATCGTGTCCTTCGACAGCAGGTAGCCGTTCGCCAGCCGCTCATGCGACTCGGTCTGCTGGTAGCCGGTCACGCCCGGATAGATCAGCAGTTGCAACGCAAGCCGGATCCCCGCATCGCGCGCGAGCACCGCGCACACGGTCGCGAGCGTGCCGCCCGCGCTGTCGCCGCCGACCGCGAGCCGCCCGGCGTCGATGCCGAAT
>NZ_JAHACR010000349.1 GCF_018375725.1 Burkholderia sp. | reverse complement strand
AGGAACTGTGTCTCGCGCCGAACCTGACCGTCGCGGAAAACATCTACGTCGGCCGCGAACTGCGTCGCGGCAACGGCCGCTGGGGCACGATCGACCGCGCGGCCATGGCGCGCGGCTGCGCGAATGTGCTCGAACGTCTCGGCGCAAGCTTCGGCCCGGAAACGCGGGTCGGCTCGCTGTCGATCGCCGAACAGCAGCTGGTCGAAATCGCACGGGCCGTCCATACGCGCGCACGCATCCTCGTGATGGACGAACCCACCACGCCGCTGTCGTCGCGCGAGACCGCGCATCTGTTCCGGCTCATCCGCCAGCTGCGCGCGGACGGCCTCGCGATCATCTACATCAGCCACCGGATGGCGGAAATCTACGAACTGTCCGACCGCGTGTCGGTGCTGCGCGACGGCACGTACGTCGGCACGCTCGAACGCGAATCGCTGTCGGCCGAGCGGCTCGTCGGCATGATGGTCGGCCGCGACATCTCCGGCTTCTACAAGAAAGCGCATGCGCCGTACGATCCCGGCAACCTGCTGCTGTCCGTGCGCGATGTCGCCGACGGCAACCGCGTGCGCGGCTGCAGCCTCGACCTGCACGCGGGCGAAGTGCTTGGTATCGCGGGTCTCGTCGGTGCGGGCCGCACCGAGCTTGCACGATTGATCTTCGGGGCGGAACCGCGCACGCGCGGCGACGTGACGATCGGCGGCAAGACCCTGGGCGCGCACGCGCCGCGCGAGGCGATCGACGCCGGGCTCGTCTATCTGACCGAGGATCGCAAGCGTCAGGGCCTGTTCCTCGACATGAGCGTGCGCGACAACATCAACATCTCGGTCTGCGGCCGCGATGCGCGGCTCGGCGCGCTCGACCTCGCACGCGGCGCCGGGCGCGCGCGCGACGCCATCGCGTCGCTGTCGATCCGCGTGCCGCATGCGAATGTCAACGTCGGCGCGCTGTCCGGCGGCAACCAGCAAAAGGTGCTGCTGTCGCGCCTGCTCGAGACGAAGCCGCGCGTGCTGATTCTCGACGAGCCGACGCGCGGCGTCGACATCGGCGCGAAGTCCGAGATCTACCGGATCATCAACGAGCTGGCGCGGGCGGGCGTCGGCGTCATTGTGATCTCGAGCGAACTGCCGGAAATCATCGGCGTCGCCGACCGCGTGCTCGTGATGCGCGAAGGCAGGATCGCCGGGGAACTCGGCGGATACAGCGGCGAGCCGATCACGCAGGAGGCGATCATCGCGCTCGCCACCGGCTCGCAGACGGAACTGGCCGACGCTCACTGAGCGTCGCGCCCGACTTTGCCCCTTACGATCAGGTAATCCAAATGATCCATCAGACCAAGCAGCAGAACCTCGCTTCCGCTTCCGCGTCCGCCCATCCGGCACCGGCGCACGCGCCGCAAGCGCGCGCCGGCGAACATCGCACGCGCATGCAGTCGCTGTTGCGTACCGCCGGCATGCTGCCGGTCCTGCTCCTCCTGTGCGTCGGATTCGGCTTCCTGACCGACGGCTTCCTCACCCTGCAGAACCTGTCGATCGTCACGCAGCAGGCGTCGATCAATATCGTGCTCGCCGCGGGCATGACCTTCGTGATCCTGACGGGCGGCATCGACCTGTCGGTCGGCTCGGTGCTCGCCGCCGCCGCTGTCGCGGCGCTCCTCGCATCGAACATCCCGAACTGGGGCTGGCTCGGGATTCCGGCCGCGCTCGCGGTCGGCCTCGGTTTCGGCGTGATCAACGGCGGCCTGATCGCCCTGCTCCGCCTGCCGCCGTTCATCGTCACCCTCGGCGGGATGACCATCTGGCGCGGCCTGACGCTGGTGATCAACGACGGCGCGCCGATCGCCGGTTTCGATCAGGGCTACCGCTGGTGGGGGCGCGGGGAGCTGCTCGGCATCTCCATTCCGATCTGGATCTTCGCCATCGTCGCCCTCGGCGGCTATCTGGCACTGCACAAAACCCGCTGGGGCCGCTTCGTCTACGCCATCGGCGGTAACCCGGAGGCGGCGCGCCTGGCGGGGGTCAACGTCAAGCGCGTGCTGGTCAGCGTCTACGTGCTGATTGGCTGTCTGGCGGGGCTGGCGGGCTTTATTCTCAGCGCGCGTCTGGGGAGCGCCGAGGCGGTGGCCGGGATCTCCTTTGAGCTGCGCGTCATCGCCTCGGTGGTGATTGGCGGCACCTCGCTGATGGGCGGCTACGGGCGCATCGGCGGAACCATTATTGGCTCCATCATCATGGGGATTCTGATTAACGGCCTGGTGCTGATGAACGTCTCGGCCTACTACCAGCAGATTATCACCGGGTTAATTATCGTTCTGGCGGTGGCGTTTGATACCTACGCCAAGAGCCGTCGCGGCGCACTGTGAGGATCACGATGAAAGAGGTTCGTATTGGATTGATTGGCACCGGGTATATCGGCAAGGCGCACGCTATCGCCTATGCCCAGGCTCCGACGGTGTTCAACCTGCGGGGCAGGCTGGTGCGCGAGATGGTGGCGGAAGTCACGCCGGAGCTGGCGGCAGCGCGCGCGCAGGCGTTTGGCTTCAACCGCTCCACGGGCGACTGGCGGGCGCTGGTGGCCGACCCGGCGATTGACGTGGTGGATATTTGCTCACCCAACCACCTGCATAAAGAGATGGCGCTGGAGGCGATCCGCCACGGCAAGCATGTCTACTCGGAGAAGCCGCTGGCGCTGAACGCCCATGACGCGCGCGAGATGGTCGACGCCGCGAAGCGGGCCGGGGTGAAAACGCTGGTGGGGTTCAACTACATGAAGAACCCGACGGCGCAGCTGGCGAAGGAGATTATTGCCCGCGGCGAGATTGGCGAAGTGATCCACTTCTACGGCACCCACAACGAAGACTATATGGCCGACCCGCTCTCGCCCATTCACTGGCACTGCTTCAAAGAGACCGCCGGGCTGGGGGCGCTGGGTGACCTCGCGGCGCATATCGTCAACATGGCCCAGTACCTGGTCGGGGAGATTGAGCAGGTCTGCGGCGACCTGAAGATTGTGGTCCCGGCACGTCCGGCAAAGGCCGGATCGTCAGACATGATTGCCGTCGAAAACGAGGACCAGGCCCACGCGATGGTGCGCTTCGCGGGCGGGGCGCAGGGCGTGATTGAAACCTCCCGCGTCGCCTGCGGCCGCAAGATGGGGCTGTCGTACGTCATCACCGGGACGAAAGGCGCCATCAGCTTTACCCAGGAGCGCATGGCGGAGCTGAAGCTCTATCTGCATGACGATCCGGTAAACCGTCAGGGGTTTCGCACCCTGCTCGTCGGCCCGGCACACCCGGACTACGCCGCGTTCTGCATGGGCGCAGGCCATGGGATTGGCTTTAACGATCAAAAAACGGTGGAGGTGCGCGACCTGGTGGACGGGATTGCCGCCGACGCGCCGATGTGGCCGGACTTCGAAGAGGGCTGGAAGGTGTCGCGCGTGCTGGACGCGATCGCGCTCTCGCACCGGGAAGGCCGCTGGCTGAACGTGAATGACATTGTCTGATGAGGTATCAACGTGGAAAAGCAGTTTGATGTGATATGCATGGGCCGCGTGGCGGTAGACCTCTACAGTCAGCAGATTGGTGCCCGTCTGGAGGATGTGTCGAGCTTCGCCAAATACCTCGGCGGCTCATCCGGCAACGTGGCGTACGGCACCGCGCGCCAGGGCCTGCGCTCGTCGATGCTGGCGCGCGTCGGCGATGAACATATGGGCCGCTTCCTGCGCGAAGAGCTCAGCCAGGTGGGCTGCGATACCAGCCATCTGATTACTGATAAAGACCGCCTCACGGCGCTGGTGCTACTCGGCATTAAAGACCGGGACACCTTTCCTCTGATTTTTTATCGCGATAACTGCGCGGATATGGCCATTACGGCCAGCGATGTGGACGAAAGCTACATTGCCTCCGCACGGTGTCTTGCCATCACCGGGACTCACCTTTCTCATCCTCAGACCCGCGAGGCGGTGCTGACGGCGCTGGGCTATGCCCGCCGTCACGGCGTGCGCACGGTGCTGGACATCGACTACCGTCCGGTGCTGTGGGGGCTGACCTCCTTAGGCGACGGTGAAACGCG
>NZ_JAHACR010000348.1 GCF_018375725.1 Burkholderia sp. | reverse complement strand
GGCTCTGTCAGTTGAAGTAGTACCGCTTTGCGTGCGGCTGTAGCTCAGTTGGATAGAGTACTTGGCTACTAACCAAGGGGTCGTGGGTTCGAATCCTGCCAGCCGCGCCACTTCAAAAGGGCTTTCCTCCGGGAAAGCCCTTTTTCTTTTACCCCTCCATGCGCGATCGCCATCCGTCGGCAGCAGACCTTGCTGTCACGCCCTGCACCACCGAACAAGCTCAAAAAAAACGGCGGCCCTGTCGCCGCCGCCCCGCCCGCGCACCAGGATCAGTAATCCTGCCGCTCGCGCTCGATCCGCATCCCGCCGTCATGACGCGCATGCGTACCGTCGTCGGTCGAGCGCTCGCGGGTGATCCGCATCACATCCGGGTTGGTACGCACACGCCGCATCACGTTCGCCAGATGGACGCGATCGCTGACCTGGATCACGAAGCGCAGCACCGTCGATTCGTGCGTGAGATCCTCGTCCATCGCGATGTGGACGATGTTCGCATCGGCCGACGTGATATCCGCCGCCACGCGCGCGAAGATCCCCTTCGTGTTCTTCACGAGCGCCTTCACCGCGACATCGAACAGGCGGCCCGGCTGCGGCGCCCATGCAACGTCGATCCAGCGACCCGGATCGCGGCGATGAATACGCCGGGCGACACGGCAATCGGTCGTATGAATCGCCATCCCGAGGCCGATGCCGATATACCCCATGATGTCGTCGCCCGGAATCGGGCGGCAGCACGCCGACAACTGCACCGACATCCCCTCGGTGCCCGTGATCACGACAGGCGGCGCATGGTGCGATGCATGCCGCTCCGCCTTCGGCAGATCGTCGTCGGCATCGCGGCCGCTCATCAGCACTTCGATGCGCTTTGCCATCACCGCCGCAACGCGGCGGCCGAGGCCGATGTCCGCGAAAATTTCCTGGCGGCTCTTGTTGCCCGTCCACTGGACGAGCTTGTCCCAGACTTCCGGCGTGACATCCGCGAGCGCGAGACCGTAGCCCTTCAGGCTCTGGTCGACGAGACGCTCGCCGAGCTGCACCGACTCGTTCAGGCGCATCGTCTTCAGATAGTGACGGATCGCCGAGCGCGCCTTGCCGGTGCGCACAAAGCCCAGCCACGCGGGATTCGGCTTCGAATACGGCGCGGTAATCACCTCGACGATATCGCCGCTCTTCAGTTCGGTACGAAGCGGCAGCAATTCGTTGTTGATCTTCACGGCGACGCACTGATTGCCGAGATCGCTGTGGATCGAATATGCGAAGTCGAGCGCGGTCGCGCCGCGAGGCAACGCCATGATCTTCGACTTCGGCGTGAACACGTAGACCGCATCCGGGAACAGGTCGATCTTCACGTGCTCGAGGAATTCGCTCGAATCGCCCGCCTCGCTCTGGATGTCGAGCAGCGACTTCAGCCACTGATGCGCGCGCTTTTGCACGTCGCTCAGGTCCGCGCCGCCGTGCTTGTACAGCCAGTGTGCGGCGACGCCCGCCTCCGCGATCTCGTGCATCTTGCGCGTGCGCACCTGGAATTCGATCGGCGCGCCGAACGGGCCGACGACCGTCGTGTGCAGCGACTGATAGCCGTTGATCTTCGGGATCGCGATGTAGTCCTTGAACTTGCCCGGCACCGGCTTGTAGAGCGCATGCAGCGCGCCGATGCACGTATAGCAGTCGAGCGGATTCTCGACGACGACACGGAAACCGTACACGTCGAGCACCCGCGAGAACGACAGCTGCTTGTCGCGCATCTTCCGGTAGATGCTGTAGATGGTCTTTTCGCGCCCGGTGATCTCGGCGTCGATCTTCGCGTCGGCGACCGCGCGCTGCGCCGATTCGAGGATCTTGCCGATCACTTCGCGACGATTGCCGCGCGCCGCCTTCACCGCCTTCTCCAGCGTCGCGTAGCGATGCGGGTTGAAGTTCGCGAAGCTCATGTCCTGCAGCTCGCGATAGGTATTGTTCAGCCCGAGGCGGTGCGCGATCGGCGCGTAGATATCGAGTGTCTCGCGCGCCACGCGGCGGCGCTTTTCCATCGGCACCGCGCCGAGCGTGCGCATGTTGTGCAGGCGGTCGGCGAGCTTGACGAGGATGACCCGCACGTCGCGCGCCATCGCGAGCAGCATCTTGCGGAAGTTTTCCGCCTGCGCTTCCTCGCGGCTGCGGAACTCCATCTTGTCGAGCTTGGACAGGCCGTCGACCAGTTCCGCGACCTTGGGCCCGAACCGCTCGGCCAGTTCGCTCTTGGTCACGCCCTGGTCCTCCATCACGTCATGCAGGAGCGCGGCCATGATTGCCTGCGCGTCGAGCTTCCAGCCGGCGCAGATTTCCGCGACGGCGACGGGATGGGTGATATAGGGTTCGCCGCTCTGGCGATATTGACCGAGGTGGGCTTCGTCGCTGAAATGGAACGCCGCCTTGACCTCTTTGATTTCCTCCGGAGGGAGATACTCGGCAAGCGCGGCAGTCAGTTTCGCAATCGAAACGACGCCGTGCTTGCGCGGCTGCTCCGGCGTGGCGGTCGGCCCGAACAGATGACGGAACGATTGTTCGAGGACCGCGTCGATGTATTGGCGCGCGGGCGATTGCGCGGTGGTTTCGGTGCCCGGATCCGCGGAGGCGGACGATGGTGTGGTGCTCATATTCGCCTCCAGGGGTCAGCAATCGTGGCGCGCGCGGACTACATGGCTGGACTGAACCGGTGCGCCTTAGACCGGCACCTTCTTCAGCATCTCGAGGCCAACCTGGCCGGCCGCGATCTCACGCAGCGCAACGACGGTCGGCTTGTCGCGGCTTTCGATCTTCGGCGTATGGCCTTGCGCGAGCTGCCGCGCGCGATAGGTGGCGGCGAGCGCCAGTTCGAAGCGGTTGGGGATCTGCTTCAGGCAGTCTTCGACGGTAATGCGAGCCATGTTGGGTAATTCCTTCTGAATATAGTGCCTATTCTACCTTATGTCCCTCGTCCACCACCGTCATTCCGCATGCGGCAGATGGATGCCGAGCTCGATGAAGAGCTCGGCATGTCGCGCGTACTGCGAAGCAAATCGCAAACGCGTCGCGGCGACGATGCATTCCAGTTCGGCGAGCGCGCGATCGAAATTCTCGTTGATCACCACGTACTCCGCTTCCGATGCATGCGCCATCTCGCTGCCGGCGGCAAGCAGACGGCGCGTGATCACGTTCGGCTCGTCCTGGCCGCGCTTTTTCAGACGCTCTTCGAGCGCGTCGAGCGACGGTGGCAGGATGAAGATGCCGACCGCGTTGCGGAACTGCTTCTTCACCTGCTGCGCGCCCTGCCAGTCGATTTCGAGCAGCACGTCGTGGCCGCTCTTCATCTGCTCTTCGATCCAGATGCGCGAAGTGCCGTAGTAGTTGCCGTGCACTTCCGCGCTCTCGAGGAACTCGTGCGCCGCGTGACGCGCGCGGAAATCCTCGACGGTCGTGAAGTGGTAATGCTGGCCGTCCTGCTCGCCGGGACGCGGCTTGCGCGTCGTGTACGAGATCGACAGGCAGATGTCGCTGTCCTTCGACAGCAGCGCGTTGACGAGCGTGGACTTACCCGCGCCCGACGGCGCGACGACCATGAACAGGTTGCCGGGATAAATGCCGGCGTGCAGCGAATGCGCGGCGTGGCCGTCGTGGGTGGATTCGGTCATGTTGCGTTACTCCAGGTTTTGCACTTGCTCACGCATCTGCTCGATCAGCAGCTTGAGCGCCATCGACGCATCGGCAAGTTCCTTCGCCGCCGCTTTCGAGCCGAGCGTGTTTGCTTCGCGATTCAGTTCCTGCATCATGAAGTCGAGGCGCTTGCCGACGCGGCCGCCCTTCTCGATCACATGACGCGTTTCGTTCAGGTGCGCGGTGAGGCGCGACAGTTCTTCCGCGATGTCGATGCGGATGCCGTACATCGTCACTTCCTGGCGGATGCGCTCGGCTGCTTCCTCGCGCGACACGATCGGCGCGCTGCCTTCCGGCGCGGCGATGCCGAGCGCTTCCTGCAGCCGCTCGACGATCTTCTGCTGATGCTTCGCGATCAGCTCCGGCACGAGCGGCGTGATGCGCGCGACGATCGCCTCGTCCTCCT
>NZ_JAHACR010000347.1 GCF_018375725.1 Burkholderia sp. | reverse complement strand
GAAAAGCCACGCGCGCTTCGCCGAGATCTTCGGCGCACCGCCCGTCACGCACGGCGCTGCCGGCTGGCAGATGAACGACGCGGCGTTCGAGCAGATCGACGCGTGGGGCATGCGTTATGCGTCCGACGGCCGCGGGCATTCGCCGTATCGGCCCGTCGTCGGCGGCAAGACGCTGTCGCATGTGCAGATGCCGACGACGCTGCCGACGCTCGATGAAGTGCTCGGCGTCGACGGCGTCGATACGCACAACGTCGCCGCGCACATCCTCCAGTTCACCGAAGCCAATCCGCACGACCAGGTTTTCACGCTGCATGCGGAACTGGAAGGCCAGAAGCTCGCGCCGGTCTTCGAGCAACTGCTCGCCGGCTGGCGCGCGCAGGGTCACACGTTCGCGACGATGGGCGACTATCACGCGACGCTAGACCGCGACACATTGCCATCGTACCCTGTCACGTGGGGCGAAATTCCGGGCCGCTCCGGCGAGCTGATCGTCCAGCCCGACTAGGCTTTCCGCGGGCGAGCTTCCTGCGATTCCGCCCGTACGGCGCGGCCTGCCGCCGCGCCGACCCAGACGCAACGCGCCGACGCAACCGCACCACCGATAACAACAGGAGAAACACGTGTCCGTCGAAGTAGACCGTCAAGTTCCCGATTTCACCGCCCCGGCCACCTGCGGCGATTTTTCGCTGTCCGCGCTGCGCGGCAAAAAGCTCGTGCTGTATTTCTATCCGAAAGACAACACGCCCGGCTGCACGACCGAGGGCCTGCAGTTCCGCGATCTCTATCCGCAGTTCCAGCAGGCCGGCGCGGAAATTGCCGGCGTGTCGCGCGACAGCCTGCGCTCGCATGACAATTTCAAGGCCAAGCTCGAGCTGCCGTTTCCGCTGATCTCCGATGCCGACGAAGCGCTGTGCGCGATGTTCGACGTCATCAGGATGAAAAAAATGTATGGCAAGGAAGTGCGCGGAATCGAGCGCTCGACATTCCTGATCGACGCCGACGGCGTGCTTCGACAGGCCTGGCGCGGCGTCAAGGTTCCGGGGCATGTGGACGACGTCCTAAGTGCTGTACAAGCGCTTTGAGCCGCGTTATATTGGGCCGCAATGAATGCTTGTTCGCCCCATTTTTCTCGATGCTGCGCCGCTAGTCGTTGCGATGCCGTTTGGCACCTGACGCGCAGCACGACGGTAACAGCCGAGCCGTTTGTCCCGGTCGACGGGGCAGCGGCTTTTTTTATGGATTGCGCACGGGCATGCAGCCCGGCCCATCATCGCGTCAAGGAGCTGACCGACAACTAGGCGAACCGGCGATTCGAAATTCATGTGCGCCACCGCGCGCAAACTGTACGCGTCACAGCGCACCAGGATGCGATCAGCGGCGCATGCCATGCGACACGATTCCTCCCGAGGGACACCATGCCTTTGCCTACCCCCCCCAGCAAGCTCGGCAGCCTGCTGCCGCCCGACGAATACAAGGCGAAAGCACGGCCTGCGAAAGCCGCGACGAAAACCGCCGAAGGGGACGTTTCCGTCGCCGGTGAATACAGCCCGGCGAGCGTGGCCCAGCCGATGACACCCGCCGCGAACGCCACCGCGCCATTGCGTTCGGTCGCGCCGGCACAGGAGGCCGCGGCCGCTCCGGCGCGCGGCCGCAAGCCCCGTCAGACGGCAGCATTGTTGCAACCGGTGCCGGCACCCGCCGCGCCGGTTGCGCGCACAGAAAAACAACCCGTTGCCGAAAAACCGGCCGCCGCGCGCACGCGCGAAGCCGGCACCGCGATGAAGACGCGCAGCCGCAAGGCCGCCGAGGCCGAGACCCAGAAACTGTTCGTGCTCGACACGAACGTGCTGATGCACGATCCGAGCAGCCTCTTCCGCTTCGAGGAACACGACGTCTATCTGCCGATGATGACGCTCGAGGAACTCGACAACCACAAGAAGGGGATGTCGGAAGTCGCACGCAACGCGCGCCAGGTCAGCCGCACGCTCGACGCGCTCGTCGCCGACTCGGGCCCGATCACGGCCGGCATTCCGCTGGCACGCCTCGGCAGCCGCGAAGCGCTCGGCCGCCTGTATTTCCAGACGACGCTGACCGATATCGCGCCTGTCGAAGGGTTGCCGCAGGGCAAGGCCGACAACCAGATCCTCGGCGTCGTGCGCGCGCTGCAGCGCGACCGGCCGGATCGTCAGGTCGTGCTGGTGTCGAAAGACATCAACATGCGGATCAAGGCGCATGCGCTCGGCCTGCCCGCCGAGGACTACTACAACGACCAGGTTCTCGAGGACAAGGATCTCCTCTACTCCGGCGTGCGCGAACTGCCGCAGGACTTCTGGACGAAGCATGCGAAGGGCATGGAGAGCTGGCAGGACACGAAGACGGGCACCACGTACTATCGCGTGACCGGCCCGCTCGTCGCGTCGATGCTCGTCAACGAGTTCGTCTATCTCGAGCCGCAGAACGGCGAGCCGACGTTCCACGCGATCGTCCGCGAGCTGAACGGCAAGACGGCGCTCCTGCAAACGCTGCGCGACTACAGCCACCACAAGAACAACGTGTGGGGCATCACCGCGCGCAACCGCGAGCAGAATTTCGCGCTGAACCTGCTGATGAACCCGGAGATCGATTTCGTCACGCTGCTCGGCCAGGCCGGCACCGGCAAGACGCTCGTCGCACTCGCGGCGGGCCTCGCGCAGGTGCTCGACGACAAGCGCTACAACGAGATCATCGTGACGCGCGCCACCGTGCCGGTCGGCGAGGACATCGGCTTCCTGCCCGGCACCGAGGAAGAGAAGATGCAGCCGTGGATGGGCGCATTCGACGACAACCTCGAGGTGCTGCAGAAGACCGACGATGCCGCCGGAGAATGGGGGCGCGCCGCCACGCAGGAGCTGATCCGCTCGCGCCTGAAGGTCAAGAGCATGAACTTCATGCGCGGCCGCACCTTCGTCGACAAGTACGTGATCATCGACGAAGCACAGAACCTGACGCCGAAGCAGATGAAAACGCTCGTCACACGCGCCGGCCCCGGCACCAAGATCGTCTGCCTCGGCAATATCGCGCAGATCGACACGCCTTACCTGACAGAAGGCAGCTCGGGCCTCACGTATGTGGTCGACCGCTTCAAGGGTTGGGGGCACGGCGGCCATGTCACGTTGGCGCGCGGCGAACGCTCGCGCCTCGCCGATTACGCATCGGACATTCTGTAACACGATCCGTCGACTCGCGCCGGCTCATTCCGGCACGGTGTCCGACATGCTCACGGCGCACCGGAAACGGCGCGCCGTTTTCTTTTGCGGCCGGCAATGTACGTCGCCCGCGTTACCTACCCCGTCATTTACGCGCGGAACTTCAAGTAAATTCTCAGGAATGGTTGCCTGAGCCCCGTCCCAAGGACTACCATCGTGTCTATCTGTCGTCACACGATTGGCGAGCGCACCGCGTTCGCCCGCCTGTCATGCTCCGAATCTGGCTTCCCGTCGCCGCCGTCTCCCTGCTTGCGGCCTGCTCCAGCGTGCCGCCACAGTCGTCGCGCCCGTCGGGCATGGCGATCAAGACACCGCGCGCCTTTCCCCCGCCCGCCAATTTCCCGACCTTCGTCGACCACAGCGTCGGCCAGGAGGAAATCTCGATCCAGGCGATGAGTCTCGTCGGCGTGCCGTACCGCTGGGGAGGCAATACGCCGGACAGCGGCTTCGACTGCAGCGGACTGGTGCGCTATGTCATCGGCCGCGCGGCCGACGTCAGCCTGCCGCGTACAACCGCGGACATGAGCACCCGGGGCATGTCGATCGATCCCGACGGCGTCGCGCCGGGCGACCTGATCTTCTTCAACACGACCGGGCGGCCGCATTCGCACGTCGGTATCTATGTCGGCAAGCTGCGCTTCGTCAATGCGCCGTCGACGGGCGGCACCGTGCGGCTCGACTACCTGACGAATCCGTACTGGGCGAAGCGCTTCGACGGCATTCGCCGCGTCGCGCCGCCGCGCGCGAAGCCGACGCCGTTCGATGTGCCGACTTACGAAGCGCGGCGCAGCGAGCCCGCAGCGCCGGCCGCCGCAGCCGACCCGTTCGAACCGCCGCCGACGCGGCCAAGCGCCCCCGTCAC
>NZ_JAHACR010000346.1 GCF_018375725.1 Burkholderia sp. | reverse complement strand
CTGCAACTGCCGATCGTGAAGAAGACGCCGAGCGGCGCGCCGTCGACCGACGAAGAGGTGCTGCAGAAGCTCGCGGAGGACTACCCGCTGCCGAAGCTGCTGCTCGAGCACCGCGGCCTGGCAAAACTGAAGTCGACGTACACGGACAAGCTGCCGCGGATGGTCAATCCGGAGACGGGGCGGGTGCACACGAACTACGCGCAGGCGGTGGCGGTCACCGGCCGGCTCGCGTCGAACGATCCGAATCTCCAGAATATTCCGGTGCGCACGGCGGAAGGCCGGCGGATTCGCGAGGCGTTCATTGCGGCGCCCGGCAGCAACATCGTGTCGGCGGACTATTCGCAGATCGAGCTGCGCATCATGGCGCATATCTCGGGCGACGCGTCGCTGCTGCGCGCGTTCGCGCAAGGCGAGGACATCCATCGCGCGACCGCGGCCGAGGTGTTCGGCGTGACGCCGCTGGAAGTGACCGCCGATCAGCGCCGGATCGCCAAGGTGATCAACTTCGGCCTGATCTACGGGATGAGCGCGTTCGGGCTCGCATCGAACCTCGGCATTACCCGCGACGCGGCGAAGCTGTACATCGACCGGTATTTCGCCCGCTATCCCGGCGTCGCGCAGTACATGGAAGAGACGCGCGCGAATGCGAAGGAGAAGGGTTACGTCGAAACCGTGTTCGGCCGCCGTCTGTGGCTGCCGGAGATCAACGGCGGCAACGGCCCGCGCCGTCAGGCGGCCGAGCGCGCGGCGATCAATGCGCCGATGCAGGGTACGGCGGCGGACCTGATCAAGCTGTCGATGATCGCGGTGGACGACTGGCTCACCCGCGAGGGGCTGTCATCGCGGATGATCATGCAGGTGCACGACGAACTGGTGCTCGAGGTGCCCGACGCCGAACTGGCGCATGTGCGCGAGAAGCTGCCGGAAATGATGTGCGGCGTCGCGAAGCTCAAGGTGCCGCTCGTGGCCGAAGTGGGCGCCGGCGCGAACTGGGAGGAGGCTCACTGATCGGGTTGGATGCGCATCATCGATGATTTGCGGCATTTTGTTGCGGGAACGTCACTAATTGAGACGATTGGCTTGTCGCCAAGGTGCGGGCTCCCGGACAATGCCGTTAAGCATACCTTCATAGCAGGGCGCGACGCGCCCTCGTGTTCCGAGGCGGGACACACTGATGATTTGAACGAGGCCGCCGAGGGACGCCGTGGCGCGATGCGAGGCGCATCGCGCTGCTGCCAGTTTTGAATAGCAAGAGGAGAATCAGATGCATCGCATCATCATCGTAGGCGGGGGTGCGGGGGGCCTGGAATTGGCGACGCGGCTCGGCGATCGCTACGGCCCGCGTAAAAATCGCGAGGCACGCGCGCTCGTCACGCTCGTCGACCGGAATCCCACACATATCTGGAAGCCGCTGTTGCATGAGGTCGCGGCGGGCAGCATGGATCCGTTTACTCAGGAGCTCGAATACGCGGCGCAGGCGCGCTGGCATGGTTTCGAGTTCCAGCAGGGCGAACTGGCAAGCCTCGACCGCGCCGCGAAGCGCATCACGCTGGCGCCGGTCAACGATGGCGAAGGCGAAGTGCTGCTGCCGGAACGGACGCTCGAATATGACACGCTCGTGATCGCGATCGGCAGCACCACGCATTTCTTCGGCGTGCAGGGCGCACAGGAAAACGCGATTGCGCTCGATACCGTGGGCGAGGCCGAGCGCTTCCGCAAGCGGCTGATTGCGTTGTGCATGCGTGCCGAGCACCAGAACCACACGCCGGTGGAAGCCGGCGGTGAGCCGGCGTCGCCGGGCGAGCCGCGCATCCAGGTGGCGATCGTCGGCGGCGGCGCGACCGGCGTCGAGTTGTCCGCGGAGCTGCGCAATACCGCGCAGGTGCTGTCTGCGTACGGTCTGCACAAGCTGGATCCGCGTCACGACGTCGGCATCGTGCTGATCGAGTCCGGCCCGCGCATCCTGCCCGCACTGCCGGAGCGCGTGTCGAGCGCGACGGCCGAGTTGCTCGGCAAGCTCGGCGTGCGGCTGATGCTGGGCGAGCGGGTGGTCGAGGTTGCGCCGGGCGTTGTGCGTACCGCGAGCGGCAAGTCGATACGCGCCGACCTGACTGTCTGGGCGGCCGGCATCAAGGCGCCGGCCGTGCTCTCGCATCTCGACGGCCTCGAAGTGAACAGGCTCGGCCAGCTCGAAGTGCGGCGCACGCTGCAATGCGTCAACGACGACAACGTGTTCGCGCTCGGCGATTGCGCGGCATGCGCATGGCCCGGCCACGATCGCGGCGTGCCGCCGCGTGCACAGGCCGCGCACCAGCAGGCGAGCTTCCTGTTGAAGGCGATTGGATGCCGGCTGGACGGGCAGCCGCTGCCGGAATTCACGTACCGCGACCTCGGCTCGCTCGTGTCGCTCGGGCACTTCAGCGCGGTCGGCAACCTGATGGGCGGCTTGATCGGCGGCAGCATGCTGATCGAAGGCCTGTTCGCGCGATTCATGTACATGTCGCTGTACCGGATGCACATCGCGGCGCTGCACGGCTGGCCGCGCATGTTGCTCGACACCGTCGCACACTGGCTGCGGCGCACGACGTTGCCGCGCGTCAAGCTGCACTGACGGCGCGACGCAATCGACGGGCGGGCAATTCGCATTGGGCGGATTGCCCGCCCGTTTTTTTTGCCGTGCCGCTGCGTGAGGCCGCACCGCCATCCATGAGTCGAGTTCCGGATGTGAACGGGCCGACGTCGCGGCGGATAGCTTGCAGTTGACTTGCAAACGGATTATTGGGCATCTTGTTCGGGATTCCGTTTGCGGCGAGAGGCCGACCTCAGGCAGCCGGGTTCGGTAGCGGCTGCCCGAGGTCGGCAGGCCCGAGGCAGGCATGCCGGCGCTGTTCCATCGATATCGTCGTCGCCGATGCGCGGCGCGGCGGCATTCACGCGAGGAGTGCGTTCATGTTGCAACCCGAAGTCGACAGTTTGGTTCCGGGCGCGCCGTTTTCACGCCGTCAATTCATGCAGACGGCGCTCGGCGGCGCCTTCGCGGCGGCAGTCTTGCCGGTATCGGCGCAGACGATCACGACGGGCAGTGACGGGCTCGACGCGGGTACCGTCGAAATCCGGTCGGGCGATGCCAGCATTCCCGCCTATCGCGCGCAACCGCAGGGCAAGACCGACCTGCCGGTCGTCATCGTGATTCACGAGGTGTTCGGCGTGCACGCGCACATCGCCGACATTTGCCGCCGCCTTGCGAAGCTCGGCTATCTGGCGATTGCGCCCGACCTGTTCGCGCGGCAGGGCGACGCGTCGAAGTATCCGACGATCCAGGCGCTCATCGAGCAGATCGTCAGCAAGGTGCCGGACCGGCAGGTCACCGAGGATCTCGACGCGACGGTCGCATGGGCGGGCAGGAATGGCGGCGACATCGGCCGGCTCGGCGTGACCGGCTTCTGCTGGGGCGGCCGGCAGGCGTGGCTGTATGCCGAGCACAATCCGCACGTGCGCGCGGCGGTTGCGTGTTACGGGTTCGTCGAAGGCAAGACCGACGAGATGACGCCGTTCAATCCGGTCGACCATGCTTCGACGTTGAAGGTGCCGGTGCTTGGGCTGTATGGCGGCAAGGATGCGAACATCACGCAGGCGTCGCTTGCGAACATGCGCGCGCGCATCGAGACGAGCGAGTCGAAGCTTGCGCGCGAATCGCAGATTGTCGTCTACGACGATGCGGGGCACGCATTCTTTGCCGACTACCGGCCGAGCTACGTCAAGGCTGATGCCGAGGACGGCTGGAAGCGCGCGATCGCGTGGTTCCGCAAATACGGCGTGATATGAGCGACGTGGCGGCGGACGCCGCCGCTGTGCGCTTGCCGTCGCGTTACGGGTTCGGGCCGGTCGCGACCGGCCGCGCCGGATCGGCGCTCCATTCGCTCCACGAACCGGGGTAGAGCGACGCGCCATGCAGCCCCGCGATCTCCATCGCGAGCGCGTTGTGGCATGCGGTCACGCCGGAGCCGCATTGCAGGATCGCGAGATTCGGTTCGACGCCGGCCAGCAGTGCGGCAAAGGTCTCGCGCAGCTCGTGGCCATTTTTGAAGCGGCCGTCGGCGGTCAGGTTGT
>NZ_JAHACR010000345.1 GCF_018375725.1 Burkholderia sp. | reverse complement strand
ATCCGCGCCTGCTGCCATCAGCGATTGATACATCGTCTGCAGGTCTGCGTACGGTCCGAGCACCGCCTTGCCAGTCAGCGCCGTGACTTCGTTGCGCACAAGCTGCTGCTCGTAGAAGCCGTCACCAAGTCGCTTCGGAATGTGCGTGAGATCGACGCCGAGCTGTCTTCTGATCACGTTGGCTCGCACCCGGCACGATTGAGCCTGGGAGCGAACCCAGTACAGAGTTCAAATACTGGTCAGAACGCTGCGCGGGTGTCGCACTGAAATACGTCTGTGCCGACCCATCGGAGATCATCGGCGAACCGCGCACCAGAATCGGCTTGCCCATATACTGCGACAGCATGTCTTGCGCCGTCTGAAGGTTCGTCAGGTAGGAGCTGAGGCCCCCCATCGCGCCTTCGCTGGTCGGATTGTTCGCCGTCTGGATCAGCGTCTGGAGATAGGCCATGTTCTCCTTGTTCGCCGTGTCGTCGACCATTCCCTTCGCCGCGCGCTCGAGCATGTCGGTCCAGTAAGTCGTTGCCTTCGCCACGCAGCTTGAATCGCCGCGGCATACCGCCTGCGCCTTTTCCTTTGCGAGCTGCTCGACAACCTTCACCTCTTCTACGTGAAGCTGCCGATTGTAAAGGTCTGCATTCGACTTGGTTCACTTCGCTTTAAAGAAACCGTACATATCTTGCCCCGTCAATTCATTTGTTTTTCGCAACAAATTTTCAAGTGCATCATAGTCCGCACCAAAGTCAAGTTTTCGCACCGCAAGGCTCATGCAATCAGACCGAAGTCGAGCAGTTAATTCGCATAGCGCAGCGATAATATTTTCGCGGTCACACTTAGGTTCTTGTAGTGCATCACGACCAATGGAATAAGCTTTTTCATAGGCCCCAACACTAATATTCATTCGTACGAGCTCTGCCATCTTACTCACGCATGCCTCCATCACTTAAACAATCCATCGTGGAAACAATAATAGTCAGAAATGTTCTTTTATTTCGCCGATCTTGTTAGCGTTCGGATCAGTCCATTGACTACGATTAGGTACCAGCACTTGTTGAGCACCACCCGGCGCTGAATATGCTCCTTGTTGCACAGGCGCAACTTGACTTGCAAACGCTTGAGGGTTAGTTCCCGGTATAGGCTTCATTGAATACACATCAAAGCCAATCTGCGAACCGCGAACGGCTTGTTCGGCAGGCAGACCAAGCTTCGCCGCTATCTGGTCAGCTGGCAGCTTCGATAGCGCCTCGTATTCCGTTCTCGTCATGAAGTATGGAGAATATGCGGAGATTGAATCTCCTCCAAACGTTCCCTTGGGAACCACTTTGATTAATTCGGTATCCGTCTTGACGGCCAAGGTCGTAGGTAATGACATACCCGTTTCAATAAGCCCGGCAGCATATTTCTGTGCATCTTGCAAAGATACCCCTGCCGCCGTATACGCATTCACAACCGCCTGCGCTTGCGGCGTCTTCATCACATCGGCAGTTGGCTGTAACCCCTGTGCCCCAAACTTCTCGGTCGTGTACGAAAGCCGTGCTGCGCTATTTGCCGCTGCTGCATCCTTGGCAGCCTGATTGGCCAGCATCGCGGCGCCGGCCGTCCCACTCAGATTCAGTGCCCCGTACGCAAAGGCCGCCGCCTCTGGGCTCAGTCCCAGGCTTCGCAGCACCTGCTCGCCATACGTCGCTGTCAAATTGCCGTTGACCAACTGCCCGAAACCGGCCTTCGAGTAGTCCAGGCTTGTTCCCGCAACGGTGGCCCCCAAGCTGCATGCCACAATCGTCGAACAGCCCGAGCCGATCGCCGCGGCGGCTGCCGCCACTCCGGTTACGCCCTGCACCGCACCAATCGCCCGATTCGAGACCTGATAGCGATCCGCCGCGTCGTTGAATCGATCTAGGCTCGTGTACGTAAACAGTCCGCCGGACTGCAACTGACTTTGCTCCGCCGTGTACTGCTGGCGGCGCTGCTCCGAGGCGACCAGCGCCGCCTTGGCCGGATCGCTGTCTGGCACGCCCGCCGATCAATGCGCAAGCGCGCGCGCCGCATCCGCCAACCGCTGCTGCTCCGACGCACTCTTGCCTTGCTGCAACTGCTTGAGCTTCCCCGTCTCATCCGGGTGGAGTTGCCGATTGTAGAGAATCGACTTCTATTTGGTTACCTAGCTTCGCTTATCCTAAGCAAATTTCCTGAAGAGATTGAATAAAAAAGATTGAAATCCAACCCACCCTTAGGCGAAAAAACCACGGCAACTTCATCACCAATTACCCCGTTAACCCATGCATATACCCCCCCCTCAATGGATTCCTTGGTTCTGTCGAACAATGTTAATTTCCTCCACTCCTCTGGGGTCGGAGCAATTGCCTCCCATTCGCAAATCCCGCCTTGCCCAACCCAGGCAATTCGCTTACCGTCACCAGAAATTTCAAGATTCGCCATAATTATTCCCTCAAAATTAATTTGCTCAATTTCCAAATGGAATGGGTTTGGCTGGCCCCACGGGTTTGACGTAGTCCGTTCTCGCACCACCTGTCGGGTAGTCATAGAAGGTTTGATTCCCTCCCCCCGGATATTGAGATGACGGAACCTGCGGAGCAATGCCTCCCTCGACCGTCACCAGCGGCTTCCCCGTTGTCTGAACTGGTTGCACCATCGAAACATCAGGTTTCATCGCAGGAGTAATCGCCAAATTACCACGAACATACGCTTGGCTTGGCACCGCATCCGGCGTGGAAAACGCACCTACTGCCGGCTTTCCGTTAGCAATAGCCTCAGCTTGCCCACTAGTCACAACCATGTTCGCAGGCGTAGCCGTTCCAGCTACTCTAATATTTACGTACGTACCCGCAGTGAATGGCGCCGAATAACCTTGACTAGTAAACTGTTGATTGACGACTTCGGCCGGGACAAGCCCTGTTGTCAAGTTATCGTCACGGTGAAAATTAGCATTTATACGAGCTTCGTTGGTGCCTGCGTTAGTTGCGGCATTTGCTATACCCGATCCAGCGCCAGTCCCATTCGCCAGAGCTCCTAGTACTTTCCCACCCGCAGCCCCAGCCGCGATACCAACCCCAGTCGTAACCGCATCGGCCATCAACGGATTCGAACGCTCCGGCGTGTTCGGGTTGAACGAATTGAGTACCGCCTGCCCTTCGGTCGATGGCGCGCTGCCCGTAATTTGACCAACCCCCGTATTGAACTGATTAATTGCTGAGCCGGTCACGCCTGCGCCAATCGGAATACCCGCGCAGCTTACTCCCGTCTCCGGACACGCCGCAATCGCGCCGGCCGTGAGGGCTACACCACCTGCTGTACCCAACGTTCCCCCAACGACGTTTGCCACCCCTTTGATCGATGGATGCGACGTATAGCCATCCGTCGCCGCATCCTTCCAGTCATAGGGCGTAAATTGCCCCGTTGCCTGAAGGGTTTGGATTTCCTTCGTGTACTGCGCCCCCTGAGCCTGCATCGCAGATAGCCGTGCGTAGTTCGGATCGTTGGTCGGCACACCGTCCGCACAGCGCACCATATAACACGCCGCAGCATCCAGCCGGTCTCGCTCCGCCTGCGATTTTCCTTTCTTGAGATCGCTCAGCGATTTCGCTTCCTTCTGATGCATCTGCCTGTTGTAAAGCTCGTTGTTGATGGCCGACCCTGCACCGGCCAGCGCACCGGATGAACCGCCACCTGCGGCAGCGCCAGCCGCCGCACCGCCCGCCGTCGCCACGATCTCGTTCAGCGCGTTCCGCGCGGCGGCTTGTGCGCTCAGCGGCAACTGGCTCACCGTCTGATCGATGATTGGCTGCGCCAGGGACTGCAGCACATCACCGGCCAGTGAACCCGCGACCGCTCCGCCGATGTTGCCACCCGACAGCGCTGCCCCGATCGCCGCCACCGCGGCGTGCAGCGCGTCGCGACCCGCACCGCCTTCGCCGAACAATGCCTTCATCTGCGGGCTGCTGTTTTCCAGCTGAGTCGCCGCTTCCGCCACCGCGAACGTCGCGACCTTGCCGAACGCCTGCGCAAAGGCCATATTGTTCTGGACCTTCTGCAGGTTGAATGTGTTCTCCACCGTCTGGTTCGCGTTCGCGGTGTCGCGCGACAGCCCGGACGTGCTGT
>NZ_JAHACR010000344.1 GCF_018375725.1 Burkholderia sp. | reverse complement strand
GGTTGATGAAGCCCGGGCCGGCGATTTCGGCGGCTTCGACGAGATCCTGCGCGGCCGGATTTGCGGTCAGCGCCGCGACGATCTTCTCGGCGAGCTGGCGCGGATTCGACGCGAGCGGTTTCGCGAGCTGCATCGCGACGTTGCATGCGACGTCGCCGTGCGCGGCGGCTTTCGGGCGCTCCAGCGTGATCGCGGGCGTGACGAAGGCGGCGTCGGCATCGCCCTTCAGGGCCTGGGCGACCTGCTTGACGCTATCGGCGAGCAGGGTTTCGAGGGTCAGTTTTTGTGCTGGCAGCATGCTGGTAGAAGGCTGTGTTGGTGGCGGGCCGCTTGCGCCGGCGCGCCGGCACGCTTTTCGGGCGTGCGTTTCAGGGATCGCAGAATTTTAACAGGTGCTAATATGCCGCTCAGGTGCTCCGCGTCCGCGCGGTCGGACGCCGGCCTGCCGGCGTCGCTCCGACGGCGCGCGGCCGACACGACAAGATGAAAAGGGAATAGTCATGATTACGTTCAAGAGCAAGGCGGCGCAGGATCTCGACGTGTTGAAGGATTTCGCCGTGTACGTGCTGGGCCTCGTCGGCAAGCAACTCGGCGAGCGCGGTGTGATTACGCACGAAGAACTGGACACGGCGATTTCGAAGCTCGAAAACGCCGTCGCGCAGGCGACGCACGAGCGTGCCGAGCATGCGGGCCATTTCCACGAGGACGAAGCCGAGCGCGCGCACCACGAAGTGCCGCCGAGCCTGGCGCAACGCGTCGCGCCGTTCCTCACGATGCTGCGTGAAGCGAAGGCCGGCAACGCCGACATTCACTGGGGTTTCTGATCCCCGTGTGCGGCCAGCCGCCAGCCAGAAACCCGCTTTCGAGCGGGTTTTTTTTCGTCCGAGAAAAGGGCGGCGCGGCCGCGCCGGCCCGTGCGGGCGTCAGAGCTGCGGCGCGAGTGCGCGCCGCGCCTCGTCGATCGACAGCGACATCCGCTTCGCGTAGTCCTCGAGCTGATCCTGCCCGATTTTCCCGACCGAGAAGTAGGTACTGTCCGGATGCGCGAGATAGAAGCCCGACACGCTGGCGGCCGGCAGCATCGCCAGGGCGTCGGTGACGCTCATGCCGATTTCGTCCGCCTGGAGCACGTCGAACATGTCGCGCTTCACGAGGTGGTCCGGGCAGGCCGGGTAGCCCGGCGCGGGCCGGATGCCGACGTATTTCTCGGCGATCAGCGCGTCGTTGTCGAGCGTTTCGCCGCTCGCGTAGCCCCAGAGCTCGCGACGCACGCGGGCATGCATCGCCTCGGCGAACGCTTCCGCGAAGCGGTCGGCGAGCGCCTTCAGCATGATCGCGCTGTAGTCGTCGTGATCGGCTTCGAACTGCTTTTCCTTCGCATCCACGCCGAGGCCGGCCGTCACCGCGAACATCCCGATGTAGTCGGCAACGCCGGATTCCTTCGGGGCGATGAAGTCGGCGAGCGAGCGGTTCGGGCGCATCACGCCGTCCACGACCGGCCGCACGCTCTGCTGGCGCAGGTTGCGCCACGTCAGCAACACTTCCGAGCGTGAATCGTCCTTGTAGATCTCGATGTCGTCGTCGTTGACGGTGTTCGCCGGCAACAGCGCGATCACGCCGTTTGCGGTCAGCCAGCGCCCCTGGATCAGGCGGGCCAGCATCGACTTCGCGTCGGAGAACACGCGGCGCGCCGATTCGCCGACGATCTCGTCGTTCAGGATCGCCGGATACGGGCCGGCGAGATCCCAGGTCTGGAAGAACGGGCCCCAGTCGATATAGTGGGCGAGTTCGTTCAGATCGTAGTTCCTGAAGACGCGGCGGCCGATGAATTTCGGCTTGACCGGGCGGTAGTTCGCCCAGTCGATCGTTGTCTTGTTCGCGCGCGCCTCGGGCAGCGTCACCATCGGCTGCGCCTTCCGGTTCGCGTGCTGGTCGCGGATGCGGTCGTAGTCGGCCTTCAGTTCGTCGAGATACTTCGTCGCGCCTTCGTCCGACAGCAGGCTCGACGCGACCGACACCGAGCGCGACGCGTCCGGCACGTAGACGACCGGGCCTTCGTAGTTCGGCGCGATCTTCACCGCGGTATGCACGCGCGACGTGGTCGCGCCGCCGATCAGCAGCGGAATCTTCTTCACGCGGAAATAGTCGTCGCGCTGCATCTCGGATGCGACGTACGCCATTTCCTCGAGGCTCGGCGTGATGAGGCCCGACAGCCCGATGATGTCCGCGCCCTCGACCTTCGCCTTCGCGAGGATCTCGTTGCACGGGACCATCACGCCCATGTTGACCACTTCGAAGTTGTTGCACTGGAGCACGACCGACACGATGTTCTTGCCGATGTCGTGCACGTCGCCCTTCACGGTCGCGATGACGATCTTGCCCTTCGCGCGCACGTCGCCGCCCGCTTCCGCGAGCAGGCGCTTTTCTTCCTCGATGAACGGGATCAGGTGCGCCACCGCCTGCTTCATCACGCGTGCGGACTTCACGACCTGCGGCAGGAACATCTTGCCCTGGCCGAACAGGTCGCCGACGATGTTCATGCCGTCCATCAGCGGGCCTTCGATCACGTTGATCGGGCGGCCGCCCGCCGCGGCGATCTTCGCGCGCGCTTCTTCGGTGTCCTCGACGATGAAGGTCGTGATGCCGTGCACGAGCGCGTGCGCGAGACGCTTCTCGACCGGCTGGTTGCGCCATTCGAGATTCTCCTCCTTCTTCGCGGCGCCGGTCTTGAACTTGTCGGCGACTTCGAGCAGGCGGTCGGTGGCGTCTTCGCGGCGGTTCAGGATCACATCCTCGACGCGCTCGCGCAGTTCCGGGTCGAGCTCCGCGTAGACGCCGAGCTGGCCCGCATTGACGATGCCCATGTCCATCCCCGCCTGGATCGCGTGGTAGAGGAACACGGTATGGATCGCCTCGCGCACCGGATCGTTGCCGCGGAACGAGAACGACACGTTCGACACGCCGCCGCTCACCTTCGCGTACGGCAGGTTCTGCTTGATCCAGCGCGTCGCCTCGATGAAGTCGACCGCGTAGTTGTTGTGCTCCTCGATGCCGGTCGCGACCGCGAAGATGTTCGGGTCGAAGATGATGTCCTCGGGCGGAAAGCCGCAGGTGTTCACGAGCACGTCGTACGAGCGCTTGCAGATTTCGGTCTTGCGCGCGAACGTGTCGGCCTGGCCTTGCTCGTCGAATGCCATCACGACGGCCGCCGCGCCGTAGCGGCGGATCAGCTTCGCGTGACGCACGAACGCTTCCTCGCCTTCCTTCAGCGAGATCGAGTTGACGATCGCCTTGCCCTGCACGCACTTGAGGCCCGCCTCGATCACGTCCCACTTCGACGAGTCGATCATGATCGGCACGCGCGCGATGTCGGGTTCCGATGCGATCAGATTCAGGAAGCGAACCATCGCCGCCTGCGAATCGAGCATCGCCTCGTCCATGTTGATGTCGATCACCTGCGCACCGTTCTCGACCTGCTGGCGCGCGACGGCGAGCGCCTCGTCGAACTGGCCGTTGAGGATCATGCGCGCGAACGCCTTCGAGCCGGTGACGTTGGTGCGTTCGCCGACGTTGATGAAGAGCGTCCCGGGTGTGACGTTGAACGGCTCGAGGCCGGCAAGGCGCATCGTGTGATCGGTCATGGCGGTGCGAAATCGTGTGTTGTGGGGCGTGCGTGCGGGCGTGAGGATCACGCGGCGTCGCTGTACTGGTTCGGCCAGCGACGCGGTTTCACATCGGCGAGCGCTGTCGCGATCGCGGCGATGTGTTCCGGCGTCGTGCCGCAGCAGCCGCCGGCGAGATTCACGAGGCCGGCCTGCGCGAATTCGCGCAGCAGGCCCGACGTGACGTCGGGCGTCTCGTCGAAACCGGTGTCGCTCATCGGGTTCGGCAGCCCGGCGTTCGGGTAGCACGACACGTACGTGTCGCACAGCTTCGCGAGTTCGGCGATGTACGGCCGCATCAGCGCCGCGCCGAGCGCGCAGTTCAGGCCGAACGTGAGCGGCTTCGCGTGGCGCAGCGAATTCCAGAACGCCTCGACCGTCTGGCCGGACAGGATGCGGCCCGACGCGTCGGTGACGGTGCCCGAGATCATGATCGGCAGGCGTTCGCCGGTATCCTCGAACA